>CAZHWC010000031.1:7787-20319 GCA_964535975.1 uncultured Proteiniphilum sp. | reverse complement strand
ACATTCAACCAACGGGTGAAGGTGCTGAACACATTTTCTCGTTCTTTGCGTTTAATGGGTTTGGGTGCAAACACTTTAAGCCCCTTTGGTATGATATGTACTTCAATATCTTCTCCTGCTTCGACGGGTTCGCCATCCACATGCATCACTCCGGCGTTTTGGCGGCGGATGGTGAGGCTGTTGGTGAGCAGGGTTATCATTTTACTGTTTTTGTCGATATTCTTGGTGAAGAGCTGGAAGGTGGTTTGTGGTATTTCGTTTGGATTGAGCGGTTTGAGTATGGAGACATTCATTTTGCCATCTTCCATATCGGCGCCGGGTGCGATGTATGCTTCGTTGCCATATTGTGAGGCGTTGGCGCATGTGACAAGGAAGGCGCGTTCGTGGAGTGTGCCTTCGTCGTGTGTGATTTCGTACTCGCTGGAGCGGAACTCGATGACGCCCTCTACTACGCTGCGGACGTAGCCAAGGGGTCCGCGTATTTTTTCGTCGGCAAACTTGTCGCTGATGAATGCATCAAATCCCACACCGCAGGTGCAGAAGAATATGTGTTCGTTGGCGGTGCCGTAGTCGATGGTGCGGACATTGCCCTGACGAATTATGTTGATTGCCTTGGTGGTGTCGAGCGGTATATTGAGGTCGCGTGCCAGTCCGTTGCCCGACCCGAAGGGTATGATTCCCAGGATGGTGTCGGTGCCGATAAGTTCTTTTGCTACTTCGTTGACGGTGCCGTCGCCGCCGGCGGTGATTACGAATTTGTAGCCTTTTGCCACTGCTTCGCGCGCTATCTCGGTGGCGTGACCTGCATAACCTGTGATGCGGATGAATACGTCATATTTCTTTTGGTCGAACGATGCTGCGAACTCTTCGGGCAGAAATCGCTTGGACTCGGTGCCTGAGATGGGATTAATGATTAGGCAAACTTTTTCTTTTGATTGAACGGTCATGTTTGAATGATTTTTTATTCCTTTTACAAAAATAAGATAAATAACGAGTTTGGGCTTATATTATCAATTAATAATTTGTTGCTTAAAATTTTGTTAACTACTTTTGTGCATCTAGCCGTTGATATATAAACTGTAAAATCATAAACAAAAACATATGCAAAGTGGATTTATTCTGGTGGTGATTGCTGCATACTTTCTGATGCTGATGCTGATTTCGTATCTGACAAGCAGGAAGGGCGGTGGTGACAATGATGCCTTTTTTCGTGCCAACAAATCATCGAAATGGTATATAGTGGCTTTTGCAATGATCGGGACGTCGATATCGGGGGTGACCTTTGTGTCGGTGCCGGGCATGGTGCGGGGGCTGGACATGACTTATATGCAGATGGTGCTGGGTTTCTTTTTTGGGTATATAGTGATTGCGTATGTTTTGCTGCCATTGTATTACCGGCTGAATTTGACTACTATATACGGTTATCTGGAGCAGAGGTATGGCAGCAGGTCATATAAAACGGGGGCGTGGTTCTTTTTGCTGTCTAAGATTGTGGGGGCGGCGGCGAGGCTTTACCTTGTGGCTTTTATATTGCAGACGCTGGTGTTTGACGAGATGAAGGTGCCCTTTGCGGTGACGGTGGTGGCTATTATCCTTATTATATGGCTGTATAGCCACAAGAGCGGGATTAAGACAATTATATGGACGGACTGGCTGCAGACGTTGCTTTTTTTGACGGCGCTGGTGCTGATTATCTGGCAGGTGATGACGCGCCTGGATATTGGTGTGGTGGATACGGTGAAGACGATTAAGAATAGCCCTCACTCGCGCATTTTTGTGTTTGACGACTGGGCGAGCACTCAGAATTTCTTTAAGCAGTTTTTCAGTGGTATGTTTATCACAATTGTGATGACGGGGCTTGATCAGGATCAGATGCAGAAGAATCTGACCATAAACAGCCTGAAGGATGCGCAGAAGAATGTGTTGTCGTATGGTTTTGCGTTTGCGCCCATCAACTTTTTGTTTTTGTCGCTGGGTGTGTTGATGATTTTCTTTGCGGAGCAGCAGGGGATTGCATTGCCTGAGGTGTCGGACAATATTATGCCGCTGATAGCAAGTCAGCATTTGGGTCAGGCGACGCTGGCTATATTTATTGTGGGGATTGTGGCGGCGGCTTTTTCGAGTGCCGACTCGGCGCTGACGGCGCTTACCACATCTTTTTGCGTGGATATACTGGATATGAAGCCGACGGACAATGCTGCAATTGAGAGACGAAATGTGAGGGTGAGACGTTTGTCGCATGTCGGCATAAGTATTATCTTTGTGCTGATAATTTTGCTTATCAAGGCAATTGGCTCGGACAGCATTATCACGGCTATTTATAAGCTGGCATCATATACTTATGGTCCGCTGCTTGGTTTGTATGTGGCGGGGTTGTATACCAAAGTGAAGCCGATAGACAAATATGTGCCTTATGTGGCTGTGGCGGCGCCGGTGATTTGTTATATCATTGAGGCGGTGAGCATGAGCGTGTGGGGCTACAGAGTGGGGTATGAGTTGCTGCTGATAAATGGTGCGCTGACTGCCGCCGGGCTGTGGGTGCTGAGCAGTATTGGCTCGGGCCGGAAGAAAATTTAAAATAAAAGGAGAACAAAAGATTATGATTATTAAATCGGCTGAGTTTATGCTTAGCAATACGGATTATAAATTGTGCCCGCAGGAGGTGATGCCTGAATATGCTTTTATCGGGAGATCGAATGTGGGAAAGTCGTCGCTGATTAATATGCTTACCAACCGCAAAGGGCTTGCCATGACTTCATCGAAGCCGGGTAAGACGATGCTTATAAATCACTTTTTGATAAACGGGGATTGGTATCTTGTGGATTTGCCGGGGTATGGTTATGCACGCCGCAGCAAGGAGAACAGGGAGCAGTTGCAGAAGCTGATTGAGGATTATATCCTGGAGAGGGAGATGCTTACGTCGCTGTTTGTGCTGGTGGATAGTCGCCACGAGCCGCAAAAAATTGACCTTGAGTTTATGGAGTGGCTTGGGGAGAACGGAATTCCCTTCAGCATTGTGTTTACAAAGGGTGACAAGCAGGGACCGATGCGCTTGCAGCAGAATGTTGAAGAATATAAAACAAAATTATTGGAATCATGGGAGGAATTACCGCCAATTTTTGTAACTTCGTCCGAGAAAAATTTAGGCAGGGATGAACTGCTTAACTATATAGAAGAGATTAACAAAAACATTTCTAAATAATTTAACAGACATATTTTATATTGGAAATGAAAAATCCCAACCGGTAGTGATACTAGTTGGGATTTGCTTTTATAGCTATTTACTCTTATTAGAAATACCAGATTGTTTATCAACCTTAATCTTATAATCTCTAACAATAAATCTCCTTCTTTCCTGCAAGGAGTGTGTTTCGCATAAGCGAAATGATAGTCATGGGGCCTACGCCTCCCGGAACTGGGGTGATGAAGCTGCACTTTGGCGCTACCTCGTCGAAGGCCACGTCGCCCGTGAGCTTGAAGCCCGACTTGCGCTCGGCGTTTGGCACGCGTGTGGTGCCTACGTCTATAACCACTGCTCCCTCTTTCACCATATCACCTTTGAGGAACTCGGGCACGCCGAGTGCGGCGATGATGATGTCGGCCGAAAGGCAGATTTCTTTAATATTCTTTGTGCGGCTGTGGCATACGGTGACAGTGCAGTCGCCGGGGTATCCTTTTTGCATAAGGAGGCTTGCTGCGGGTTTGCCCACTATATTGCTGCGGCCAAGCACCACGCAGTGTTTGCCGCTTGTTTCGATTTCGTAGCGGCGCAACAGCTCGACAATGCCGGCGGGTGTTGCCGAAAGGAAGCAGGGCATTCCGAGCGACATGCGTCCCACGTTGACAGGGTGGAAGCCGTCGACGTCTTTGCGGTAGTCGATTGCCTCTGTCACTTTATCTTCGGAGATGTGCTTGGGTAGGGGGAGCTGCACGATGAAGCCGTCGATGTCGGGGTCATTGTTGAGCCTGTCAACGCAGGCAAGTAGTTCCTCTTCGGTTACGTCGCTTTCGTAGCGGATGAGTGTGGACTTGAACCCCACCTCTTCGCAGGTGCGTACTTTGTTGGCAACGTATGTTTCGCTGCCCCCGTCATTTCCCACAAGCACAGCAGCGAGGTGTGGTGTTTTGCCGCCCTTTGCCTTTATGTCGGCTACCTCTTGTGCTATCTCCTGCTTGATTTGGGTTGAGATTAGTTTGCCATCGATTAATTTCATAATACTATGGTGTATCTAAGTTTTGTGATTTTTATCTTCTTTTCTTTCTGCCGCCTCGCATTGCGCCCATCATGGCACGTTTGCCTCCGCCTGTGCTCATCATGTGCATCATTTTGCGTGTTTCGTCGAACTGTTTGATAAGCTTGTTCACCTCCTGCACTTCGGTGCCGCTGCCTTTGGCGATGCGTGCACGGCGACTGCCGTTGATTATTTCGGGTTGTGAACGTTCGGCGGGTGTCATAGAGTGAATGATTGCCTCGATGCTCTTGAATGCGTCGTCGTCGATATCCAGATCTTTGATTTGTTTGCCGATGCCGGGAATCATTGATGCAAGTTCTTTGAGGTTACCCATCTTTTTTACTTGCTGTATCTGTCCGATGAAGTCGTTGAAATCGAATTTGTTTGAAGCGATTTTCTTTTGCAGGCGTCGTGCCTCTTCTTCGTCGTATTGCTCCTGTGCTCTCTCCACAAGTGAAACGATGTCACCCATACCGAGGATACGGTCGGCCATACGTTCGGGGTGGAACACGTCGATGGCATCCATCTTCTCGCCCGTTCCCACAAATTTGATAGGCTTGTCGACTACCGAGCGGATTGAAAGTGCGGCACCACCGCGTGTGTCACCATCAAGCTTGGTTAGGACAACCCCGTCGAAGTTGAGACGATCGTTGAATTCTTTTGCTGTGTTTACGGCGTCCTGACCCGTCATTGAGTCCACAACGAAAAGGATTTCGTTTGGTTTCACCGCATCTCTGATTGCTGTGATTTCCTGCATCAGCACCTCGTCGATGGCAAGTCGTCCTGCCGTGTCGATTATGATAAGGTCGCGTGAGTTTTCTTTAGCATACTTAAGAGCGTTTAGCGCAATCTGTACCGGGTTTTTGTTGTCTTCCTCGAAGTAAACAGGCACCTGCAGCTGCTCGCCCAGAATCTTTAACTGCTCGATGGCAGCGGGACGGTAAACGTCGCCTGCAACCAGCAACGGCTTTTTGTTGCGTTTGGTTTTGAGCATGTTGGCAAGCTTTCCCGAGAAAGTGGTTTTTCCCGAACCCTGAAGTCCCGACATAAGGATGATTGAGGGTTTGCTGTCCACATTGATATCTATTGCCGTGCCGCCCATAAGTGCCGCCAGCTCATCGTGAACAATCTTTACCATCAGCTCATGAGGTTTAACGGCTGTGAGCACGTCCTGACCCATTGCTTTTTGCTTTACGTTTTCGGTAAAGTCTTTTGCGGTTTTGTAGTTTACGTCGGCGTCAAGAAGTGCACGGCGAACGTCTTTTAAGGTCTCTGCGACGTTGATTTCGGTGATTCGTCCTTCACCTTTTAATATCTTAAACGACTTTTCGAGTCTATCACTTAAACTTTGAAACATAGTTATCTGAATTGTTATTTTATATTTTGGAAACAAAGATAATTAAAATGGTCTAAATGGGCAATAATGTGATAGTTATTGCATGTCCAATTTGTTGGAAGCGTCGGCACGGCGCTCTAGTTCGCGGACGTAAATAACACATCGGCGCAAGTCGAGCGAATCGGAGGCGGCATACTTGGTTGTAAGCTCCATGGCGGTGTGTGCCCACTGAAGAGCGGCAGTCATATCATCCATCATTTCGTATGCAAGGGCTATGTTGTGTGCCGTTTTTGCTTTGTTTGCCTTATTCTTCTCTTTATTATACACAGACTCCCATATGTTAATTGCCTCCTGCCATTGGTGGTTTTTGGCATATGTGTCCGCTTCGCGCATTTGTGAGCTCATAAATGTGTACACCCATCGGTTTTGAAACTCCCAATGTGGGGCAAATACCTTTGCCATTTTGTCGGCGGCATAAACAGCCAGCTCTTTCATTGCATCCTCGCGTGTGGGAAGCACCTCGTCGGCATATGCGCGGCCATCCTGTATATCGTATCCCTGCCAGTAAAGGCTGTCGTTGAGCTGCACAGCAGGAATTTGCCCGTCGATAGTGGGAAGATAAACACGCATTACGGACTCAATCTTGGCTGTCATTCCTGAATATACGTATCCCTCCTGATAAAAATGGTCGGTGCGGTTGGTTCTCATAACCATCTTATCAAGTGATATGATGGCATCGGCGCCGCTCTCTTTTCTCATTTCAATCATCACTTCGGGCAATAAAGGCTGCTCGAGCAGGACATTATTGTCGCGCCTTAGTTGTTCGTGGCTGTAGAGCACATCGTCGAAATATTCCTCTTCGGCAAGAAACTGCGATAACGCCTCGGTGTAGAATATTGCAATGCTGTCAGACGATGCTGTTGCATTGTCGAATGCGGTTCTGCCAACCTTTTGGAGGAAGTGTCCCATATCATCGGGTTGCTGCGGCACATTGTTGACAATAAGCACTTTGCGCACGGCGAGAGGAAGTGTGACCTGTGCCGGTTCGCGCGTTTCGATATCCATATATCTTATGCCGGCACAACTGCTGAGAAATGCGGCTGCAAGTATTGCCAATGTGGCGGTTGTTATCTTTTTCATATGTTGTATTGTTGTGTTGTTGCCATAATTTATACAAATCTAATACTATATTTTTAAATGATAATATATTTCAAATTGATTTACACTTTGAAAGCTAATTTAGTAAAAAAACATCAATTTGTGAAGAAAATGCTAAACAATATTTCTTTATGAGTTGTTGTATGTGTAATGTGTAAAAGGCAAAATTGTCTTTATACCAGGAGTTTAACAGAAATCGGTAACATCTTATTAATTCTACTATGCAAAAGAATCACAGACTTTTTATGACTTGTTTGATATTAGTAATGTCAACAGTCACAGTATTCGGACAGCGGAAAGAGGAGGCTATACCTCAGGAACCGCCCCGTAAGGAGACCATTTTTGATTGTACGGCGCCCAACAATATTATGCCGGCGGACAATGCAACATTACAACTGAATGATGTGCTAAAACCAATTACTTTTACATGGACCCCCTTTGTGATGGAACGTGTAAAGGTTTTTTATTACAATATAATGGTGTGGGAAGTGGAGGAGGGGCAGACACCCTTTGAGGCTTTGTATAACAACTTTCCGCTGATAAATGAGACAGTGACGGGGCGCAACAACTTTATTGTGCGTCCGGGTGTAATTGAGAGAAGGAGTGCGTCGTATGTGTGGCGTGTGGTGGCGGTGACCCGCGACGGAAGGCCGATGTGTGACAATGCACAAAGCGAGCCGACCGTGTTTGAGGTGGTGGTGCCTGCAGTTACGCGAGTGGCGGAGGATGACGACGACCAGGAGCAAACAGAAGATGACTGCTGCAGCAATGATATTGTGGACAAGGGCAAGACGGTGGCGGTGAATGTTAATATTGCTGAGATTGAACATAAGTTTAGCATATCGCCCGCAAATGTGCGCAAGGTTTCGGTTGAAATAATATCGGTGATGGAAAACACATCGGGCAGCAATTGCAACGAAGAGTCGGCAAATGAGGACTGGATATATAAATTTGTGGCACACAACACAGTGACATGGAACAGCGATCCGCCTGTGAATGGCAGTGTGGTGAATGGTTCGTGGTATTACCCATCGAGAATGGTGGAGTGGCACTGCAACAAGCAGGGCACCATAAAACTGAATCTGAAGGTGGCATTGCCCGACAAGCACAGCAGTTGCACGAGGGATATAACCATATGTGTGCGATATAAGTTTACGGACGAGGATTGCAGTGTGTGTGAGGAGATTGTGTGTTATGAACTTAAAAACTAGGATGCCATGAAGAGATTACTATATACAATATTAATGGTGGCTGTTGCGGCACTGTCGGGAGCAACTATTTGGGGAGTGCAACTGACGCAGGAGACGAAGCAGGCTGAGCAGACGGAGGATTGTTGTCCGAAGTTTGAGTTGTTTTCGGATTTTTTGTCGTGTCATGAGAATAGCGAGAGTGGCGGTATGGGCTATAAAGGTCCCGCTGATGGTGATTTATTTTTGAGTTCGTGTAAAAATAATACTCAGAATTATATTGTTTCGCCCACACTTGGGGGCTTTACGTATGAATGGGTGGTGGAGGGCGGAACGCCTTCTGCAACAAGCGGAGACAATATTAATATAGTTTGGGACGATGGCTGGCAGGGTAAGATTACTGTGTTTATTGCCAGTGAAGACGGCCTGTGCCTTGATACCATAAGAGCGATGGTGCAACTTGACGATTCGCCAACGGCAGGGTTTGACATATCTACTGAGACGACAGTTTGTCGCGATCAGTTGATTGATTTTATAAACACTTCGGAAGGTGCCAATGATTATTACTGGGACTTTGGCGACGGAAGCACATCGACACTGGTGAACCCCAGTCACTCATACTCGCAGGCGGGTGTATATACCGTGACGCTGGTGGTGCGCGACAAAAGAATGGGCGAGAGACCAAGTGACAAGTTTGGCGACTGCGGTTGTGCCGATACCTTTGAGATGCAGATTACTGTGCTGCCCGAACGTGGTTTGAGGATTGAATCGGACTGTAAGGTGATGTTGTGTTTTGGAGATGTAGCGACATACTTTACTCCTGACAATTGTGATACATATAACTGGGCGGTGACGGGTGGTACGATTGTTGGTTCGGCAACGGGCAAGGAGATTGAAGTTGTGTGGGATGGTTCGTATCCTGCAACTGTGACTCTTTCAGGCGATTGCGGCGGTTTGTGTGGTGACTCGACAACTATTGATGTGCCTGTGCTTTATCCTAATATTGATATTGAGGGACCGGCAAAGGTTTGTCTTAATTCGACAGACAACTACAGTTTGCCTGCAATGCCGGGTACACTTTATACCTGGACTGTGACTGGACCGGGCAACTCTATAATTGGTGCAAGTATAAACACCGCATCGGTGAATGTGCATTGGGGATGGCAGACAGGAAGCTATACGCTTGAGTGTGTATATATTAATCCGCATACCGGTTGCCAAGGCGTGGCGACGATGGAGGTGAATGTGGTGCCTGAGTTATATATGAGCCATTCGCAGATGTATTGCGTGGGCAGTTCGTTTAACTTTGGCGTACCATCGGGAACGGCATCGTGGACAATTTCGCCTTCCACAGGATTTACACCTTCTACATTTGCCGACGCTGCCAACATAACCGGCACATGGACAGAGGTGGGAGAATATACAATTAAGGCAGTGCCAACAAACCCCGATCAGTTCTGCAACGAATTTGTGGAGGTGGTGGTGAAGGTGCTTGACTTGCCAACAGCGGAAGTTGCGTCGGGTGATACTTTGATTTGCCCCGGAAATTCGTATGTATATGAAGGCGCGACCAACAGCGAAAGCGGCTGGTTTGTGTGGTTGCCCGAAGGTGGTGTGATTACATCATATATGGGACAGCAAAATGACTCGGTGGTAATTAAGTGGAATCCTGTGGGACCTTACAAGCTAAAGGTGATGTTCTCGAACGGAGCGTGCCAGTCGCCCATGGAAATTATAGAGATTGATGTGCTTGGTGCTCCTGAAATTGAAGGAAACCCCAATGCATGTATGGATGAAGTGGCGGTTTACACCACCAATTCGCCGGCTCCGGAGGGTGGCTTTGAGTGGTCGCTTAACAATTCGCTGGGTACAATAATAAGCGGGCAGGGCACTAACACCATTGAGGTGCTGTGGCACGGGTCGCAGGGCAACAATACCAGCGAGCTAATGCTTACAACCTGTGGCGGAAGTGATTTGCTGAATATTACTGTGAATATTCCTTCGCCTGTGACACTTGTGGAGGGTGGTTCGTTTTGCGATGTCAACGGCAAGACGCTGACAGCAGTGCCATCAGACGGTACTTCTTATATATGGACGCTTAATGGCGATACTCTTGCTCAAACAAGTGCTGCAATAAATATTACAGAGGCAGGAAAATATAGTGTGACGGTGGTGGATGCCAACGGTTGCACGGGCAAACTGACGCGCATTGTGAATAAGGAGGAGATTGATCTTTCGGCTGCTTTATCAACTACTGACAAGTATATATGGGGCTGTGAGGAGGATGTGAATACTACCATTCATGCAATTCCTGCATTGGCTGAGTTGTGCTATCAGTGGTACAGATCGAATACTTCAAGTGGTGACGGCATTCCGATTAGTGGTGCAACATCATCCAGTTATACTGCAACTATGCCGGGCTTTTACTGGGCTGAGATTTCTGTGTGCAACACCTCTTGCGTGGAGCGGACGGATACTCTTCAGGTGGAGAAATGGGGTTGCGACTCTGTGTGTGACGGAATTGATGATTACGACGCATTTATTATAAATACTGATTGTAATCCTATTACGTTTACTGGTTCGACCAATCCAACCGATGCACTTGGAAGTGTGAAGTGGTATCTTGGGGATGGAAACATAAAGTATGGAACAAGCATAACTCATAATTACAGAGATACGGCGACATATCTGGTGTGTGCAAAGTTCTGGAGTCCTGAGCATTGTGAAGTTCTTGTGTGTAAAGAAGTGGAGGTGAACATTGTTTCTGACTTTAAGTTTGAGTCAGACTGCGATGGGGTTAGCTTCACAAACATAAGCAAGAGCCGAAATCCGATTGTTTCGTATAACTGGACATTTGACGGGGGAACGCCTGCTACAAGCAATGCTGAGAATCCGCATGTGGTGTTTGCCCAGCCCGGTGTGCATATGGTGACGCTGACAATTGATGATGGGACATGCACCAGCAGCTATACCAGGCCGGTGGTGACATATGGCGGTTTGGCAGAGATTAATGTGCCCGATCCGTTGTGTGTAAATACTGATGCGCCGTTTACGGCTGTAGGTTCTGAGGACTTGGCGTACAGCTGGAACTTTGGAGACGGGTTTACATCGAATCTGCAAAATGTGACGCATGCTTATCAGAATGCAGGAACATATACAGTGACACTGACAACCATGGACGTGGTGGGCTGTGAGAAGATTTATACTGAAGTGGTAACCGTGAATCCTGCACCGGTGATAAATATTGGTGGTGATTTGGAGATATGTATGAATGACTCGATTGAGATTTCGGGACCGGCTGGTTTTGATTCTTATCAGTGGTACAGAAACGGAAATGAGATAGAAGATGCAACTAGTCAGAATTACTTTGCTTCATCACACGGTGAGTATTGGGTGAAAGCATCGAACGGCGAGGGCTGTTCTGCCAACTCAAATCATGTGAATGTGAATTACAAGCCATCTCCAATAGCAAATATATGGTTGAACGACAATATGATTTGCTCAGGCGAACTACCTCTTATGTTAAATAATAATGACGGGGGAAATACTGACTACAGTTACAGCTGGTCGCTAAACGGCCCTGCTGCGGGAGTATTTACAACAAGCTTTGGCAGCAATGTGAAGCTGGAAATACCCGATAAGACACCGGGAATGTATGAGATTGTGCTGGAGGTGACAGACATTAACAGCGGTTGTACTGCCATAGATACCAAGTGTTTCTATCTTTCGGAATCGCCAACGGTGACGGTGGAAATGCCTGAAGGTGAACTGTGTGCAGGTGAGATACATACCTTTGTGGCGCATGCACTGCCGGATATTTCTCCGCAAGAGTATGTGTATCTGTGGAGCAACGGACATATGGGTGACACGGTGAGAACGGGAAAACCGGGACCACTATTTGTGACTGTGCTTTCGCCAAACGGCTGTGCCGTGCGCGAATTTGTGACCAACATAGTTCCACTGCCTGACGTGAGCCTTGCGCCTGTGGGTTGTGATACGCTTTGTTTGACTGACACTATTTATCTGCCGCTGCCAACACCTAGCAATCTGGCATACGAAATTACATGGTATGACGACAATGGTACATCGGTGGAGATGCTGGGCAATAATGCTGAGTTGCCGCTTGCCAATCTGCATCCCGGAATTCATAATCTGTATGCTGAGGTGTCGTATCCTGACGGTTGTTCTGTGAGAACAGGCACTTACCATGTGTATGTGGAGGATTGTGATTTACCGAAGGTGTGTGAACCGTGCGACGATATACTGGATAGCGCCGAAGTGATATATAGCGACGGGTTTAGTGTGACCTTTACTATAAAGACCGACGTGCAGGAGGTGAGAATAAGCTTTGCGGAGAACGGATGTCTGACTTCGCAGAATCAGAATATTGGTTCGCTGCAGTTGCAACCTTCAACAGGGGCCAGCGGCACTTGTGACGGTGAACTGATATGGAAAGGAACAACTCCTCTGGCGGAAGGAACTTACACCGTGACGTTGCAATCGACTATGACTGTGGATGGTGACAATTGTTTCCATCTGACATTGATAGATACCGACTGCATGAGTTGCGAGAGTGTGATTTGTGCGCCGGGTGAGGCGAGCGACAGTGATGACAACGG
>CAZHWC010000031.1:0-7687 GCA_964535975.1 uncultured Proteiniphilum sp. | reverse complement strand
CGGTGACGATGAAGATTGCGACTGCAACCTTGCGGGTGAGTGGACAAATCTATATATGATTCCTCAAAAGCCGGGTGTTTCGAATATTAGCAGCCAGATATTGTGCAACACCATATTAAACAATGTGGCAACAAATGTGCCGTATGTTCTTTCGGGTATGTACAACTGCTTTGGCGACTGCATATCGGTGAAGAATGAGATTGTGGTGTTTAACCAGATGAATCAGATTATTTACACACGTGAGGGGGCTAACCTAAATGAGGTGATTACCTTCCCGGCAGAGGGGGCTTATACTGTGATACTTACTGCAACGTGTGGTGACAAGAAGTGTGTGTGTACTTTCAAAGTGAATGCTTCGGACAATCCTGAGGGTGGTTATGGTGAAGATACTTCGCCACCTATAGGCGGTACGCCCGGTGGCATCGGCGGCGGTGGTACTCCTCCAGTGACGCCTGCACTTCCTCCTGAGCTACCTGCAAAAATTGACTCGATTGTGAATACAATAATTCCGAAGGACTTTAACGGTGGTATATTGGTGGCGAAAGATGACAGCGTGATTTATGAAAAGTATGTGAGCTACAAGCATGAGGTGAACAAGCATACCGCTTTTGATATTGCAAGTATCACGAAACCATTTACCGCAGCGGCTATACTGAAGCTGATGGAGGATGGAAAGGTGGATATTGATGCACCTGTGAAGAAGTATTTGCCTAAGTTCCCATACGATGACATAACTGTGAAGATGTTGCTGACACACAGAAGCGGTCTGATGGATTATCTGAACTTTATTGACGGATCGGGTTGGGATAAATCGATAAATGTGACCAACAACGACCTGCTTGACATAATTGCAGACAATAAGGGCAAAGTGCAGATAAACAAGCCGGGAACGGTGTATAGATACTCAAACACCAACTACTCGCTGTTGGCACTGATTGTAGAGAAGGCGTCAGGAAAGAGCTATGCCAATTATCTGGATTTGACTTTCTTTATGCCTCTGGGAATGAAGGACAGCTATGTGGTGGATATTAACAACTTTGCACGCTCTACACAGTCGTATTACAGAAACGGAACGGAGTATCAATTGAGATATCTGGACTTGATATATGGTGACAAGTGTATCTACAGCTCGACAGACGACCTGAAGAAATGGGATACTGCGCTGAGACACGGCAAGGTATTGAGCAAGCAGACGATGGAGCTGGCACAGAGAACAATAGGAGAGGGAACTATCGCCTTTAACTCATCATACACGATGGGATGGAAGAAGATAGCATCGAGCAGCGGCAAGGAGTTTTTGTATCACGACGGATGGTGGGCAGGAAACCGCGCGCTGCTGATAAGACTGGTGGACGAGAATGTGGTGATTGTGGTGCTGAGCAACAATAACTTCACAACTATAAAGGATATCAGAAAACTTTGCGACCTGTTTGGAGACTATAGAATGTCGGGCAGGGGTGTAGTAAATTTCTAAAATGTATAACAAGAAATAATTCACAGATATGAGATACTTTAATTTATTAACGCTGATGTTGATGATTAGCCTTGGGGTTGTGGCACAAAGCGACAAGAAACCGGTGAAGATTGAGGGTACGATTGGTACGTCGTATGACTACTACGGACTGACCACCGATCCTAACTCGCCATCGTTTTACAGCCCGAGGCGTCCCTGGAACCTTGTGAGGTTTAACGTGAACCCGATTATTACTACGGGCGACTTTAAGATTCCCATAAATATAAATGTGAGCCCCACCACCTACAATTTTAACGGTATTGGCGGGTGGTGGCCACCCTCCATTCCACGCCCAAAGCAAACCTTTGGGCAGTGGTTGACCAATCCGATTAATAATATCGGAATAAATCCCTCATATAAATGGGCGCAGTTGCAGCTGGGTACGCAGTATCTTAGATACAGCACCCTGAGCACGGGCGACTTGGGCGTGTTTGGCGCAGGTGTTGACCTGAGACCGGGCAACTTTAGATTTAAATTCTTTCACGGGATAAGCCAGCAGAAGCAGAATCCTATATTTACTCCTGCGCCGGGTGTGCTGGGTGTGTATCGTCGCAATCAGACAATGGCGCAGATAGGATTTGAAAAGAAAGACAGTTACTTTGCGGGCTTCAACATAGTGAGAAGCAAGGATGCCGAGGACAGCATTTTACCTATTCCGGCAGTTGCCAAGCCGCCACATCCCGATCCGCAGGAGGGCGTGGTGGTGACCTTTATGCTGAACGTGAAGGACAAAAAAGGATGGTATTTCAACACCGAGCTGGGGAACAGCTACCACTCCAGAGACATTAATGATGTGTCGGCACCGGTGGTGAACAATGGTTCGTTTAAAGGACTTGTGGGACTTCTTACACCACGTATCAGCACTTCGCAGGGCTTTGCGGGACTGGGCAGTGTGGGAAAGAAATCGAAGAACTTTGACCTTGGCTTTAACACCCGCTTCTACAGCAAGGGTTACTACACGGCAGGGTATCCGTTTTTACAGAACGATCGCTTGGACTTCACCATCAACACCAGAGTGGCAAGCACCGACAGAAAGTATATCTTTAACGGAGATATTGGTCAGCGGTTTACCAACTGGAGCGGAACGCGCAACAAGCAGCTGATTGCAAATGCTAATATGTTTGCACAGTTTACTGAGCAATTTTCGTTGAATGCGACATACAATAATTTTGGGTTTCAGGCACCGGCATACGGCACATTTATGGGATTGAAGAATGTATCTAATGACCTGAGCATTAACCCCACATATACATGGAGCAACCAAAAGATGAGTAATATGATAAGTGCAACGTACAGCTGGAGTAAGTTTGACGAAACAGTGCTGCCCAACCCTGCAACCACAAACAACACCCAAAGCGTTTTGTTGCTGTACGTTCCTGTGTTTTACAATTGGAAATTGTCGCCCGACTTTAGCGTATTGTGGTTTGAGAACAAGGTGACTCCCACCAATCTGGATTTGACACTTTATTCTGCTACAATGGGGGCGAGCATGCCGCTGAAGAAACCGAAGATGACGGTGAAGGCGCAGCTGCAATATACCAACACCAAGCTGATGGCTTTTACGCCAAGCAATAATATTCTGGCAACAGCCGGCTTCAACTGGAATGTGACTAAAAAGATTGCTTGGGCACTGTCGGGCACGCTCAACTTTATGAAATACGGAGATGAGCTGACACCTCCGGCTACGATGCTGGGTGCAAACTACACAGAAAGCCATGTGAAGACATCAATACAATACAGGCTTGGTAAATAACTAATCATTTTATGAAAACAACTATGAAGATGAAGACATTGAAATATAATAACAGAGGGTTGGGAGTGATTGCCCTAGTGATGATTATGTTGCTGCCACTGGGAGAGATAATGGCTCAGAACCTAAGAGTGAACCTGATGGTGAATTCGCGACCGTCGGCTTATCTGTCGGAATGGTACAGACCGCAAAACGGAATGCTTATTCTTTCGACCATGAAAGGCGAAGAGGTGGAAAGAATGGGTGTGAGATTTGAGACGGAGATAATGAATGAAGATGATCAGGTGATATATACGCTGCCTGTGACCACAAGCATGCCTGTGCAGGTGGTGGGGAGTACTGTTACATTTCCGCTGAGCGATGTGTTGCAGTTGCAAAACGGGAAGTTTGCCGATGCGAGGATGATGAACAGCTTTGCAGGCAGCGGCAAACTTGCGGCGGGACAATATACAATGAGAGTGAGAGTGTGGCACGGTGCGGAGGAGTATCAGTTGTCCGAATGGACACCGCCCAAGGTGTTTATGATTTTCAGCTACCAATTGCCGACGCTGGTGGTGCCTGCGGATGGTCAGGAGCTTGATATTCACAAAGCGAAGAGCGTGATTACATTCAGATGGACGCCCGTGACAGCCGATGCCAGTGTGGTGAAATACAGAATTCAGATATGGAGAGTGCTGCCAAATCAAACACCTATGCAGACAATGAGAAGCACACCGCCAATTGAAGACAGGCTGGTGAGAGGTACGACACAATTTATATGGCGTCCGCAGCTGAATATGATTGATGACGATGTGGTGGAAACCAACCAGTTTATATGGGCCATACAAACGCTGGACGAGATGGATTTGCCTGTGGAGACAACAGACCCGTCTATGAACGGATATAGCGAACCGGCTGTGTTTACGGTTGCAGATTTGAGCAAAAGAGAGGTTGAATAGTTGAGAATCGGTGTAACATTTAAAAGGAAACAGAATGAAAAAGATAATTATTTCGCTGATGCTGTTGCTAAGCATGGTGGTGGTGGCACAAAAGAAGCCATCGGTGGCGTTGCACTATTCGTTGACCGATTTTGAGACTGTGATGAATCATCATCTGAGCAAGTTCTCTGCCATGGATGCAGGATATGGAGTGAGCTACTGGCACGGGTTAGCACGCAACTTTGATGTGAGGGCAGGTATTAACTACTCGAGCAGCGTTTATACCATTCCTGTGGGAACGTACTCAAACACTGAGAAGTTGTTTACGTTTGAAGCGAGCGGTGTGTACAAAGTATTTGCCGAGGATAAATATGCAGTGACGCCATATCTTGCGGCGGGAACTGCCTTATATAGTAATGTGGGAAAGACAGGTTTTTATGTTCCTGCAGGATTGGGAGTGCATATAAATCTGAAGAATGAAGCTTTTGTATTTTCGGAAGCTACCTACAGAATTGCGTTTGGAAGTTCGACAAACGGATCGCTGGTGTATAGCGTGGGCGTGGGCACATCGTTATTCCGCGAGAAAAAGGCAAAACCTGTGGAGGTGGTGCCTCCGCCAATTGTGGCACCCGTGCCTGCTACCAAGACCATTGCTGTGTGGGTGAAGGACGAAGCGACCGGTGTGGCATTGCCAAATGTGGAGGTGACACTTACGGGTGAGTATGGCGCACAATATAGCGGAAAGACCGATGCAGATGGAAAGTTGAGTCTGGCAGGTGTGACCAGAGGCGACTATGGCGTGAGAGGTGTGCTGCACGATGTGGTGACAGAGAGCAAGCAACTGGAAGCTGCAATGTTTGACGATGATGGTAACACCATTTCACTGATATTGATTCATAACGACCCACGCTTTACTTTGATTGGAAAAGCAGTGAAGAAAAAAGGCGGCGAGCCTGTGAGCGATGCGCAGGTGTCGGTGAGAAACAAGACGCGTGCGTCTGTGGATGTGACGAAGAGTAAGAGCGACGGCTTCTTTGAGGCGCAGCTTGAGGCACAATCTGACTTTAATATTTCGGGAAGGAAGGCAGGCTTTATCAGCAATATTGAAGAGATGAGCACCAAAGGACTGAACAGAAGTGAGACGCTGTATGTGAAGCTTGAGCTGGAGATTGAAGAGGCAAAGGCAGGTACGCAGATTGTGATGAACAATATATTCTTTGCAACCGGCAAGGCAGACTTGAACATGGAGGCGTCGACCGACCTTAACAAGCTTGTGAAGTATATGGAGGACAATCCTACTGTGAGTCTTGAGATACAGGGACACACCGATAATACCGGAAGTGTGGCAATCAATAACCGATTGAGTGAAGACAGAGCCCACAGTGTGATGGGATATCTGATGAGCAGAGGCATTGAGAAAGGACGATTATCCGCAAAAGGATACGGCAGCTCTAAGCCAATAGATACCAATGCCACAAACGAGGGCAGGTCTAACAACCGAAGGGTTGAGATAAAGATATTGGGAGAATAGAATTGTAATGTGCTGATTGCACAGTGCAACTTATTTTGAGAGGTTGTCTCAAAATAAGGCTCTAAGAATAGAAAGAGGGTGAAATCACATTGTGATACACCCTCTTTTGTATGTTCTCCATCCCCTTAAACCTTTTTTCTGATACAGTTTATAATAAAGCTCACAAAGGTGCTTTGAAAAAATATTCTAAAGCAAATTATGGAATTTAATCTTATAATACCTATCTTTGCACTTGGAAATTTTGGTGTTACTCATTTCATAACTCTCCGAAATGCGTAATGAAAAGGGAATCAGGTGAAAGTCCTGAACAGACCCGCTGCTGTAAGCTCTATAAAAAGCTTTGTGCAAAAGACTCAATTAATCCACTGTTCGCCAATTGGCGGATGGGAAGGAGGCACAAAGAGGAGTAAGTCAGAAGACCTGCCAGAATAAATAAATGTTTAATAGCTTTCGGGGAATGGAGCTTGAGGACGCCACGTAATTTTAGCAGGTTTAGTATTATTTTGTATCACTATTATATATATGTGATAGCCGTTTACACATTACGCGTGCCTTTCTTTTTATAGCAATATAGAATATTGTTCTGTCTCCCGAATTATATCGTTTACCAAACGGGATGAAAGGAAAATTAAAAATATTGCTCTCAGCAATAAGTTTATTTGTTTGTATTTCAGAGCCGGCGATGGCGCAGTTGTCCAAAGACTCGACTGCCATGTCGCTGGAGCTTGATGAGTTTATTGTGGTGGGAAGCCCCTTGATGAAAGAGGTTATCCCGGTGCAAAAATTGTCGGGTGATCAACTCAAGAACCTCAGTGCCTTTTCCGTTGCAGATGCGCTTCGATACTTTTCGGGTGTGCAGCTAAAAGATTACGGAGGTATTGGGGGCTTGAAAACAGTGAACGTGCGAAGCATGGGAACTCATCATGTGGGAGTTTTTTATGACGGCATACAGCTAGGCAATGCTCAAAACGGACAGATTGACCTGGGTAAGTTTTCGTTGGAAAACATTGAAGAGGTATCGCTTTACAACGGACAAAAAAGCAATATCTTTCAGCCGGGGAAGGACTTTGGTTCTTCGGCAACGGTATATATGAGGTCGCGCACTCCGCGTTTCGAACAAAACAAGAACTACAACGTGCGCGCAAGCGTGAAGGGTGGGTCGTTCGACCTTATCAATCCCTCATTATTATATGAGCACAAAATTAACGACAAGCTGAGTGCTTCTGCCAATGCAGAGTATGTGAACTCGTCGGGAAAATATAAGTACAGATACAAGCGTGTGTTTCCGAACACCAACCAAGTGATGTATGACACCACAGCTGTTAGAGCAAATGGTGATATTGAATCTGTGCGCCTTGAGGCTGGTTTGTTTGGCTCCATCGACCAGGGATATTGGAGGGTAAAGAGTTATTATTACGACTCGGAGCGAGGCATACCCGGTGCTATTGTGAACAATAAGTGGAAAAACTCACAGCGACAATGGGACAGAAGTTTCTTTACGCAAGGTGTGTTTCAGAAGTCCATAACACCTAAATATGATTTGCTGGTCAATGCAAAATATGCTTACGACCATATGCAGTACCTTAATCCTGATACCACACTAATGCTGATTGACAATACTTTTGATCAGCGTGAGGCATATATATCGGCGGCAAACAAATACTCAATCACCCGAAAATGGGATGCGGTGCTGTCGGCCGACTTTCAATACAACACTTTGCGTTCAGACCTTGACGGGTTTGTGTTTCCTAAGCGACTGACAACATTGATAGCTTTGGCAACTGCTGCCGACTTGGGTAAGGTGAAAGTGCAGGGAAGTATTCTTGCGACATTGGTGCGCGAGCGAATCAATTCGGGCAACACAGCAGCGGATGATGAAGCGAAGGCAGCACCAGACAAGAGCGAATTTACACCCGCATTCTTTGTTTCGTACAAACCTTTTAAAAATCACAACTTCAATATTCGTGCATTCTATA
>CAZHWC010000030.1:14442-26895 GCA_964535975.1 uncultured Proteiniphilum sp. | reverse complement strand
TTACAAATATTCAATTCTCAGAGGCTTATTTTCTATTTTGAGACAGCCTCTTTTCTTTTATCAAAATATTTATAAGTTATCCTTCAATCTGGAACATTTATCCACAAGATAAACTATCGACATATATGGTATTCCAGTATTTGTATTCAACCCAATTTCACATGTCCTACTATTACTATATCCCGCTCTAATATTTTTTGCTTCAAGCTGAGCAGGTAGTTTTCTCAAACCATACCTATTGAGCTCAGGAACGAAAAAGCCTTTATCTCCGGCAAACCCACAGCAGTTTAATTCACTTGGCACCATTACATTATTACTGCAGAGACGAGCAACTTTAATTAAAGTGTTTTCAAGACCCATCCTAACAGTACTACACGTTGCAAAAATTGTTATAGGGTCATCAGTTGGAGTAAATTCTATTCTATCAATCAAAAATTTATCAATGAACTCTACCGGTTCATACATCTTTAATCCTTTTATAGTATTCCTCATTCGCATTAAACAAGGGCTCTGGTCACACAATATAGGATACTTACCATAGTCAGAAGCAACCAACAAAGCATCTTCCAATTCTTTCGATTTGCTATCAGCAATATCTGGCATTCCCTTACTTTCCCAAATTGTTCCACAACACATTTTATTCATATGCTTTGGAAAAATTACCTGATACCCACATTTATTCAAAAACTTAACCATCTTATTCACAAGTGACACCTGCTCCAAGTCATTATTAGAGGGTCCCATCATCTGATTAAGGCAACTTGGAAAATAAACAACCTTGAGTGGAGATTCAAAATCATTTCCAAGTCTAGCCTTTGAAGCACGTTTAGGCAAAGCTGAAGTCCACAGTGGTATATTTCCACTAGCTTTATGAAGTCCGGCTCCTATTTTATTAACAGCCTTATAGCCAACAATATTCTGTGCTACACTTGCAACTGATAAGGCAGTCCTCAGCCCTGCACTTATGACACCAAAATTATTTGCTGCAAAGCGACCAAACTTTAATTTTAATGGGTGCTTTTGATTATTTCGCTCCCTGTAAGTATGAATATAATCACCGACATTAATTTTAACGGGGCAAGGTAGCGAACAAAGTCCATCAACAGCACATGTTAGATTTCCCAAATACTCAAAATCATTCTCAAGCTCTTCTAATAGAGAATCATTCTCATCACTCCTTTTCAATCTGGCAATTTCTCTTTGTGTAACAATTCTTTGCCTGGGGGACAATGTCATCCCTGCCGAAACGCAGTTTATTTCACAGAAACCACATTCTATACATTTATCTATGATAGGATCAGCCTGTGGTAATGGCTTTATATTTTTCACATAACACTCTGAATCAGAATTGAAGATAACACTAGGGTTCAGTATTCCTGAATCATCAAATAAGATCTTAACGCTTTTCATTATTTCAAAAGCTGATTCTCCCCATTCTCTAACCACAAAGGGTGCCATATTTCGCCCTGTGCCATGTTCAGCCTTCAAAGAACCATCGTACTTATCCACAACCAAATCAACAACCTCTGCTATCATATTTTTATATTGAGTTATAGACTCTTCAGAATCAAACGACTGGTTCAATATAAAATGATAGTTACCCTCAAGTGCATGACCATAAATAACTGCATCAGCATATCCATTCCTGTCAAGTATGCTTCGTAATCCTTCTACAGCATCAGCAAAGACTTCCATAGGAAATGCCACATCCTCTATCAAGCAAGAAGTTCCAACCGGGCGCATGCCTCCCACTGATGGGAATATTCCGGAGCGCAAAGCCCAATATGCATTGTAAAGCTTTGGATCTGTAGTAAACCGAGCCGGAAAAATAGTTTTATAATTAGAGACAATATTGCTTACTTCCGAGGTATATTCAGCCAAGTCATGCTCACTATCAGCCTCAATCTTTATTAATAAGGCAGTAGCAGTATCCGACAATGTTTTGACTTCAGGCAACACATCCGACTCATTCTCCACAGATCTTAGTGCCTCTCTATCAAGAAACTCAATTGCACTCACACTGGCACCCTTTAACGACACAACAAGCTCACTTGCTGTTCGCATATCTTCAAAGAAAAACATCCCGCTTGATTTGTATTTATAATCATCTGCAGTCTGCATCTCCACTTCCGATAAGAAAGCCAAAGTACCCTCTGAACCAACAATAAGATGGGTAATTATATCAAAAGGGTCATCAAACTCAATAAAAGGTTGAATATTTAAACCCATTACATTCTTTATGGAATATTTCTTTTTAATACGCTCTACTAACTTTGAGTCAGAAAGGACCTTATTCTTGATAGATAACAATCTATCCAAAAATGCATAATGCGACTTTTTAAACGAGTCACGGCTTTGTTTGTCACCCGTATCCAAAATAGTTCCATCGGCCAAAATAATTCTTGCTGATTTTATCATTCGATAGCTATTCTCATGAATTCCGCAGCTCATTCCAGAAGCATTATTGAGAACAATTCCCCCAACCATTGCAGAATTAATTGAAGCAGGATCTGGTGGGAACCTTTTTCCATAAGGCTTAAGAATATTATTTACTCTCTTCCCAGTTATACCCGTTTGCAAACGAATAGATTTATAATCTGATGTGATTTCATATCTTTCCCAACCTTGGCCTGCAACCACCAAGACAGAATCCGTTATACTCTGACCAGACAGACTAGTACCCGCAGCACGAAACGTTATTGGCACTTTATATTTTTGTGCAGCTTTCAAAATATCAACAATTTCATTCTCATTTTCAGAATGAACAACAACCTCAGGTATTAGTCTATAAAAACTAGCATCAGTACCCCATGCTAATCTTCGCAACATATCGGTATAAATACGTTGCCGGGGAATTGTCTTTGATATTTCGCTAAGGAAAGATGTTAACATTTTGTTCAAGTTTTAGATTTTAATAGAATATTCCAAATTTAATCTTTTTCATCAAATAGAAATAAGATAAATTCATATTTAACACTGATGTACTTAAAAAGAGCGCGTAAAAAATAAGCCACTGATAATTGAACTTTTGGAATTATTCTTCGATGGGAATTCGAACAAAAAAAGGGAGTGAAATCACATTGTGATAAACTCCCATAAAATATTAATTATAAATAATTTAATTAACTTAGACCGTCAACTTCTCCGTCAATTATATCAATTCTCTTTGCCTGTGGATCAGCAGGAAGTCCCGGCATTCGCATCATTTCGCCAGCAATGGCAACAAGAAACTCAGATCCTTGATTTATAACAATATCATTAATCTTAAATCTGAAATCTTTTGCCACACCATACCATTTAGGGTCAGCAGAGAATGAGTATTGTGTTTTAGCAATACAAACAGGCATTCTCTCAAGCTCAGTACCCTCAATAAGTTTCAATTTCTTAATTGCTTTCTCACCCAAAACAACGTCTCTTGCACCATAAATTTTTGTTGCTATTTTAGTGATTTTAGTTTCTATATCATCCGCATCATCATATGTAAACTTCAAATCGCCTGAAGGATTATTCTCTACAGCCTCAACAACAGTCTTAGCCAATTCAATGGCGCCTTCCCCACCTTTAACAAAAGCATCATTTACAGCAAAACCAACACCACGCTTTTCACAAAACTCACGTATTAAGGCAATCTCTTCATCAGTATCAAAATAATACTTATTAAATGCAACCACAACAGATTGACCAAATCCTGCCAAATTATCAAGATGTTTATCAAGATTCGCAAGTCCAAGCTTTAATCCTTCCATATCCGGTTCTTTTATCTTATTTTCAGGAGTGCCTCCGTGCATCTTAAGTCCCTGTGCTGTTGCCACTATAACTGATAGTTTAGGTCTAAGACCGGTCTTCCTACACTTTATATTTAAGAATTTTTCTGCACCTAAATCAGCACCAAATCCTGCCTCAGTAATCACATAATCTCCATAAGTCATCGCCATTTTTGTAGCTACCACTGAATTACATCCATGAGCAATATTAGCAAAAGGACCACCATGAATAAATGCAGCAGTATTTTCGGTGGTTTGCACTAGGTTAGGATTAAGTGCATCTTTTAACAATACAGTAATTGCACCTGCAACACCCAAATCCCTTACAGTAAATGGGGTTCTGTCCTGTCTGTAACCCAATAATATATTTTCGATGCGACGTCTCAAGTCTTCCTGATCTTTCGCCAAACACAAAATCGCCATCAACTCCGATGCGGCAGTAATATCAAATCCACCCTCAAGAGGCACACCATTTCCTGAACCAAGACCGGTAACGATACTCCTTAAAGCTCTATCATTAACATCCAGCACTCTCTTCCATAAAACCTGTCTAATAGCATCTTTTGTTCCCTGAACTCGAAATATATAATTATCCAGTAAAGCCGAGATTGTGTTGTGAGCCGTAGTTATAGCATGAAAATCTCCTGTAAAGTGTAAGTTAATATTCTCCATCGGAAGCACCTGAGCATACCCCCCTCCGGCTGCTCCGCCTTTCATACCAAATACTGGTCCCAATGATGGCTCACGCAATGCTACTATAGCTTTTTTACCAATTTTGTTAAGTCCCAAAGCTAGGCCAATCGACACGGTAGTCTTGCCTATTCCTGCTTTTGTTGCAGTAATTGCAGTTACTAAAATTAGATTGCTTTTTTTTACCTTCTCCTCATCAATTAGCTCCAGTGGCACTTTAGCCATATGCCTTCCAAATCCAATTACATCATCTCTGATTACACCAATATCTACAGCAACATCTTTAATCTTACGAAGAGGTGTTTCTCTTGCAATCTGAATATCTGTTTTCATTCTCTAATGTGGTTTATGATTATTAAATTAATATTTTTCAAAGCTATTAATCAACAAAGTTGATAATTTTTTACATAATTAACAAGCCATTGTTTATGTTATTTCTCCTTCAGCAAATCTTCAAGTTTAATCAAATGGTCCCTCAATTGTGCAGCTTCCAAAAACTCCAGTTTCTTTGCCGCTTCATGCATTGCCTTTCTCACTTTTTCTATCTCTTTTCTCAAGCTTTCTTTGCTGTCATATACAACTTCTGCTTCAGATGCAATCGACACATAATCCGGCTCCATGTATGCTTGAGGTTCAGCAGCAACAGAGGAAGCATATGTTCCCAATGCCGACTCTCTTTTTTTATTAATTTGAGTTGGAATTATACCATGCTTCTCATTATATTTAATCTGCTTCTCACGTCTTCTGTTCGTTTCATCAATAGTCATTTGCATACTGTTTGTCATTTTATCAGCATAGAAAATAACCCTCCCGTTTACATTACGTGCCGCACGACCGGCTGTTTGTGTAAGCGAACGATGTGATCTCAAAAAACCTTCTTTATCTGCATCCAACACAGCAACAAGCGATACTTCCGGCAAGTCCAACCCCTCACGGAGAAGATTTACCCCTATTAATACATCAAAAATACCTGCACGCAACTCATCCATAATTTTAACCCTCTCCAATGTCTCAACATCAGAATGAATATATCTACATTTTACATTGCTATCTGCCAAATAATCAGTCAACTCCTCTGCCATCCTCTTTGTAAGAGTTGTCACTAGCACACGCTCCTGCTTCTCGATCGTGAGATGAATCTCCTCAAGTAAATCATCAATCTGATTCATACTTGGCCTAACATCTATAGGAGGATCGAGCAGGCCGGTAGGTCTTATTAGCTGATCTACAATAATACCCTCAGACTTTATTAATTCATAGTCAGCAGGTGTGGCACTCACAAAAATAAGTTCCGGTGTAAGCGCCTCAAATTCTTCAAACTTTAAAGGTCTGTTATCTATTGCAGCAGGCAACCTAAATCCATACTCCACAAGATTTGATTTTCTGGAATAATCTCCACCATACATTGCCCTAATTTGAGGAATTGTAACATGACTCTCATCAATTACCGTAAGATAGTCATCAGGGAAGAAGTCAAGCAAACAGAAAGGCCTTGTACCCGGATTGCGCCCATCAAAATATCTAGAATAATTCTCAATTCCCGAACAGTAGCCTATTTCTTTTATCATTTCCACATCATATGTCACGCGCTCATAAAGCCTTTTTGCCTCAAGTGGCTTACCAATAGACTTAAAGAACTCAACCTGCTTACCCAGATCTATCTGAATTTCATCAATAGCTCTGAATATTCTTTCCTTAGTAGTAACAAACAAGTTTGCCGGAAATATTCTATAATTGCTAAATGCTTCTGTTGTAACACCTGTAAGCGGATCAATCGCTTCTATGCTCTCAATCTCATCACCCCAAAAGATAACCCGTATTATAAAATCAGTATAAGCAAGAAACACATCCACTGTGTCACCCTTCACCCTAAAGTTGCCTCGACTATATTCTTCAGACTCATTTCGAGAATACAAACTACTAACTAGCTGTCTTAAAAAAACATCCCTCTCTATAACTTGTCCCTCTGATATATCAATAGTTGTTTGCTTAAAGTCCTCAGGATTTCCCATACCATATAAGCACGACACAGACGAAACCACTATAACATCATTTCTACCCGAAAGAAGAGCCGACGTAGTTGCAAGCCTCAGCTTCTCAATCTCATCATTAATCGATAAGTCCTTCTCAATATAAGTATCTGTAGTTGGGATATACGCCTCAGGCTGGTAGTAATCATAGTATGAAACAAAATATTCTACAGCATTATTGGGAAAAAAGCTCTTAAACTCGCTATAAAGCTGCGCAGCCAGAGTCTTATTATGGCTCAACACCAATGTGGGTTTATTGATCTGTGCTATTACATTTGCTATAGTAAATGTTTTGCCGGATCCTGTAACACCAAGAAGTGTTTGATAAGGACTTTTCTGTCTCAAACCCTCCAATAAAGCCTTTATCGCTTCTGGTTGGTCACCTGTAGGTTTATACTGTGATGTAAGTTGAAATTCCATTCTAAAATATTATACACAAATGTAATAAAAAAAGACGAACAATGTATGCTCGCCTTTTTGTCTACTTTAGATATAGTAACTTCCCCTACTTCTGAATATTTGGCAGCTCCAAGCCATAACCCTTTTTCTTATCTTCAGCTTTAAGCAAGAAAGCAAAAATCAGAGCAAGTACTCCAAACACAGTAAATATCATCATCGGAAGAGTATAATCATACGTATTTACAGTCAACCCATCTCTCACGGTTGTGCCGGTAATACAATATTTTTCAAGCACCCATCCTATCAAAAGTGGTACTCCCATTAAACCCCAATTCTGAACATAAAATATTAACGCATAGGCAGTACCCAATCTATTTTCGGGAACAATCTTTGGAACTGAAGGCCACATTGCCGAAGGAACTAATGAAAAACCAATACCCAACAATATCATTAATGCCATTGCAAATATCCAATTATCAATAAAGTGAACAGAGAACAGAGCATGAACAACAATCAGAATAACAGAGCCAATAATCATAATAGATGCCCCTTTACCTTTTCTGTCATATATACCTCCAAACACAGGAGTCAACAATATATTACCAAATGGCAACAACATAGGAATCATTCCGGCAAGGTCCTCATTTACTCCAAACTTATTAACCATAAGATCGGTAGCATATTTAAGGAATGGAAAAACAGCAGAATAAAACAAAACACACAGTATTGCAATATACCACCAGCCCTTTGTCTTTAGAATTTGACCAATATCTGATAGTTTAAATTCTTCCTCTGCCTCAACATGTCCATTATCAGCCATTGAAGCATCCAGTTTCTTATCCATTACCACATACACAAGAAAAGAAATAAACCCTATACACAATCCAATTAATGCCACCAAAACCGGACGTGACACATCTATAACACCTGTAGCCTTTGCAATCGGAACTGAAAATCCAAGAGCAAAAGCAGTACCGATACGCGCCATAGCCATCTCAAGCCCCATTGCAGTGGCCAGCTCTTTACCTTTAAACCACTTCACAATGATTTTAGAGACTGTAATTCCTGAAACTTCAACACCCACGGCAAAAATTGCAAAACCAATACTTGCCCAAAATACTTGAGCATTTAGCCCCATAAGAGTTAGTCCAGAAAGTGAGCTTGTTGACACTGCCCAATACTTAATGCCGGTACCAAGCACCATCAATAAGGTTGCACCAACACCCGTTATCCTAATTCCTGCCTTATCTAGAATAATACCACCAAAAATCAACATCAAAAGGAAGACATTGAACCACCCATACGAACTCGTAAAAGTTCCATACTCCGACCTTGACCATCCTAACTGCCCCTCTAGCAATCCAGCCAAGGGAGCCATTATATCTGTTAAAAAATAGGCACACATCATAGTGAATGATACTATGAACAATGCCCCCCACCGTGCAGCTGCAGAGTCTCTGAGAGTCTTCCTTACCTGATCTACCATTACAATTTAGTTTTAAATGTTCAAATTTTTATTTTTCAATTAGCAAAGATACTAAAACTATTAATCGCACTTAAAAAATTATTGTCGATTGACACACTTATTCAATCATATTGCTCTTTTTAATTTAAAACACTGAAATTATGTCAAAATACTAAATCTCTTCAACCTGCAAACGATTAAGAAAAGCAACTGTCTTTTCAATCTCTTTGTACATTACAATATCCTCTTCTATAAATGGCACCTCTTTACGATACTGTTTCACAATTCTCTCGATAATGGGAGATGATTTGAGAGGACGACGAAACTCCAATGCCTGTATTGCATTCATCAATTCAATAGAGAAAATAATATCAAGATTATCCATAACCTTAAGCAACTTAATAGCCGATGTAGCTCCCATGCTCACATGATCTTCCTGTCCATTTGATGAAACTATAGAGTCACAACTTGCAGCATAGCAGTACATTTTATTTTGGCTCACAACAGAAGCCGCAACATATTGAGGAATCATAAACCCGGAATTAAGTCCACTGTCAGCCACCAAAAACTCAGGCAAATCACGATGTCCAAGAATGAGTTGAGCCGTTCGTCGCTCTGAGATATTACCAAGCTCCGAAAGAGCAATTGCCAGAAAATCATAAGAGATAGCCAATGGCTGACCATGAAAATTACCACCCGAAATAATCTGGTCCTCATCAGGAAATATTGTAGGATTGTCAGTTACCGAATTTATTTCAGTCAACAACACACCCCTCACATACTCCAAGGCATCTTTTGTGGCACCATGAACTTGGGGTACACATCTAAAAGAATACGGGTCCTGCACATGCTTTTTATCTCTGATTATAATTTCACTTCCATCTAAGAAATTACGCACGTTCTGAGATGTTTCCAACTGCCCAATGTGTGGGCGAATCATATGTAATTTCTCATCAAATGGTTCAATATGCCCATCATAAGCATCAATTGAAATAGCTGCAATCAAGTCTGCACGTTTCGATAGCCTTTGTGCTTTTAGTATTGCATATACCCCATGGGCAGCCATAAACTGAGTGCCATTCAACAAAGCAAGTCCCTCTTTACTTTTAAGTTTAATTGGAGCCCAGCCAAACTCATCAAGCACACTGCCTACATCTCTTTTCTTACCTTTATAATACACATCTCCGGCTCCAATCAAAGGCAAAAACAAATTAGCCAAAGGTGCCAAATCCCCCGATGCACCAAGCGACCCCTTGTCATATACCACAGGCAAGATATCATTATTAAAAAGATCTAGCATACGCTGAACAGTTGCCACCTGCACACCACTATATCCCAATGACAAAGCATGCGCCTTTAACAAAAACATCAGTTTCACTATAAAGGGAGAAACCTCCTCTCCCACACTGCAAGCATGAGATTTCACAAGATTTTCCTGCAAAGTATTTAAATCATCATTAGATATTGTATGCTTACACAGTGACCCAAATCCGGTTGATATTCCATATATAGGCTCACTTTGGCTAATCATTTTATTATCAAGATAATCCCGGCATTTTTTTATTCTCTCTTTTGCCTCAGGCGCTAACTCCACCTTAAAATTCTCGGATATAATTTGTTCCAAGTCCTCAAATGTCAAATCTTCTTTTCCTATGTAGTATATATTTTTCATAATAGAATATTCTTTTCAAGTATATTATAATTACTCAGACAAGCATTGGCTTCACTGCTAGCTTTAATATTTCCACTCTCTCATTTGTTTGCTTTTCAATAATATCACATTTATCAGCCAGCATATTGGCAAAATCTACATCTTTTATAGAACTAATATTTATTCTAACATTAAGCAGAGCACCCAACACAGCCGACTGACAAGTGTACATTGAAACCATACCATCAGTAACAGCATTTTTATTTCCATTTAACGTCACCTCCTCAATAAGACTCAACATAGAAAATGCACGCTCAGCAATTTCCATTGGCACAGTAGCAGCTATCTTTGTTGCAGCTTCTATTTGCCGAGCACGTTTTTCCTGTTCATCTTCAGTGCTTTTAGGCATTTTATAAGCCTCAGAAACCAATGAGTATGCATCACTATCTCTATCAATATCATTCAAAAAAAGAGCTCTGCTTTCATTAAACAAGACAGCAAGCTCCTTCATTTTGTCTTCTACTTCCAAATATTTCTTTTTGCCAATAGTTAAGTTAGCAAGCATTTCCCCCAGTGCAGATGCAGTAGCACCATGCATCGCAGAAATACTACCCCCACCGGGAACGGGATCACTTCCAGATGTTTTTTCCAATAATTGTTTTAGAGTTAAGTCCTGTAATTTCATGTTTATATTTTATATATGGTTATTTATTATGGTTTTTCTAATCTTTTCTAACAAATTCATTCTTATAAGGTATCCCCTTCTTTATTACCGTATCCACAATATTCATTCCAACATGATATGGTAGAAATTTATATGATGGAAATTGCAATAACAGCAAGTCAGCCTGTTTACCAACATCAATACTTCCTATTTTATCGGCACGTCCTATAGCAGCGGCACTATTAATAGTGAACGCAGTTACTGCCTCCTCGGGTGAAAGTTGCATGTGAATACAAGCCAAAGCAAATAGCAATGGCACTGAGGATGTAAATGAACTTCCCGGATTTATATCAGTGGCTAATGCCACGATACAATTATTATCTATCATCTCTCTGCCTCGGGCATAATCTTCACGAAGAGAGAAAGCAGTTAGAGGCAACAAAGTAGCTACCACACCACTCTCCGCCATTGCTCTTATTCCCTCATCCGAAGCCTGAAGCAAGTGATCTGCCGAAATACAACCAACCTCAGCGGCCAGTTCAGCTCCCCCAAGTTGCACAATCTCATCAGCATGAATTTTCAACTTAAATCCAAGACTCTTTCCTGCAAGTAAATACTTACGAGATTGCTCTATATCAAATACATTCATTTCTGTAAATATATCAACAAACTCTGCAAGCTTCTCATCAGCCACGATAGGGAAAATCTCCTCAATATTGAAATCTATAAACTCATCCTCTTTGCCTTTCCATTCTGCAGGCGTGGCATGAGCCCCCATAAAAGTGATTGCTATATCCATTGGATGATCAGCATCAAGCTGCTTCATCACTCTCAGCTGCATTAGTTCTGTCTCTTTATCCAAGCCATATCCACTCTTACCCTCAACAGTTGTTATGCCAAGTTGCATCATAGCATCAAGGCGTTTCTTAGCTGCGTCATATAAAGAATCAAAAGAAGAGTTTCTGGTTGCTTGAGTAGTATTTACTATCCCACCTCCTCTATTCATTATATCCATATAGCTGTCTCCTCGCATTCGCCACGAAAACTCTTCTTCACGATATCCACCAAACACAAAGTGTGTATGGGGGTCAACAAATCCCGGCAACAACGCTTTTCCTCTGGCATCAATAACTTTATATTGTTTTTCATCTACTGGGATAGCCTCACCCTGCTTCAATACATGAGATATAACACCATTTGTAACTATAACGGTTCCATTCTCAATAACATGCAAGTCCGACATCTCCTTGCCTCGTTTTCCGGTAAAGCCACTGCAGGTAACCACCTGCGCGGCATCTCTGATAATAAGATTACTTTTAATCAATTCGTACAAATTCATTTACTGATAGTCCGCCTTCAAAAGGAGCGAAAGAGCCTATCTGAAGCGATTTGCTATCATTATTTAGTTTAAAAACATATTCCTTATCGCTATGAATATCAATTAACAATCCCTTTAGATAAATTTTATCCCCGGCAATAATATATTCATAGTATCCATTTCCTATTTTAGGAATCGTCTGACCTCTTTTTTCTTCCGTTCCTCTTTTTAACTGAAACAAGTTAGACGACCTAGTAAAGTCAGGTCTTACATTGAAATCCAAAGTATCAGTTTTTGTAACCGAATTTACCCACACTCCTTTGAGTAATCTGTCATTCAACTCACTTTCTACTTTACTACACGAAATGCTGATTACCGCAATAGCGCACAGCATCAATAGAACTCTTATCCCCATAATTGTTTAATTTTTGATTGTTATATTTATTACTTTACTTCATTTTCTTTTAATTTT
>CAZHWC010000030.1:1157-14342 GCA_964535975.1 uncultured Proteiniphilum sp. | reverse complement strand
GTTTTTAGTTTTCTTTCTCCATTCTATCCAGCCCATTGTAGCCAAGACAAGGAAAATAGCATATTGTGCTCCGGTAAAATACAAACCCTGCGACACATAAATTGGAATTGACACCACATTACCCACCGTCCAGAATATCCAGTTCTCAACCTTCTTAAAAGCCATCAAAATAGTCGCCACCAAAAAGAAAGCAGTATTGAAAGAGTCAATATAAGGCAAGTTAGATTGAAGATAATCCATATCAGCTCTATTTGCATAACGCAATACAAATAAAGCGATGGCATAAACTATCACAATAGAGCCCCATGACATAATATTTTGAGCCAAAGTATTGTGGGAGATTCTTAATCTTGATTTATTTTCGTCCTTTCGTCCCCACAAATACCATCCATATGCATTAGAAATAAAATATACAACATTTATTCCGGCATTTGCATATAATCTTGCAGCAAAGCAAATATAGATATATATCGAAACATTTATAAGCCCAATAGGGAACACCAAGATATTTTCTTTACGAGCATACCAAACGCTTATAACGCCCATAGATGCGGCAAATAATTCAAGCCACCAATTCCAATCAAAAGTCATAAATTAATTAATTGTTACTCCATAAGCCTAGACTCTAACACCTGACTTACAGAAAAATCCTCCAATCCCAGATAATAAGCAGCTGTGTCAACTAACGCATCCATCGGCACAAGCCCGATTATCTCGGCACCTACTATTGGAACTCCATAACGATTTGCTTCAATACGCACCAACTCATGAGCTCGATAAATCGAAGTCTTCGTATAGTCAGTAAGGTTCATAGATACCTGAGTAATGCCACGATCTTCAAGGGCCACTCCCATCCCTTTGCAAAAGCGTAATCCACCACCAAGAAATCTAACCTTCTTTGCTATAGCAGTAGCAATATCCAAGTTATTAGTTCCCAAATTCACATTATATGCAATCAAAGGCATACGCGCACCTATTGCCACAACTCCGGCTGTAGCATGTCTTTCCACAGGACCATAATCAGGTTCCCATTCCGAAAGTTTAATTTTTTCAGCCATACCCTCATATTCTCCTTTTCGGATGGCTGCCAAATTCTCACGATGAGGGGACGATGCTGATTTTTCATACAAATATACCGGCAAGTTATATAGATTAGAAACAGCCTCTGCCACCTCTTTAGAGAAAGACACAGCCTCTTCCTGCGTTACATTTCTAATTGGAATGAATGGCACTACGTCAACCGCTCCCATTCGCGGGTGCTGCCCTTTGTGCTTGTTCATATCAATTTCTTTCACAGCTACACCAATTGCCTCAATCAATGCATTTTTAAGCGCCTCTGGTTCACCAACCACAGTCACCACCAATCGGTTATGATCCTCATCATTACTGTAATCAAGCAACTTAACACCATTTTTAGCTCTAAATGGCTCTACAATTTTCTCTATTTTTTGTTTGTCACGTCCCTCACTAAAGTTGGGAACACATTCAATGATTTTATTCATAAGGTTGTATTTATAAGGTTGTATTTTTATATTAAATATTTAAGATTCAATTGTAGCTTGTTACACCACAAAGATAAGAAGTAGATTTTACAAATAAAAAGATTTAAGATTATTAATTACCTTTGTTTTTTAAACCTCAACAATTATTTAGAGTCTTTGTTATATACGTTACGACGCAAGTAGAATTAATAAACAACAAAACAAATATAAAACAATTATGAAAAAGAGAATATCCACATCACTAATCGCAATTATCATGATAGTCGCCCTATCATTTGGCACAACATCATGCACCACCGAAAGCGACATTACAGAAACTCAATGGAAAGTTGTAAACATTAGAGTAACAGCTAATGATTGGGAATGGAATAATTCATCAGAGCAGTGGGAAGCATTTGCCAACCTACCGGAGCTTTCAAAGTTTATATATGAACAAGGAGCTGCTCTTGGATATGTTTTTATAGGCACACAGGGAGTAAACGAAGTACAAAAACCACTTCCCTACATAAATACATATTATGACGGAGAGGATGATTTTGGCAACGATATAATCTTTACTGAAACAATAAGCTGTGATTTCAAATTGGGAAGTCCAAGCACTGTTGGCTTCTTCATAAAATCATCCGACCTATTTCCCGATGAAAATGCACCAAGCAATTATAATTTCAGAATAGTACTTATCTGGTAATTATAAAAACAAAGGAAGAGCATCTGCCACTATAAATGAGCTACCGCCGATGAAGATTAAATCATTTTCATCGGCGTTTTTTTTCGCCAACTCTATTGCTTTTGATATTTCATCATAAGTATTACCATTCAATCCATACTGCTTAGCCATATTTGCTAGTTCTTCAGGAGGCAGTGCCCTATCAATAGCTGCACGTGTGAAGTAATACTTAGCATTCTTTGGCATAAGCTCAAGTACTGACGACACATCCTTATCATTAACCATTCCAAACACAATATGAAGCTCACCATATTGCTCTTTAGACAGTTGTTCTGCAATATATCTTATCCCATGAGAGTTGTGCCCTGTATCACATATTATACTCGGATTTTCAGACAGTTTCTGCCAGCGTCCCATCAAACCGGTAAGCTCAACAACATTTTCAAATCCGGCAACAACCGCATCATCCGGCAAAACATATCCTATCTTACGAAGCTCATTTACTGCAGCAACTACGGTTCGTGCATTCTTTTCTTGTGCAAATCCCATTAGCTCCGATTTAATTTTCACAAAACCCGCACCACTAAAAAACAATCCCTCCTCATTACGCTCAACACTCAAATCAGTCACCTCATCCTCAGCAAAAACAATCGGAGCATTCTCTTCAGCAGCTTTTCTCGCAAAAACATTTCTCACCAAATCATCTGTCACCTCCCCAATAACCACCGGAGTACTCCTCTTAATAATACCAGCCTTCTCGGCAGCAATTGCAGGCAGATTATCCCCTAAAATCTGAACATGATCAAACCCTATATTAGTAATCACACACAAATCGGGGTTTATGATATTAGTACTATCTAATCGTCCGCCAAGTCCTACTTCTATAACAGCAGCATCCACTTCCTCCTCTTCAAAGTATTTAAAAGCCATCTCCATAGTTAGTTCAAAAAATGAAGGCATAACAGGCTCAAATTCCCCTCTATATTTTTCAACAAAATCTATGACATACTCTTTCGGCACCATATGGCCATTCACACGAATTCGTTCTCTAAAATCCACTAGGTGTGGCGATGTATAAAGTCCCACTTTGTATCCCGATTTCATTAGAATAGCAGAAATAAGGTGAGAGGTAGAACCCTTACCGTTTGTCCCTCCTACATGTATTGTTGTATATTTAGTATGTGGTTTCTCTAATATTTCATCAAGTTTATAGCTATTATCAAGTCCCGGTTTATAGGCAAGATGCCCAATACGCTGATATTCGGGCATCTGATTATATAGATAATGTAGGGTTTCGTCGTAAGTCATCATGTTCAATTGTATCTTAAAATAAAAAGCAAAAATAAGCGTTTCAGATAATCCAAAACGCTTATTTCAATATTTAGTTTAACTTCTTTAAGTTTAATTTTTAAGCGGTAGCACAGAATATTGTTTTGAATATCTCAATTGTTGCTCCACATACCCCTCTTCATAAGAAATAGTAACATCAGCAACATTTCCATTATCATCTTTAACCAGCTTATAAACAGGATTTACAAAACCTTTGTAAGGTGCCAAATCCAACTTTGCATATCTATCCAACACCTCTTTATGAAGAGCTTGGTTAATCTTCACTCCATATGCCTCAACCAAAGCTTTGCCAGCCTCATAGTCACCCTCAGATTTTATTCTCTGAACTTCAGACAATAGCATACCAAACAATTCACGAAGCTTTGCATAGTCATTTATCTCAACATAAGTCTTACCATCACGATTAACAAGTTCAACAACATTCTCTGCCTTTCCATTCTCTATCACCCAGTTAGCAATAAGAGCACGATTACGCATATGCGCCTGCTCTATATCTTTACCAAGCTGAACACGAGTAAGCTGAGTCATAGCCCCATTCATTATATACTTATAATATTGAGCTTTGTAAGCATCAGCATCAGGTAACAATCCCAATTCAATCAATTTGTCATCAGCAAGATAATAAAGAGCAAACAGGTCGGCACGTGTCTCCTCTAGTGGCGAACCATATGCTCTTAACGCATCCCTGTCAACACCAGGCAAAAGTTTTCCCGAACCGTGTCCCAAACACTCATGAAGGTCGGTATGCAAGTTATCAGTCAATATACCATATTTTTCAGATTGATTGCGCTCCACATCACTCCACATAAATTCCTCATTAAAACCACTGCCTCGAGCAGCATTGTCATATGCAGATGTGATATTATCGATAGTTACTGATTTCGATCCATGATCACGACGAATCCAATCTGAATTTGGCAAGTTAATGCCGATAGGTGTCGCCGGATAACAATCACCACCAAGCATAGCCACTGTTATCACTTTTGCAGACACACCTTTCACCTCTTCTTTCTTAAATTTCTCATCTATAGGAGAATGATCTTCAAACCATTGCGCATTGGCACTTATAACTTCCGTACGCTTTGAAGCCTCCTCACTTTTAAAGTTTACAATAGATTCCCATGTAGCCTTCATACCAAGTGGATCGGCATATGTCTCAATAAAGCCATTAATAAAATCTACTCTTGAAGTAGTATCATTTGCCCATTTTATAGAATAGTCATCAAACGTCTTTAAGTCACCTGTCTTATAAAAATCAATAAGGCTATTAATTATCACGATTTGCTCTTTATTCGCAACACTGCTTGCCTTCTCAAGCCATCCAACAATACGTTCAATCGCTTTGCCATACATACCATCAATCTTCCAAACTTCCTCAGTCACAACACCATCCTTCTTAATAACTTTGCTATTCAATCCATATGAAATAGGTGTATGATCGCCAGGTTTCTTCATTGAATTATAAAAACTTTCAACCTCCTTTTGAGTCACACCCTCATAAAAGTTCACACCCGAAGTCACAACTATATCCGCATTAGAAGCCTGGTTCATACGCTTAGGCATAACCTTGGCATCAAACATCAAAGGAACAATCTCATTAAGAGTTTCATCGGCAGCCATTCCATCTCTAAAAGGCATACGACCCGGATCAACAGCTTTTACAATCGACACAAAATATTCTTTTGTAAACTTTGGTATAATCTTATCCTCTGAGTAATGATGATGAACTCCGTTAGCCATCCATATCTGTTTTAGATAGGTTTCAAAGTTCTTCCAGTCTTCAGAAGATTTGTCACCCATATAGTTTTCATATAAAGCTTCACATACACGGCGTATTGTCAAGTTCAAACTATTGTGTTGATCCCACAAAATATCACGTCCCTCTAGGGCAGCTTCCGACAGATAATATATTAGTTCTTTTTGCTCTAACGGCAAAGCTTTAAATCCGGGCACATGATAACGTAAAATCTCAATATCAGCAAATCTATCCACATGATACTCAAACGAAGCATCAGGCATGTCAGACTCAGTAGCAGCACTCCCGGACTCCGATGTTTTACCAGCACATGCGCCAAGCAGAAATAATGATGTAAGCATAAAAATAATTTTTCTCATTTTGATTTATCAATTTATTTAGTTTTAAAAAGAACTCTTTTTAAAATGCATCTATTCTTTTTATCAAAATACGAAGTTAAACAAAATACTCTATTCAAGCCAAAACTTAATTCCCGCAAATTGAAAACGTTATAAAATAATTTGATTCAAATAATAATCAACTTAAGATTTGCTATTGTCTTTTACAAATAATAATTTTATTCAATAATAATATCAAATCCACAAAGAGGTCAAACAAAATGGCAGACGTTATACTAAAAAATATTTCAAAAAGCTATAACAACATTGAGGCAGTAAAGAACATCTCAATGACCATAGATAATGGCGAACTCTTTGGACTGATAGAACCTGACGGAGCCGGCAAAACCACAGCTATGAGGATGTTGTGCGGATTATCCAAACCCACATCAGGCGAAGCAACTGTTGCAGGATATGACGTATATAAGCAAACAGAACAAATCAAAAAGAATATTGGATATATGAGTCAAAAGTTTTCGCTGTACGAAGACCTAACAGTACTCGAAAACATTGTCTTCTTTGGTGGAATATATGGTCTTTCTGATAAAAGAATTAAATACAAGAGCGAAGAACTTATACAAACGCTGGGATTGCATAATGAAGCGAAAAAACTTGTCCGTTCTCTGCCATTAGGATGGAAACAGAAACTATCATTTTCTGTAGCAATTATTCATGAACCCAAAATTGTCTTTTTAGACGAGCCCACAGGAGGTGTTGACCCCGTGACCCGTCGACAATTTTGGGACCTGATTTATGATGCTTCTGACAAAGGAATAACCCCCTTTGTCACTACCCATTATATGGATGATGTATTTTATGAATTAGCAAGAGGTGCCAAAAGAACAGAATAACACAAAATACTATTTTGTTGACAAATATTCGTTTAATCCTTTATTTCTCAGCTTACATGCCGGACATTCACCACACCCCTCTCCTCTTACACCATTATAGCAAGTAAGCGTTTGGTTTCTTACAATATCAAACACACCCAACTCATCAGCAGCACGCCACACACCCGCCTTATCAAGACTCATAAGAGGCGCATGAATTTTAAAGTTCATATCCATTGCTAAATTAATAGTTGCATTAGTAGAGTGTATAAAGTTATCTCTACAGTCAGGATATCCGCTGTAATCTGCTTCAGAAACACCTATCACCAAATGCTTTGTATTTTTGGCATAAGCAATAGTGGCAGCAAATGTCAGGAACAACAAGTTACGACCAGGCACAAATGTATTTGGAAAAGAACCATCCGGTTGCTCTTCATCCATCACAATTGATGAATCTGTAAGGCTGTTGGGAGCCAAATGAGATATAACCGATGCGTCCAACAGCTGAAAGGTAACCCCCGCTTCCTCAGCAATATTTCGGGCAATATCCACTTCCAGCGAGTGGCGCTGACCATAAGATATACATAATGCATGCACATTTCTAAATGTTTTTTTTGCCCAATATAAGCAGGTAGTTGAGTCCTGACCTCCTGAAAAGAGAACTAAAGCGTCCTCATTTTTATAATTAAACATATTCTGATTTTTTCTTTTTTGAATAAAAACAATTGTATAAAACTATTTACAAAATTAGAAAATTAATTGCACTTCCGAAGCCCCTTCAAGCTAAAAACAAAATGAGTGAAGAATAATTATTCCTCACCCACTCACATTTATATTAATATAAAACAAGGCCTATGCCTTATTCCATTGCTCTCTCAGAAGTTTTAGTGCAGCAGGAACGACTATATTTCTATCACCCTGGCAACCACACTCAAAACTCACATACTTATTATATCCTATTAGCTTAAGCCCTTTAAATCCATCCACATAATTATCAGCCTCGCCGTCTTCGCCCGGCATGCTGCGACGCTTGCGACTAGCCATATGCACATGTTGCAAGTATTCACCGGCAGAAATAAAAGCAGCCATATCACTTGTCTCCTCATGCGTCATATGCCAAAAGTCACCTAGGCATGTCACAGCCGGATTATTTATATCACGACATATTGAAGCAGCATCCGACAATTGTCTCAAATAAAAGGCCTCTTTTCTATTCAGTGGCTCCAAAATTATAGTAGTACCATACCTTTGTGCAAACCTCCCCAAGTCGTCAAGCTCTTTACATAGATAATCCCGGGTCTCTTGATTATGAGGCATAACAGGAACCTGCTCATTAAAAGCCGGAACCATAATAACACCTACTGACTCCAGCTCTCCTGCGGCAATTATAATTTCTTCCATAGAGCTGCGAAACTTATTTCTCACAGACTCCTCTGTGGATAGAATAAATCCCTGAAATCCCGCACAAATTGCACTGACTGAAATACCACGTCCCTTTAGAGCATCTTTAAACTCAGGCAATCTATTAGTGATATTTCCACCATGTGGCTCAAAACCCACAACTCCATACTCCTCCATAAAATCAAACTTCTCATTCAGGTTTGCTCCGGGAGCTGTTCCCTCCTGAAAAGAAAGCTTAAGTTCAGATTTTATTGGATATATAGGTGCCTGATTAACCGATAAAGAACCTGCATAAGCATTCATAGCACCCCCAACACCAATCGCCGCAGCACCGGCAATTGATGTTTTGAGGAAACGTCTTCGATCTATCGACATAATTAAATTAGTTTGATGATCCGGGAACAGGAACAGTATAAGAACTCATATCCATCTTGCCCGGATTAATATCTGAAGGCATATAGTTTAAAGAAGAAGCAGTCATCTCATCCCATTTCACTTTTGCACCAGTGTATGCAGATTCACGACCCATAATAGCAGCCATATTAGAAACTGCAGTTTCCGAAGCCTGCTCAATTGGTTCATTCTTGCGTATGCTGTTAACCAAATTCACATGCTCTAGTGTATATGGATTAGTTTGCTTATAATTTGCTTTTTCTGCCTCATAGTCATACTCCCAAATAATATTACCTTGGCTGTCTTTAATTTTACATCCACCCTCGCTTGTCCACGAACCTTTGGTTCCCTGAATAAACTCACTCACATTATTTGAGCAACCATCAGTCTGGCGACACATACTATGGAGGTGAATACCATTCTCCATCACAAAGTCAACGCTAAAGTTATCATACTGATCACCTGTTACACGACGCTGACGAGAACCAAAACCTACAGCACTCACAGGCTTAAGACCGCTAAACCATGTAAACACATCAATATTGTGAACATGCTGCTCTACGATGTGATCTCCCGAAAGCCATTTCCAGTTAACCCAGTCGCGAACCATAAATTCAAAATCACTCCATCCCTTTTGTCTTTCTCTATACCAAAGCATAGACTGATTCCAGTAAACAGTTCCACCGGTAATTTCACCAATAGCACCATTCATTATTTGTTTATATGACTCAACATAGCAACGCTCATGATGACGCTGCGTACCGGTCACCACCTTAAGATTTTTTGCCTGCGCCTGTTTTGCAGCAGCCACTATTGTTCTATAACCCACAGCATCTACACATATTGGTTTCTCTAAGAAAGAGTGCTTGCCTTTCTCAACAGAATACTTAAAGTGCTCCGCTCTAAAAACAGGAGGCGTGCAATCAATAAGAACATCTATATCACTATCAATAACCTGCTTATATGCATCCAATCCCACAAATCTCTTATCAGCAGGAATATCTATATTTTTCTCATTTTTTAATTTATCAGCAAGTTCATCCACCTTTTCCTGAAAAACATCACCAAGTGCAACAATTGTTACGCCATTAGCCGAATTTAAGAAATCAAATGCAGCACCCGAACCTCTTCCACCACATCCTACTACACCTGCTTTCAGCTCCTTACCATCCGAAGCAAGATCCTCCAGATAAGGGATATAGTAAGTTCCGGCCTCTTTCAAAGCTTTGTTTCCACCTTTAGAAGAATCACCTCCACATGATGTCAAAAAACCGGTAGCACCTGTTCCGATAACACCAGCCACACCAGCAACTGCCGATGTTTTAAGAAATCCTCTTCTTGATAAATTATTCTCCTTTTTCATCTCTTGAAATTTGTTTTAGTATATATTGTTATTAGTTATTTACCACTATTGCACTTTCAGGCTCACACACAACCCTAAATCCAATTCCTTTTATATCAGAATACCACCAAATACTTTTTGGCTGTTGTGGATCAGTCTTCAACCAATCATCATGATTAGTATGAGCACGTGCTGCCGAGCGCACATCAGCAGCGTCAGAGAAGTAACCTCCACCCCTCACAACCCACTCATCACCGTCAGTCACCAATGGATTAAGGGTATCCTCACCTCTGTTTTGATATGCATTTTCGTTATATTTATCAGCACAATACTCCATCACGTTACCCATCATATTTTTCAATCCAAATGGATTTGCTTTTACCAATGACGGCTCTTGAGTTCTGTGTCCGCTATTATTTGCATAAATCACGTAAGCGCCAATACTATCAGTTTTTGCAGAAATAAACTTACGTATAAATCCGGTATTTGAAAAGCTCTTAGGATTACCCGCAAAAAAGTAAGGCGTCTCAGTCTCACCTCTGGCAGCATACTCCCACTCAGCCTCCGTTGGAAGGCGATATTTCTTACCCGTCTTTTCAGACAACCATTGGCAAAAAACCTCAGCCGCATAGTGTGTCATAGTAATAGCAGGTCTGTCGCCCGAACCCCAACCCTGGTCGGGAAAACCAAATGGAGGCGTAGGCCCTGAAATTGCATCCACACCCATAGCATTCAAGTTGTTTTCATATACAGTTGCCGGAGGTGTTCGTCCCTCACTCATAGTTTGAGAGTAAAATGCCCAATACTGATCCCAGGTAGTCTCCACCTCGGCCATAAAGAAAGGACTAAGAGTAACCTTATGCTGTGGAGCCTCGTCACTTTTATGAAACGCCTCTTTTGGCAAACTACCCATTAAGAAACTACCACCCTCTATAGCCACCATATTAAATGATACTGCCGTTCCTGGAATCTGCTCAGTATAGTTTTCAAAGTTTGTTACAATAGTCGACTCTTTAAAGAACAAACTAGAGTCAACAACAGCCTTAGCGCCGGTTGGAATACCCACCATTTGCGAATGAGAATAATTCGGATCATAGTGCCCCACGTCAAGGTGACAGCTAATACATTGCAAATTCAATTTTTCATGATTCTCATCATAGTACAAGTGAGCAGTGATTCCCTCATCAGAAATACCTTGCGGAAATAAATCCTGATGACATTTAACGCATGATGCATTAGGAATATATTTTACAGCTTGGTCTAATTCTCTTTTGCGTTCCCAATCAATATCAGCCGAATCTTTGGTGAGATAACTCCACACATCACGAACACCCAGTTTAACCTTAGCACTATAATGTGCCCAAGTATCATCTTTGGGCGGCAAGTGACAATCCACACAGTTCACCATTGTTCCGCTTCTGTTATTAACATGCGACGATAACTTCCACGACTCCTCAGCATGAGGGTGCATATGACACATCATACACGACTCGTTAGTAGAAAAATAAACTGATGTTTGATATAGTGATGCAGCAATAACAACACCAATAAAAATACCTATCCACAGATATAATCTCTTTTGTCGTTTGTTTTTTTTCTTAGACCTATAATACATTTGCCTATTAATTTTGCACGCAAATATAGGGATTATATATTGTTTATTAATTTAATTTATATTAAATCGCCCATTGATTTTTTATAGATTGTGCCTTATAAAACATTAATCGAATACTATAATGGGATATTAAATTTTATTCTCTTAATTTTGTATTATGATACTAACAAGCTAATAGCAAATTAAATAATTATGAAATATCTTCTATCCCTCCCGTCAAATGCAGCGGAGCATTTTCATGAACTCAACAATAAATCAAAAGAATCTTGGTTTTGCACTTCCGACCCAAAGGATAGCAGATTGGGCTCCGGTGGAGGCACCACATGGTTAATGGAGCAATGCCACCAAGAAGACAACAAAGAGATTGATTTCGACGAGTGGTTGCAACAAGAAAAAAGAATTCTTATCCATGCAGGAGGTCAGAGCAGACGCTTGCCATCATATGCCATTTCTGGCAAAACATCAATTCCTGTCCCTGTATTCAGATGGGCACGCGGTCAAAGATTATCACAAAACCTGCTATCACTTCAAACACCACTATATGAAAAAATAGTGGAAGAAGCCCCCGAATCTTTAAGAACTCTCATCGCAAGTGGCGACGTGTATATACGCACTGAAGCTGCACTACCCAAAATACCTGATGCAGATGTAGTATGTTTCGGCATTTGGGTTGACTCATCTCTAGCCACCCGACACGGAGTGTTTGCGAGCAAAAGAGAAACACCCGAAACACTGGATGTTGTGCTCCAAAAACCATCTCTGGAAAAACTTGAAGAGCTGTCAAACTCTCATTTCTTTTTAATGGACATTGGTCTGTGGCTATTAAGCGACAAGGCCATAAAGCTATTGCGAAGCCGCTCATATAATGAAAAAGGAGAGTTATCTTTTTATGACATGTATGGCGATTTTGGGCTTTCACTTGGAGAAAACCCACTAAATACAGACGAGGAGATTAACAACCTCTCCGTAAAGATTATTCCACTTACAGATGGAGAGTTCTATCATTTTGGCACCACCAAAGAGATAATAACCTCCACTCTTGCACTGCAAAACAAAGTGTTTGATCAACGTCTGATTATGCACAGAAAGATAAAACCCAACAACACAATATTCACACAAAACTCTGAGGTAAAAATATCCTTCACCGAAGATAATAATAACATATGGATTGAAAACTCGCACATTAGCAATCAATGGAGCGTAACTTCAGGCAATGTTATTACAGGCATTCCTCAGAATAATTGGATAATACACCTTTCTCCCAATTTGTGTATAGATATTGTACCTATTAGCTCTTACACATTTGCTGTGAGACCATATGGCATAAATGACTCTTTCAGCGGCAGTTTGGAAAACCCCAACACCCTTTGGATGGGACAATCCATAAAAGACTGGCTAACGGAGAGAGATATTGACTGTAAGGAGTTGGGAGTTGACATCAGCGACATACAGCGTGCACAACTGTTTCCTGTCATAAACACATCCGACAATATGGAAAGCGTGCTTAAATGGATGACAGGACAAAACAAGCATGATGAACAAGCCCGAGAAATATGGATGACCAGCAAACGATATTCTGCCGAAGAGCTTATGGATGTTGCATCTCTGCCACTACTGCACGAACAAAGAGTAAGCCTAAGACAGATGAACTCAAAAACAATAGAAAACAACCACGAAAGAAGTGTTTTCTACCAACTTGACCTTGCAGACTTAGCCCAAGACTATCACGATATGGGACTGAAAGCGCCAGATATTCTCCCAAACGACACAGATGAGTTGCGAAAGATTCACAACAGAATGTTTCGTTCCAGACTATTTGCATTAGCCGAAAAAACAGAGCAGGCAAAGGTGGAAGAAGAGGCAGCCTTTTCAATGTTGAGACAAGGCATGATTAATGCTCTAAAAAATAATATCACAGAGCCTAAGCTCAGCGCACATGCCGATCAGATAGT
>CAZHWC010000030.1:0-1057 GCA_964535975.1 uncultured Proteiniphilum sp. | reverse complement strand
CCCGAGTTTGCACCCGTAAAATATAACTCTCTTAATGAGCAACTACAAGCATTTGGCTCAGGCATCGAGATTACACTGCTGGCAGCCGTTCCATCAGGCTCAGGACTTGGTACAAGTTCAATTCTTGCATCAACAGTGCTTGGTGCACTCAACAACTTCTGTGGTCTACAATGGAAAAAAGAAGATATCAGCACATATACTCTGATACTCGAACAGATGCTAACCACAGGCGGGGGATGGCAAGACCAGTATGGAGGAATATTTCACGGAGTGAAGCTACTACAATCAGAAAGAGGATTTATACAAAAGCCACAAGTTAGCTGGCTTCCCGAATTTATATTTAAAGACCCGATGCATAGCCCATGTCACCTGCTATACTATACCGGCATCACACGTGTAGCCAAAAACATATTAGCCGAGATAGTGAGAGGCATGTTCCTAAACTCATCTCAGCACCTCGACATACTTGACAAAATGAAGGTTCACGCCATGGAAATGAGCCAGTGCATACAAAAAGGAAACTTCGAAGATTATGGCAGGATGGTATTAAAAACCTGGCAACAGAAAAAGCTTTTAGACAAAGGAACAAATCCTCCGCAAGTCGAAAAAATCATTGATATGATTAAAGACTACGCTTTGGGTTATGAACTTCCGGGAGCAGGAGGCGGCGGTTATTTATATATAGTGGCAAAATCGCCCGATGCAGCCGCACGAATTAAAAAGATTCTTTTAGACAATCCACCAAACAGCAAAGCAAGGTTTGTAGATATTGCCATTTCCGACAAAGGATTTCAGGTTACAAGGTCTTAGAATATCAAAGGCAACTATTTCAAAATATAATGAGGGTGTATCACAATGTGATTTCACCCTCTTTCTATATGCACCCATCAGAGATTTATTCAAAATATTCAATTCCCAGAGATTTATTTTTTATTTTGATACATTCTCATTATACCAAATATCACTATTTAAATATAAAGTAAACAGCAAGCACCAAAAACAAGAACCCTATTAAATGATTCATTTTCAACTGCACACCAAAGGCAAAGTATGAGAA
>CAZHWC010000029.1:6966-28180 GCA_964535975.1 uncultured Proteiniphilum sp. | reverse complement strand
AAAATGAATCAATTAGGAAAGACAGTGGATAAGATGACAAGTTACCGCTGGACAATAGTTGCAATGTTGTTCTTTGCAACTACTATTAACTATCTTGACCGTCAGGTTTTGTCGCTGACGTGGAAAGATTTTATTGCGCCTGAGTTCCATTGGACTAACATACATTATGGAACAATAACGACGTTATTCTCGCTATTCTATGCATTCGGAATGCTCTTCGCTGGTCGTTTTGTTGACTGGTTGGATACTAAGAAGGGTTTTATGTGGGCTATTTTTATATGGTCATTAGGTGCAGTATTGCATGCTTTTGCAGGTATTGCTACTTCGGGAATCATAACTGGAAACTGGTTTGTGAACTTTGCCGAGGCACGTGAAATAATTGGAGGAATTCAGAATGTGGCGCGTGTTATAAATGTGAGTGTTGTTTTATTTATTTTCGCACGATTGATTTTGGCATTAGGAGAGGCAGGTAACTTTCCCGCTGCAATTAAGGCAACAGCTGAGTATTTTCCTAAGAAGGATAGAGCATTGGCAACTAGTATTTTTAATGCAGGTGCAACCGTAGGTGCTCTTGCAGCTCCCGTATCAATCCCAGTTATAGCTCATCATTGGGGTTGGGAAGCAGCATTTATAGTAATTGGTGCTCTTGGTTTTATTTGGATGGGATGGTGGCAGTTTGGATACAAAAAGCCAGAATCAAATCCTAAAGTAAATAAAGCTGAGCTTGATTATATACTTCAAGATCATGATGATTCTAAAGGAGGAGTTGAGGCTTCTAAAGCTGCTGACGCAAAAAAGATTGGATTTGCACAGAGTATCAAGTATAAACAAACTTGGGCATTTGTGGTAGGTAAGTTTATGACGGACGGTGTGTGGTGGTTCTATTTGTTCTGGACACCTGCATATTTGAGTTCTGTTTATGGTATGGAGTCTTCAAACCCTAAAGCACAGGTAGCGTTGTTTGTTCTTTACATGATCACTCTATTGTCCATTATTGGTGGTTGGCTTCCTTCATATTTTGTAGATAAAAAAGGTATGAACCCATATGCGGGACGGATGAAAGCGATGTTAATTTTTGCATTTTTCCCGCTGTTAGCACTTTTTGCGCAGCCTCTTGGTGGTATTTCTTATTGGTTCCCGATTATTATTATTGGTTTGGCTGGAGCGGCTCATCAAGCTTGGTCTGCAAATATTTTCTCTACTATTGGTGATATGTTTCCCAAAGGTGCAATTGCAACTATTACTGGTATTGGTGGCATGGCTGGTGGTATTGGATCGGCATTAATAAATTTAGGATCTGGAGTTTTGTTTGACTTTGCAAATGGTACTGCCATGGTTGATGGTGATGAGGTGGTAATGACTAAGGATCTATTGGCTTCTGGATTAGAATATGTACGTCAGCCAATGGAGTTATTTGGATTCCATGGTGAGCAAGCTGGTTATCTAATTGTTTTCTCGTTCTGTGCGGTTGCTTACCTAATTGGATGGGTGATTATGAAAGCTTTGGTACCAAAATATAAGCCAATCGTATTATAATAAGATTAATAAGTATTGCACTTTTAATAGTTTAATACGATATAAGTTTTTAGAGGGCGTTTCACAAATATGTGGAGCGCCCTCTTTCTGTTAGTTCCATATATGGATACTGTTTGAAAATAATATATATGATAGTTGATTTCAATATTAAAGCGGATCTTCTGCTTGGGTAAGTGAGGGACTCATGGCTGTGTTTTACAGAAAATATTTATAGATTATTATTTGTCGAAATAAGCTTTAGTGTGATTTATCCACTGGTCTTATTCTATAGCTTTATAATGTTAGCCGTGAATATATGAAAGATAAACGGATGATGCTTAGATAAAAATCAAGCTTTCTAGACTGAATATTTGGGATAGTTCTTCGATAGGAGTATAAATTAAAAGCGGATGAAACTATATATCACCCGCTTTGTAATATTAAAATTATTGATTAATTATTCGTCCTTGTTTTGCTCTTCGTATTCTTTCAATAATTTGTCTTGAATATCAGAAGGAACAAGTTCATATTCGGCAAATTTCATTGTGAATGAGCCTCTACCTCCTGTGATTGAGCTAAGTGATGTAGAATAACTTGACATCTCTTTAAGAGGTACGCGCGCGTTTAGCTTCTCGATTCCTTTATCGCTTTCCATTCCCATGATCATAGCACGACGACCTTGCAAGTCACTCATAACATCGCCCATATAGTCACTTGGGATAGAAACAACAACATCATATACAGGCTCAAGAATTTTAGGACCTGCATTCCTAAATGCTTCGCTAAATGCATTTCTGCCGGCTAGCATAAATGAAATTTCGTTAGAGTCAACAGGGTGCATCTTTCCATCATATACTATTACTCGTACGTCGCGAGCATATGATCCCGTAAGGGGTCCTTGCTCCAAGCGTCCCATAATTCCTTTCAGAATGGCAGGCAGGAAGCGTGCATCAATTGATCCTCCAACGATACTGTTTACAAATACAAGCTTGCCGCCCCAATCCAAATTAACTGTTTGTACGTCTCTGGCCTGTATTTTGAATTCTTGTCCATTAAATTTATATATTTCCTGAACGGGTGATCCATCTACATATGGTTCCACTATTAAGTGAACTTCACCAAACTGACCTGCACCACCTGATTGTTTTCTGTGTCGGTAATCGGCGCGTGCCTGTTTTGTAATAGTTTCTCTATATGGAATTCTTGGTTCAAGGAATTCTATTTCAAGTTTATCATTGTTTTCAAGTCTCCAGCGCATAGTCTTTAAATGGAATTCGCCCTGACCTGAAACTATTGTCTGTCTTAATTCTTTAGATACTTCAATAATCAATGAAGGATCTTCTTCTCTCATTCTGGTAAGTGCTTCGCTTAGTTTTTCTGAGTTTGCTTCAACTTTAGCTCTAATAGCTCTTCTGTAACGAGGAGTTGGGAATTTTACAAACTCGAACTTGTTTTCTGCACCTTTAGCGTTTAGGGTATTGCCTGTTCTAACGTCTTTTAGTTTAACTGCTGCGCCGATGCTTCCTGCTTCAAGTTCAACAACTTTCTCGCGAATCTGACCTGCCACAAGATTCATCTGAGCAATTCTTTCTCTTGAATTTCTGTTGGCATTACTAAGGTCGTCTCCTTCTTTAACTTTACCACTCATTACTTTGAAATAAGATACTTCACCAATGTGTGGTTCAACAGTAGTTTTGAAGAAGAATAGACTTGTAGGTGCATTTGAGTCTGGCTCAACAACATCTCCATTAACATTTTTCTCAGCAGCCACCTGGTCTGGTGATGGAGCTGCAATGCTTAAGAAGTTCATTAGCCTGTGAACTGCCATATTCTTCTCGGCAGATGTAACAAATAATGGGAATACACTTCTGTTTATTAATCCTAATTGAATTCCCTTTATCATTTCCTCCTCAGTAAGAGTGCCTTGCTCGAAATATTTCTCCATCAAGGTATCATCGTTTTCAGCAGCAGATTCCAATAATGCCTGGAAAAGCTCAGCAGCTTTTTCTTTTTCATTATCGGGTATTTCTAAAACTTCGGGTGCTGTAGCTCCCGGAGCCCACTTATAATATTTTTGTTTAAGTACGTCAACTATTCCATCAAATGCTTCACCGTTTCCTGTAGGATATTGTACGGGAACTAGTTTGTGTCCATAGTGCTCTTTTAGATTGGTTAGCGTATTTTCGTAATCGGCTTTGTCATGATCCATGCGATTCATAACAAACATCACAGGTTTATTTAATTTTTCTATTTGTCTGAATTGATTTATTGTGCCTACTTCCACACCGCTTGATGCGTCAACAAGCATCACGGCCATATCTGTAACAGCAAGTGCAGAAGAGATGTTTCCTGAAAAGTCATCAGAACCCGGACAATCAATCCAAGTCATTAATTTGTTTTTCCATTCGTAGGTTAGTATAGTTGAAAATACAGAGTATTCGTATTCTTTCTCAACAGGGAAGTAGTCGCTAACTGTGTTTTTTGCTTCAATAGTACCACGTCGTTTTATAAGACCACACTCGTAAAGCATAGCTTCGGCGAGAGTGGTCTTACCTGATCCCGAATTGCCAACAATAGCAATGTTTTTGATTTCGTTTGTTTTGTAAACTTTCATGATGGATAAAATTTTAAGTATTTAAATTTATAAGTTTCAATAATAAAACGACTTTGTAATTTCGCTTAAATAACAAAGTCGTGATATATATTGAGTTGCAAGTTACTCAAATATCATGAAAGTGTATTGTTTACTTTTATGTTTTAAAACATATCAATTAGGTAGAAGATAAGATAAAAAAAGGGTGTAGATTGATATTATCTATTTTATTTCCTTCTTTGTTTTATCCAAATTTGATATGAGTTTACAATGTTTTGCCAGGCAACGTATAGCCCTGGTCCTAGTGAGGCTATTGGGTTGAGATAAGTTTGAGTTAGCCAAATTGCAAGGATGGTATTTTTTTGACCCATTCCCTGACCACCTGTTATGGTTTGTCCAAATTTGCGCCCTATAGCTCTGCCGGCTCCAAATTGAAGGAGACATATAATTAAAGAAGTAACCCCAATCAGAATCTCAATTGTGTGTCCGCTATCTTCTTTTATCATGATAAAGTTGGTAATATTTCCCAAAACAATTGTTAGTGCTACTGCCCAGATATAAAAAGAAACTAAAGGCATTGACCTCACTTTATTATGAAGTCTGGGTGATATGCCCTGAACAATCAGAGCAATAATAAAAGGAAGCACTAGTATGGGAACTACCTTTTTGAATATAAACAGTGCAGAAGTTATAAATGAAACCTCTACAGTTGGTTTTCCTATTAGTGACAGAAATAATGGAGCTATAAATGCAAGCAGCAGATTGCTGATTAATGTAAATGCCGTGGCAGATGCTATGTTTCCTCCTAATATGCCCACAACCACAGGAGCAGATGTGGCTGTTGGTGCTAAGATACATATCATGGCAGCCTGTGCCAGAGTTTCGTTTATACCTCTTAATGCAAAATAAGCCAAAGCTCCACCAATATATTGAACCAGAAGTAGCCAAATGTGTAGTTTGTTGAACTTAATGTCTTTAAGTGAAATGCGGCTATATGTGAAAAATAGCATTATTGCCAGTAAGATAGGCGTTATGGGTGATAGTATGGCTATATATTTATGAAAAAGGATGCCAATAACCATTGCTAATGGCAGGAGATATTTTTCAATTAATTTTTGCATAATTATATATTGAAAAAAGTGAAACCTTTTCTAAATGCATTCTGCAAATAGATTTATTTGGTTTCACTATATTGTTTAAAGGGAGATTATATAGAACTAAGAATTTATAAAGTTCTTTATAACGTCATATGTTTCACGTTTTGCTTTGTCGAAATCGTCGTTCTCTATTATTATATCAAATTGTGGGGCGAAGCTCATTTCGTATTCAGCTTTAGATAATCTGCTTTCAATAACTTCGGGTGTGTCAGTGCCTCTCTTTTCAAGCCTCTGACGAAGCGCCTGGATTGAAGGAGGCATTATGAAAATGCTTAGAGCTCTGTCTCCATATATCTTTTTTACGTTTAGTCCACCAACACAATCAATGTCAAAAACAACGTTTTTCCCCTCTTCCAAAATCATATCTACATTGCTCTTAAGTGTGCCGTAGAATCTGTCTTTATATACTTCTTCGTATTCCAGAAATTCGTTATTAGCTATTTTCTCTTTAAACTCATCGCTACTCAAAAAGAAATATTCCAAACCATGTTGTTCATCACCACGCGGCTCACGACTGGTGGCAGATATAGAGAATTGAAGGTTCAGATCTTCTTTTATCAAATATCTCACTAGGGTGGACTTTCCTGTTCCTGAAGGTGCTGAAAAAATAATTAGTTTACTCATCTTGATAATAATCAGTTAAAAATGAACCTACAAAGTATTTAGTATTTGTTCTTTAATTTGTTCCAATTCATCCTTCATCTGAACTACAATTCTCTGCATATCAAAATCATTTGATTTTGAACCAAGAGTATTTATTTCACGACCAATTTCTTGTGTAATGAAACCAAGCTTCTTTCCTTGTGACTCTTCGTTGTTCATTGTCTCAATAAAGTAATCCAGATGGTTGGTTAATCTTGATTTCTCTTCGTTGATATCTAATTTTTCAACATAAAAAATCATTTCTTGTTCAAATCTTCCTTTATCATACTCCACACTTTCAAGCTGACTAAGGTTGTCTTCAATGCGTGATTTTATTTTCTCTAGTCTTTTGCTTTCAAATGGCAAAATACTGGTAAGAAGATTTCTTATATTCTCAATCTTTTCGGTGAGATTGTTTTTAATCACTTTGCCTTCCTGAATTCTAAATTTAATTAGTTCGTCAGTAGCTCTGCCAATTGTTTCTTCAATCTGTTCCCACTCTTTTTCGTCTATTTCTTCCACTTCTTGTTTCATTACCTCAGGTAATCTTATAAGTGTTGGTATCCAATCAGATGGTGGAGCAACCTCCAATTCGTTGGATAGCTCTTTTAGCTCGTTATAGTATTGTTTTACGACAGAGTGATCTATTTTAGAAGAAACATCTTTATATATCTGTTCAATATTAAATGATAGATCTACTTTACCTCTCTCAAGTCTTTTGGCTAGCAGATTTCGTATAGATATCTCTTTGTCTCTGTATATTAAAGGTATTCTGGTATAAAGGTCGAACTGTTTGCTATTAAGTGATTTAATCTCTATAGTTACCTTTCTGTTGGGAAACTCAATAAGTGCTTTCCCATAACCTGTCATTGAATGAATCATATTTGATAAGTTTTTCACAAAGGTAACTATAATCGTTGATTTATTGGAGGTAAACAAATAAAAAAGCCACCCCTGTGGGTGGCTCTTAATCATATATCCTAATTTCTAAGACCTATTCTGTTTCAATTTCTCCTTCGGTAGGCACAATAAGTTTGTAACCTTTTCCGTGGATATTGATAATTTCAATATTAGGCTCAGGCTTCAAAAGCTTACGAAGTTTGGTGATATATACGTCCATGCTTCTGGCATTGAAGTAAGTATCTTCTTCCCAGATTTGCTTTAAAGCATGATTACGCTCCAAAATATCGTTGGCATGTGCACTTAGCAGCGATAACAGTTCAGATTCCTTAGTTGTTAACTTGGTTTGCTCATCACCAATTTGAAGAATTTGCTTTTGTGTGTCAAAAGTCATAGTTCCAAATTTGTAAACTTGTTGCTCTTTTGATTTCTTGCCCTTCACACGACGAATGATTGCTTCAATACGCAGAACAAGTTCCTCCATGCTAAATGGCTTGGTAATATAATCATCAGCTCCTGCCTTAAATCCTTCAAGAATATCATCCTTCATGTTTTTAGCAGTAAGGAAAATAACAGGCACCTCAGTGTTTACGCTTCTAATGTCTTTCACAAGAGAAACACCATCTTTTTTTGGCATCATCACGTCTACAATGCACAGGTCATACTTCGTTTTAACGAATCCTTTGAATCCTGCCTCTCCATCAGGGAATAGATCGGTTTCATAACCCTTAGCTTGCAGATACTCTCTAAGTAACATACCTAGATTCTCATCGTCTTCACATAAAAATAGTTTCAATTTTTCTTCCATATCATTTTTGTGTTATAGTGGGTAAACTAATAATAAATTTTGTTCCTTTATTCAATTCGCTCTCAGCGCGTATTGTTCCATTCAAATCAGTTACAATTTTCTTCACATAGGCCAAGCCTAATCCAAATCCTTTCACATCGTGTAAGTTACCGGTAGTAACCCTGTAAAACTTATCGAATATTTTCTTTACGTCCTCCTTCTTCATTCCTATGCCATTATCTTCAACCGATATAATGATTTTATTGCCTTCATTGCGCGTTCTTACCATCAAATTTGGCGGCACATCATCCCGCTTGTATTTAAGAGCATTGTCCAATAAATTAAATAATACGTTTGTGAAATGCATCTCGTCAACATTAACTGTTGTATTTTCAGCTTGCAGGTCAATGTCTAGCTTTCCTTCAAATTTTTCAACCTTTAGCACATGAGTGTTTGCAACATTCACAATAATATCATTCACATCTGCTTCCTTTATCTTAAGAGTGGTTTTTTGTTTGTCAAATAAAGACATTTGTAAAACCTTCTCAACTTGAAAACTTAATCGCTTAGTTTCATCATTTATTACACCTGTGACATGTTTAAACACTTCCGGAGACTTAGTTATCGATACATCTCTAAGCATTTGGGCTGCAAGAGATATTGTTGAAACAGGGGTTTTAAGCTCATGTGTCATATTATTGATAAAATCATTTTTCATCTTAGATAACATATTCTGTCTAAATAAATTAGCAATAGTAAAGATGAATGTCACCAAAAGTATAAATGTAAATATCAAAGATGGCATAAAAAATGAAATCTCGCTATATACATAATCTCGCTTTGTAGGAAAATAAACTCTTAACTTATTTAGCTTAGATGGCGAATCGTTTGGAAATAATATTTGAGTATAAACCGCCTTTTCTTCTTTATTAGAAAATCCGGGCGAAGAATACACAATTTTGTTGTTGTAATCAACTACCTGAAAACTATAAGGAATATTCAGTGCGTTGTTTAGTAACTCCGAACGAATGTACTTGTCTAAGTCATAAAAGTTAATACGCTCCTCAATTGGCTCATTACTTGATCTATATAGTATTTTTAAAATTACTTCGTTAAGTAATCCCTGCTCATATAGATAACGTTTTGAAAGAGACTGTTGCAAATCATAAGAAGTTTTGGAGATAGAGTTTGTGTTGCCACGCGGTGACAAGAAAACTCCGCCTTTATTACTTTGACTGAACATGCTTTGAGTTTGAATTATTTGTTCAATCCTTGTAGTTCCATCACTTTGACTGGTAATGCTAGTTGTTGAGCTTCCGCTTTGTTGAGCATATTGATTGTATCTGTTTTCAGATTCTTCCATATCCTCCTCCAAAAATCTCAGAGTCTGATCTTGCTCCAAGTCTCTAGAGACATTTATTAAACTTCGCTTCACCATTTCATTGAATTGGTCAGTCCTTACGGACATACTCGTCCTTATATACCTGAGTTGAAGAAAAAGCAACGAAAAAAAAGCTATAAACATTACAACTGCCAATAGCCAAATAGTTGATTTTTTCATACTTCTTTTTTATTAAACTTCATTGTAAATGACTAATATAAAATTTTAAAGATCATTTTTGTTTTCAAATTTAACAAATAACCCGCTCTTTTGTTTAACATTTCTCCTTAAAATTATAAAAGAGGGTCAAAAAAGCTTATTTTAAAGATTAATTAAGTGAATCTCCTTTGAATTATATGTTTTTTCACAGTTTAATGATGTTGAAAAAAATATAGATTAAGGTTTTATATGGATTACATTTTAATACTCAATGGGAAAAATGTAATGCAGGCTTATGAATACAAAAAAAGCACCTAATAAAATTAGATGCTTTTTTAAAATTTATATTTTAATCTGTAGTGATTATTCAGCAGCAGGTGTTTCAGTTGCTTCTTCTGCAGCTTCTTCGGTTGCTTCTGTAGATACTTCTTCTTCAGTTGCTTCTTCTTCTACTACAGGATTGTTAGCAGCTTCCAGTTCAGCTTTCTTCTTAGCTAAAGCCTCAGCTTTTGCTTTGTTAATTGCTTTTTCTGCATCTAAGCGTTCTTTTTCTTCCTTGCGAGCAGCTTCTTCAGTATTGCTCTTTACTTTTTGGGCTTCTTGTAGTTTGTCGTTTTTCCAAGCTTCAAACCTTCTTTCAGCTTCCGCTTCATCAAAAGCTCCTTTAGTAACACCACCTAGAAGGTGTTTTTTTAGTAATACTCCTTCGTTTGATAGGATGTTACGTACTGTATCGGTGGGTTGAGCACCTACTTGCAGCCAATACAAAGCTCTGTCGAAGTCTAAAGTGATTGTAGCAGGATTTGTGTTCGGGTTATATGAACCTATCCTTTCAATATACTTTCCATCTCGTGGAGCTCTGCTATCTGCAACGATAATCTGGTAGAATGCGTAATTTTTACGACCTCTTCTTTGTAAACGCAGTTTTGTTGCCATTTAGTAGTTCTTTTAAAATGAATAAATTTTGTATTTGCGGGTGCAAAGGTAGCTATTTGTTTATGAATAACAAAGTTTCTACTTCCTTTTTTTGCCTGATATGGTTCTGTGCAAATTGATTAAGAACCTTCTGCTTGGATTTGACTTTATATATGTCTCTATATGTCTCTGTCTTTTGTCTTCTAAAATCTGATCAATTTCAATTAAAATACCCGACTCTTCAACATCCCCAAACTCGTCATTTATTGCCGTGCCAAAAAAGCGCATATTGGGTGATAGTCCCATGTATGCATTGATAAGTGGTGGAATATTCAGGTTCAAACTTCTCACTTCTTTGTTGAGCACCTTGTAGTCCTCTTTAAAAGTTTTTCCCTTGAATAGTTCGGTCATTTTTTCCAAGTCAGTGTTTGTCTCAAGGGGTGTCTTGGGTGTTATTAGTTCATCCGGATCGGGAAAATGCTTTTGCATAAAATACAAAATCATGTTTCTTGCCTCTTTATTATATGTGCCATACATAGTAACTTTGCCAAAAAAATATTTTAGCGATGAGTCTATAACTGTAAGAGCACCCAGTCCGTCCCAGAGATTGTCAAGAGCAAAAATTCCTTTGCGACTATGTAATGTAGATTGGTATTCCAACGTGACAAAAGATCGGCCTAGCTCCACAGTATAAGGAAGATAATTATTAATAAATTCATCAGAGAAGTTTAGCAAATGGGCAGTTGCAAGCATGGGGCGTCCATTCTCGTCAATCCCAACATTTTTCCCTGTTATGAAGCGATATCCACCAAGTATATCCTCTTTCTCCGGATCCCATACTATTAATTGATGGTAGGGACTATCCATAACATCATATTTGTCTATATCTGTCTCAAGACCGGTACCCCCGCCGTAGTGTCTGAATGCTATTTCCCTAAGTCGCCCAACCTCTTTCATCAAGTTAGGTGAGTCATGAGCAGTGAATATGTATATCTCATTGTCAGCCTTGTTGGTTGTTCTAACTCTTTTACCAACGGTAAGCTCTCGCTTTATAAGCTCTTTGTCGATAGGGTCAATTATTTTTTGCATAAAAATTATTTTTCTGAATTAGAAGGAAGCTTGTAAACTATATTTTTAATTTCGGCGGCCCATTGCGCATGGCTTTTTGATTTATCTAATGATTGCCAGCTGATTGGTTTTCCAAATGTTATCTTGAAGACTTGCCCCTCATTTTTAAACATTTCGCCAGGAAGGTATATTAATTCCACATTAAATTTCATTCCCATTCGTTTTCTTAAGTTCGAAAAGTTATAAAAGAAATTTGAATTATGAGCCTCAAAGTGAACCGGAATAATATCTCTTTTATATTCTATAGATTTTGAAATAAAGCTTTTCATCCAGTCCAAATCCACAATTTCTCCTTTAATTTTACGGGAACAAAGACCCGCGGGAAAGGTTATGACCTGGTTGTCTGAGGCATATGCTTCATTGATTGCTTTTGCCGATTCTTTAGCCTGGCTGCCATACTTGTTTATTGGAACAAATATAGATTCTAAGTTCTTAATATTAAGTAGTACGTCGTTTACCAGGTATTTGATGTTGCCATTATATTTTTCTCCTAAAATGCCGGCCAGACATATGCCGTCAAGGCCTCCAAGAGGATGGTTAGAGGCAAAGGTAAACCTTCCTTCTTTGGGAATATTATTTTCTCCAAAAGTTTCAATCTTTAGTTTAAACTCCTTGTCTATCAATGCGCGCATAAAGTCAACGCCATCTAAGTCTATATTTCGCTCAATTATGCCATTAAGCTCATCCTGACAAATAGTTCGCTTTAAATAATTAATTGCAAATTTGGGAATTTTATTGAAGTGTTTTTTTGCTTTTGATTTCAAAACACCCTCAATGTCAAGTTTGTAATCAGTTTCGTTAAGCATATTAATTTTGATCTTGTATGACAAAAGTACTAATATATTAAAAATAAACAATCCATTACTCTTTATAAATTTATATGACACTTAAAAAGATATAAGTGTGGAATAATTAGACACTGTTAATTAGTTGATATGTAAATTATTAGGTGTGTGTTGATAACTTTATTTAAAAATTAGTGTAGCAAAGTGGGGAGAAGTGGATTAATTTTGTATTTTTACGCTTAAAACAAATATACTCAGTTATTATGTTGCAATTTTTGGGAAATATAGAGGCTAAAGTTGACTCAAAAGGTCGTATCTTTGTCCCTGCAGTTTTTCGTAAAAATCTTCAGGCATCCAACCAGGAGTATTTAGTGTTGCGAAGGGATGTTTTTCAAGATTGTCTATTGCTTTATCCGGGAACTATTTGGGAAAAAGAGATAGATTACTTACGTAGCCGCCTTAATAAATGGAATAAAGACCAGCAACAGATTTTTCGCCAGTTTGTTCTCGATGCAGAACGTATAGAAATGGATGCCAGTGGACGAATACTCATACCAAAACGCTATATGCAAATGGTGGAAATTGAAGTTGATGTTCGTTTTCTCGGAGTTGATGACATTATAGAAATTTGGTCGAAAGACAAATTGAACGACCCATTGGTTTCTCCTGAAGAATTCTCATCAAAGATTCAGGAGTTGATGGATGAAATTAGATGATAATAAAAGATTAATTATGGCAGATATATATCATGTCCCGGCATTGCTTGATGCAAGTGTTGATGGATTAAACATAAATCCGGATGGAGTATATGTTGATGTGACTTTTGGCGGTGGTGGTCATTCGCAAGAGATATTAAACCAACTTGGAGATAAGGGTCGCCTTTTTGCATTTGATCAGGATATGGATGTGCACCAAAATATTATAAATGATCCTCGATTTACCTTCGTAAGGAGTAACTTCCGTTATATTAAAAACTTTCTTAGATACTATAAAATCGATTCAGTTGATGGGATTCTTGCCGATCTAGGTGTTTCATTTCATCATTTTGATAAAGCTGAAAGAGGTTTTTCATTTCGTTCTGACGCAGTTTTGGATATGAGAATGAATAACAGAGCTACTAAAACAGCAGCTAATATTTTAAATGAATATTCAGAAGAGAGCTTGGCGGATGTTTTTTATCTCTATGGAGAACTGAGAAATGCCAGACGTATTGCGAGTGCAATTGTATCAGCAAGAAAAGATGGAAATATCGAGACTACTTCTGATTTGAGAAAAATAATGGAGTCTTTCACCACGAGGGAAAAAGAAAATAAAATATTGGCACAAGCATTTCAGGCCTTGCGAATTGAGGTTAACGACGAGCTGAAGGCACTGGAAGATATGTTGTTGGGCGGATGTGAAATGCTGAAATCAAAAGGCAGGTTTAGTGTTATTTCCTATCACTCTCTTGAAGATAGGATGGTTAAGAACTTTTTTAGATCAGGTAACTTTAAAGGCGATATAGAGAAAGACTTCTTTGGAAATGTAGAAACTCCTTTTGAAGTTATCAATCGTAAAGTAATAGTTCCGTCTGATGAGGAACAGGCAATAAATCCAAGATCTCGCAGTGCCAAACTAAGAATTGTTGAAAAGAAATAAACCCCGAGTGTTATGAAGATAAGCAATATTAAAAAGTCTTTTGTTCATATTTTTGGAGGCAACGTCTTAACCGGTGACTTTTTTGTTAGAAATCTGTCATTTATTTTGATATTGGGTGCCATTATGTTTGTTTTCACAAGTCAGAGATATACAGTTTTAAGGAGAATTTCCGAAATGGAAAATCTAAAAAGAGAACTAAAGGATGCAAAGTTCGAATCTTTGAATATTTCTTCAGATTTGACTGAAATAAGTCGTAGAAGTCAGATCGAAAGAATGGTGGAAATATCCGGATTAGATCTTGAGCCTACTAATGAGCCGGTCTATCGAATTCAGAAAGGAAGATGGTAAAATGAGTGGAAGTTACGATAAAAAAAATAAAGATATATTAGGCAGATACGGAATAATTGTATCTGTCTTGTTGCTGTTTGCGCTAAGTATAATTGTTACTGCAGGGAAGTTAATGTTCTCAAGTGATGGCAAAAAGTGGCGTGAAGTTGGTAAAAAAGAAACTATAATCACAGATAGAATTATTTTGCCCAAGCGAGGAAGCATTTTTACTCACGATGGAAAATTGCTGGCAACCAGCGAACCCTTGTATGGTATATATATGGACTTTAGAGCAGGGGGCATGTCTAAAGATTCAATTGATATTTATGTTGACGATTTGTGTGCCGCATTATCAAAAAAGTTTCCTGACAGAAGTGCAAGTCAATACAAAAATATTATACTCAATGGCTGGAAACAACGCCAGAATGAAGACAAGCAGATAGCAGAATATAAAGCAAAAGGTATTAATAAGAAAGTACCTATCAAGTCAAGATATGTTAGAATTATACAGAAAGATATATCATATGTTGACTTGAAAGAGATTAGAACCTTCCCTTTTTTCAATTTTAAATCAAATATAAACGGACTTATTACCGAAGAGAAAAACTCACGTAAACGTCCTTTTGGCAATTTGGCCAACAGAACCGTTGGAAATGTTTATAAAGACCTTGCCAAGGGTGGTGCAAGTGGACTGGAACAAAAATATGACTCTTTGCTCAGGGGAATTGAGGGTGTGAAAAGCAGAAGAAAGATTGAGGGACGATGGACAGATATAGAGGAAGTTGCAGCAAAAGATGGATATGATATAATAACAACACTCGATGCAGATATCCAGGATATAACAGAAAGAGCGCTCAGAGATAAGCTAATTGAGACCTCTGCCGAATCGGGCACGGCAATAATAATGGAAACCAAAACAGGCGAAATAAAAGGTATAGCAAACCTCGACCGACTACCCTCTGGGAGCTATGCTGAAGGAAATCCAAATGCCTTTTCATATATGAATGAGCCTGGGTCTACTTTTAAAACCGTAACCGTTATGGTGGCACTTGACGATGGAGTTATCGAGCCCACAGATTCGTTTCATGTAGGAAATGGACTCTATCAGTATAAGGGAAAATGGGTGCGCGATCACTATTGGCGTCAGGGAAGAGACCGAGGCTATATGACAGTTAAGGAAGGAATGGAGGTTTCTTCCAATATTGTTATGAGTAAGATAGTGCTAAAAGGATACGAAAACAATCCCGAGAAGTTTGTTAAGGGAATAGATAAAATAGGACTTCGGAAAACTCTTACATGGGATGTGCCGTTGAGTGGAATTGAAGGAACATCATCAATCAGGTTCCCGGATGACAAAGTTAATCATTGGTCAAAAACCACATTGCCATGGATGTCTTTTGGCTACGAAAGCAGAATTCCGCCAATATACCTGTTGATGTTTTATAATGGTATTGCAAACAGAGGTAAAATGATTAAGCCTTTTATTGCAAAAAAAATCCTGCGTGACGGAAGAGTAGTGGAAGAATATAAAGCAGAGGTTGTTAATAATAAGATGTGTAAAGAATCCACCTTAGAACAGATACATGATATGCTCTTGGGAGTAATAGACGAAGGTACTGCTAAGGTTGTGGGTTCCGATTATTTTCAGATAGCAGGCAAAACAGGCACTGCGCTTATAGCAAGCGGAGGCGGATATAGTGATTACTATGTTTCGTTTTGTGGTTATTTTCCTGCCGAAGATCCTCAATATACATGTTTTGTGGGAATACGACGTCCCCGAGGAGTTCCTTCAGGAGGAGGTCAGGCTGGTATGGTGTTTAAAAATATTGCAGAACAAACCTTTGTAAGACGAACCCAGCTTGGAGTTGAAGATATCAAAGTAGACTCATTATTACATAAAGATCCAATTGTGAAGAATGGCAACACAGCCCAAACAAAGAGTGTAATGTCTAAGTTGAAGCTTAAATCGGATCATATGCCTTCTACTGACTGGATATTGGTAGATAGGGATAGTTCAAGATATAGCGTTGAACCTTTGGATATAAATAAAAGTTATGTTCCAAGAGTTATCGGAATGGGTGCCAAAGATGCACTATACTTGTTGGAAAGTTCCGGACTTATAGTCAGTCTTTCAGGTTCAGGAAAAGTAGTCAGCCAATCGCTAACACCGGGTCAAAAGGTCGTAAAAGGCCGGAATATTAAAATAACACTTCGGTAAATAATAAAAAAGAAGGATATGAAGCTAGAAAAACTTATTGATAAATGTAAGGTCTTAAATATACATGGCAATAAAGATGTTGACGTAGAGCATCTTACTTCTGATTCAAGAGAGGTGCAAACAGGCTCATTATTCATTGCCGTCGAAGGTATTAATACTGATGGTCATGATTATATAGCCAAAGCCATTGAGCAGGATGTGCTAGTTGTGATATACGATAAACCAATCTTTGAAGAGTACTTCTCACGTGTCACGTATGTTCAGGTTGAGAATACATCTGTTGCACTAGCGCAGATAGCATCTGAATGGTATGACAATCCTTCGCAAAAGCTGAAGCTAGTAGGTGTAACCGGCACCAACGGTAAAACAACAATAGCCACACTGCTTTACGAAATGTTTCGCAAGTTAGGATATGCCACAGGGTTACTGTCAACTGTTGCTAATTTTGTGAACGAAGAAAGGTTTCCAACCACCCATACCACACTTGATCCAATTTCTATTAATTCATTATTGAGCAAAATGGTAGATGCACAATGTGAATATGCATTTATGGAAGTAAGCTCTCACGCAATTCATCAGAAGAGAACCTATGGTTTGAACTTTGTGGGTGGAATATTTACAAACTTATCTCAAGACCATTTAGATTATCACAAAAACATGCTCGAGTATCGAGATGTAAAAAAGATGTTTTTTGATTCTCTTCCCAAAACTGCTTTTGCGCTTACCAATCTCGATGACAAAAATGGAGAGTTTATGCTTCAAAATACTGTTGCCGAAAAACGAACATACTCTATCAGAGGACTGGCCGACTATAAGGCACGAATATTTGAAAAGCATTTTGATGGTACCGAAATAGAGATTAATGGAAAAAGCATAATCGTACAATTTGTCGGCGATTTCAATGTATATAACCTATTGGCTGTGTATGGTGCATCAATATTGCTGGGACAATCTCAGGAAGAAGCTCTAAGAGTTCTTTCTCTATTAAAGCCTGTTTCAGGAAGGTTCCAAACAATTCGCTCTTCAAACGATATTACCGCTATTGTAGACTATGCGCATACACCTGATGCTTTGATTAATGTTTTGAAATCAATTCACGATGTATTAAACAAGCAAGGCGACATAATAACAGTAGTTGGCACAGGTGGCAACAGAGATAGAACAAAACGCCCCATCATGGCAAGAGAGGCAGTGGAGTTAAGCGATAAAGTAATCCTTACTTCCGATAACCCACGTTTTGAAGAACCACAAGATATCATAAACGATATGCTTGGGGGATTAAACAAAAGTCAAAGAATGACTACACTAACAATAGTCGACAGAAAAGAAGCAATAAAAACTGCTTGTGCCATAGCCAAGCCCGGTGATGTAGTTCTTATTGCCGGAAAAGGTCATGAAGACTATCAGGAGGTAAAAGGAGTGAGACATCACTTTGATGATGCAGAAATTGTATCAGAAATTTTTAATTCAATGAACTAGATTATACATCTTATTATATAGGTGCATAACCGTATTAACGATAAATAAAGGTATATGTTATATTATTTGTTCCAATACTTGGACACTTTAAATTTTCCGGGTGCAGGAATGTTTCAATATGTTTCATTTCGTGCTGCACTAGCTGCACTTATTTCTCTTCTGTTTTCAATGATAGTGGGTGCAAGAATTATCCAGAGCCTTCAGAAAATGCAGATTGGTGAGATTATTCGTGATTTGGATCTTGAGGGACAGTATAGCAAAAGAGGAACCCCCACAATGGGCGGGGTGATAATTATTGCCTCGATTCTTGCTTCCATACTATTAATGGGCAAGCTAGACAATATATATATAATCATAATGATTGTGAGCACTATATGGCTTGGCACTCTTGGTTTTGCCGACGATTATATCAAGACTTTCAAAAAAGACAAAGAAGGACTTAAGGGTAAGTTCAAAGTTGTTGCACAAATTGGGCTTGGTCTCATTGTAGGCATAACCATGTATTTAAGCCCTGATATTGTAGCAAGAGAAAATGTCGAAGTCAGAGTTGATAATGTAATAGAGGATGTTTATTATGTGGATAGTGATGTGAAAACCACTAAAACCACAATTCCTTTTGTGAAAAATAATAATTTCGACTACAAATCCCTCGTCTCTTGGATGGGAGATTTTGCAGACGTTGCTGTATGGATAGTATTTATCATTGCTGTTATTTTAATTGTCACAGCCGTGTCAAACAGTGCTAATCTCACAGATGGGCTTGACGGATTGGCATCGGGTACTAGTGCCACAATTGGGGTGGCCTTGGGTATTCTGGCGTATGTGTCGGGACGTGTCGATTTTGCATCCTATCTTAATATAATGTATATCCCCGGAAGTGATGAGCTGATGGTGTTTGCCGCTGCTTTTGTGGGTGCAACAGTTGGTTTCTTGTGGTATAATGCATATCCTGCACAAGTGTTTATGGGGGATACGGGCAGCCTCACGCTTGGTGGGCTGATAGGCGTATTTGCAGTTCTTATTCACAAAGAATTGCTATTGCCAATTTTATGCGGAGTATTTTTTGTTGAAGCACTTTCTGTTATTTTGCAGGTTAGCTATTTCAAATACACAAAGAAAAAAACAGGAGCAGGCAAGCGAGTTTTCAAAATGACTCCTTTGCACCATCATTTCCAAAAAGCAGGAAACTCAGGCATCGATGCTATAATTCAAAAGCCATTGAAGCCTATTAGCGAACCTAAATTAGTATCAAGATTCTGGCTAATAGGAATGATACTGGCTGTTTTGGCTGTTGCCACATTAAAAATGAGATAATAAACATCTATATATATGGACAAGTTAGAAAAAGACTTAATAGTTGTACTTGGAGGAGGTGAAAGTGGAGTAGGAGCTGCAATTTTGGCACAGTCCAAAGGATACGATGTATTTGTATCCGATTTTGGAAAGCTAAAAGAAAAGCACCGTGAAACACTACTTGAGTATAATATTGAGTTTGAAGAAGGAGGACACACCGAAACCAAAATTTTACAAGCCAAGGAGGTTGTAAAAAGTCCTGGAATAGCCGATTCTGTCCCTATCGTTACTAAAATAATCAACAAGAATATACCAATAATCTCTGAGATAGAGTTTGCCGGCAGATACACAGATGCAAAAATGGTATGTGTCACTGGTAGCAATGGCAAAACTACCACCTGTATGCTCATTTATCATATACTCAAATCAGCCGGACTAAATGTAGGACTTGCAGGAAACGTTGGTCAGAGTTTTGCAAGATCTGTAGCTGAGGAGAATTATGATTACTATGTATTGGAAATAAGCAGCTTTCAGCTCGAAGGAATTTATGATTTCAAAGCCGATATAGCTGTTATACTTAATATCACTCCCGACCATATGGATAGGTATGAGTATGATATACAAAACTATACCGATGCCAAGATGAGAATTATCAGAAATCAAAAAATGGGCGACTCGGTAATATATTGGGTTGATGATCCAATAATTACAAAGGAACTTGACAAACTACGCCCCCCATCTCATATTTACCCTTTTGGCAGTAAGAACAATAATTGCCTGACAGCCTACTCCGATGGGCATAACATGTTTATCCATCCAAAGGAACCTACTTTCTCCATGGACTTAGAATTGCTTGCCCTGAAAGGTATGCACAATGTTTTTAATAGCATGGCATCAGGCATTGTGGCAAAGCTTCTCGATATTTCAGATGAGAATCTCAGAAAGGCATTATCCGATTTTAAAGGTGTGCCCCACAGATTAGAAAATGTTGCAACAGTAAGAGGCGTGCAATACATTAACGACTCTAAGGCAACTAATGTCAATTCTTGCTGGTATGCACTCAAAAGCATGCGCACCAAAGTGGTACTGATATTGGGAGGAGTTGATAAAGGCAATGATTACTCTGAGATAGAAGACTTGGTGAAGCAGAAAGTCAGAACCCTTATATTTATGGGGACTGACAATAGCAAATTGCATCAATTCTTTGATGGCAAGGTTGATAAAATAATAGATGTAAGCAGTATGAAGGATGCTGTTGATACAGCATATCAAAACTCTGAGAAAGGCGATACAGTATTGTTGTCGCCATGTTGTGCCAGCTTTGATTTATTTGCCAGCTATGAAGATCGCGGAGATCAGTTTAAGCATTGTGTCAGAAATTTATAACAGCTGGATTATATTAATATTAATAAGTCAACTGAAATGATGGATAAAACCCCCGACATAGATGAAATAGACGTAAAAACTTCAGATAGCAACTATTCTGAAAGTGTGGATAATGATCAGACATCTCAACCCACATTTAAAAGTATTACTGATATCGTTTTCAAGGGCGATAAAGTAATATGGATTGTTTTTGTCATACTGGCTGTCATCTCAATCATAGAAATATTTAGTGCCTCCAGCACGCTTGCATACAAAGCCTCCAGTCATTGGGGACCAATTCTTAGACACTCATTGTTTCTTCTGGCAGGTTTTGGTCTCATCCTTATGATGCACAATATCCCGTATCGATATTATAGCTCATTGATATTTGTTTTAATAATTTCGGTAGTGTTGTTATTGCTGACGGCCAAGTTTGGCGAAACGGTTAATGGTTCAGAACGGTGGTTGAAAATCTTTGGGATTAAAATGCAACCATCTGAAATTGCAAAGATATCATTAATGGGCACTATTGCCTTCTTGCTCAGTAAGCACGATGGGATAAACGATGGACTTCTTTTCAAATGGATGATAGGACTCATGGTTTTAGTTACTGGCATTATTGCTTTGCAAAACTTATCTACCGCCTTACTTTTATTTCTTGTTTGCTATCTAATGATGTTTATCGGCAATGTCAAGTTTACAAGATTACTCAAACTGTCACTGGCAGGTATAATATTTGTAGCACTCTTTTTTATTGCGCTAAAAGCAATACCATCAAGTGCTTTTGATAAAGATGGACCTCTAAAGCGCTTCTCAACTTGGCAAAGTCGTCTCGATAAGTTTGGGGACAGTAAGTATGAAGAGGGTGATGAAAAAACGTTCGCCGTAACCAAAGATAATTATCAGGTAGCACATGCAAAAATAGCAATATC
>CAZHWC010000029.1:0-6866 GCA_964535975.1 uncultured Proteiniphilum sp. | reverse complement strand
GTGGCAGTAAATCTTATTCCTGTCACCGGGCAACCATTGCCTTTGGTTAGTCGCGGAGGAACATCCACCATAATTACGTGTGCTTATTTTGGTTTGATTTTAAGCGCCGACCGTTTTAGCAGAGAACGAAAAAAGAGAAAAGCAAACAAAGCAGAATCTTCTGACAATGAAGAGATTGAAGAGATTATAAATGCTGACGAGAAATATAAGGTAATCCACGTATAACACTATTTTTTACATAATTAGCAATGGGAAAAAACAACAAGACATTAAAATTTATAATCAGCGGCGGTGGCACCGGAGGACATATATTTCCGGCAATAAGCATTGCCAATGCAATCAAAGACAGATGGAAGGATTCTGAAATTCTGTTTGTAGGTGCTGAGGGCAGAATGGAAATGGAGCGAGTTCCTGCCGCAGGATACGATATCGTAGGTTTGCCCGTGGCAGGTTTCGACAGAAAGAATCTGCTTAAAAATATCAAAGTTGTTATCAAATTGCTTCAAAGCATGAGCAAGGCACGTAAGGTTTTGTCAGACTTCAAACCCGATATTGCAATTGGTGTTGGTGGTTATGCCAGTGGTCCCATCCTTAAGGCTGCCGCTTCAAAAGGCATCCCCACAGTGTTGCAAGAGCAAAACTCATATGCAGGCGTTACCAATAAGCTGCTAGCAAAAAAAGCAGCAAAGATTTGTGTTGCATACGAAGGAATGGAAAAGTTTTTTCCAAAGGATAAAATAATTCTAACCGGAAATCCCACAAGGCAAGACCTGCTGGTGTCTGATGAGAATAAAAAGAAAGGATATGATTTCTTTGGATTAGACGCAACAAAAAAAACAATCCTCATGGTTGGCGGAAGCTTGGGTGCACGCACTCTCAACGAAAGCATCATCAACTCATTTGATGAAATCAAAAAATCAAACGTTCAGGTAATATGGCAATGCGGCAAATACTATTTCAAAGAAATGAAGGAGTTGCAAAATCAAGGTCGCATTCCGCACAATGTGTTGTTGCTTGACTTTGTTTCTCGTATGGATTATGCCTATTCCGTTGCCGATCTTATAATATCCAGAGCAGGCGCAGGCTCCATATCCGAATTTAGTTTGCTAAGCATGCCCGTTATACTGGTTCCATCACCAAATGTGTCGGAAGACCACCAAACGCAAAATGCACTTGCACTAGTAAATAAAGGTGCTGCTATTTTGATACGAGATAATGAAGCAAAGGAAAAACTATTTGACACTGCGCTCAACCTGATTAATAACAATCAGCAGTTGAGTCAACTAAGTCAAAACATCTTTAAACTTGCCGAGCACAACTCCGCAAGCAGAATTGTGGATGAGATAGAGAAAATTGTGATAAAATAAATTCAAACAGGCTATATAAACAGATGAATCATCAGCTAATATATTTTTTGGGAATCGGAGGTATTGGTATGAGCAACCTTGCTCGCTATTTTTTAAGTCAGGGCTGTTCTGTCGCAGGCTACGATCGTGTTGAAACACCTCTCGCAAAAGCTCTTGCAGATGAAGGAGCCATAATTCATTATGAAGATAATTTATCATTAATTCCCGAGGAGTTTAAAGATAAATCCAAAACCCTGGTGATATATACCCCCGCCATACCTGCTACTCATTCAGAATATAATTGGTTCAAAAACAATGGCTTTGAAATAATGAAACGCGCTCAGGCACTTGGAATAATCACCAAAGCCAGCGATGCAATATGTGTTTCTGGAACACACGGAAAAACCACAGTCTCAAGCATGGTTGCCCATTTGTTGCGTCAATCCACAGTCGATTGCAACGCCTTTTTGGGTGGTATTCTAAAGAACTATAACACAAATCTGCTGTTGTCCGAAACAAGTAATATAACGGTAGTTGAAGCCGACGAATATGACAGATCTTTCCATTGGTTAGAGCCGTGGATTGCTGTAATCACCTCGGCCGACCCCGACCATTTGGATATATACGGAACTGCACAAGCATACAGAGAAAGCTTTGAGCATTTCACAACGCTCATAAGAAAAGATGGATACCTGCTTGTACGTAAGGGTGCACCTCTCACTGTAAAAGCTGATTCTGAAGTAAAGGTCTTTACCTACTCCGAATCTGAAGGTGATTTCCATGCAGATAATATCCGCATCGGCAATGGCGAAATTTTATTTGATTTCATTTCCAAAGAACACGTTATAAGAGATATCAATCTTGGTGTGCCTATCAGAATAAATATAGAAAACTCTGTTGCCGCTATAGCTGTTGCACTGATAAATGGCGTAAGCGAAGCTGAAATTAAAGAGGCTGTCAGGACCTTTGGCGGAGCAAGACGACGCTTTGATTTCAGACTCAAGAAAAAGGATATTGTTTTTATAGATGACTATGCACATCATCCTCAAGAACTGTCGGTTGCAATTTCTTCAATAAAACAGCTCTATCCCGACAAAAAAGTTACGGGCATCTTTCAGCCACATCTCTACAGTCGCACACAAGACTTTGCAGGCGACTTTGCCCGCAGTCTTTCAAAGCTCGACGAAGTGATATTGCTCGATATATATCCCGCACGCGAAGAGCCAATAGAAGGAGTTACCTCAAAGTTGATTTTTGATGAAATATCTATAAATGAAAAGACTCTTATTGAAAAGAGCGAACTTTTTGAAACCATCCGTCAAAAAGATTTAGAAGTAGTTGTAACATTTGGTGCCGGAGATATTGATAAGTTGTTGCCCGATATTGAAAAAATATTGTTGGAAATATACCCATAAAATGTATAATCTATAAAATATACATCGCTTTTGAATATCTTAATGTATCTTTGTTATAATGAATTAATAGCATTTAAATAGTTTTTAAGGCAGAAAAAACAGACTAGTATCCGGTAAATATAAAATTGTTTATGAAGAGATTTCTTGTAATATTTGTTTCAATAATAGTTTTAGCATATTTGATTTTTTCGATTAGTTATTGGAATGACTCATTGAAAGACAGAGAGTGTGCAAAACTTGAAATTATTATAAAAGACAGCACAACATACAATTTTATTAGTCAGCAAGATATCGAGAATCTTCTAAAGAGAAAGAAAATTCACCCTGTAGGATTGTCTATGAGCGAGATAAATACTATGGGTATTCAGGATACTATAATGACAAACAGACTGGTGAGGTCTGTAGAGGTATATGCCTCCCAAAAAGATGCAATTGTAATAAAAGTACACCAGAGAATACCGGTATTTCGTATTATTTCCGACTTGAAGGGCAGTTTTTATATCGATAACAACAGAGAAGTGATGCCAATATCTCATAACTTTTCGCTTTATGCCCCTTTGGCAACCGGTGCTATTGATCATGAATTTGCAAAGAACGAATTATACGATTTTTATGTTTACCTTAAAGACAACCCATATTGGGATGCCTGGATAGAACAGATTGTGGTTAAGCCCAATAAAGAAGTAGAATTAATACCGCGAGTTGGAGACTTTAAGATTCTAATGGGTAAGCTAGAAAATTATAATGAAAAACTTTCTCGCTTTTCATTGTTTATAGATAAAGGTCTCAACGTTGTGGGATGGAACAGATATTCAGAAATAAATTTAAAATTCGATAATCAGGTTGTATGTACCAGAAAATAACCGGCACAATGCAACTTTTGATTATGAAATATATAAAATAAGCAGATATGACTCAATCGGGATTTATAGTAGCAATTGATTTAGGCACCACCAAGATAAGTGGTATCATTGGCAGGAAAAATGAGAACGATGTGTTTTCAGTTTTGCACCACGAGTCTTTGCCTTCCGAAAATAGTATTCGCAGAGGCACTATTTACAATATTGACAAGGCAGGAGCTATTGTTAAGAAACTAATTAGCATACTCGAAAATAAAATGAACGTACGCATTGGTAAGGTTTATGTATCCCTTGCCGGACAGTCAGTTCACACACTTATTGTAAAAGAGGAAAGAGATTTGACAGAAAAGGGAGGAATTGTGACAGATGCAGTTATTGCCGAGCTTTATAATGCTGCAATGCAATTCAAACCCGACTTAAAAAACAATTACAGCATAGCTGATGTCGAATACTTTATAGACAATAAGCCCGAGATTAATCCTGTTGGAGTTACGTGCGATAAAATAGAGGCAGTGTTCAGAATAGTTGTCGGACGCCCAAATCTGTTTGCCAATATCGAGAGAGTAATCAGTAAAAGCAACCTCGAGATTGTAGATTATATTGTGTCGCCATTGGCAGCCGCAGATATTACATTAACAGAGGAGGAGAAAGACCTTGGATGTGCTTTTGTAGACTTTGGAGGAGGCACCACTGAGGTTTCAATATATAAAAGCGGAATCCTGAGACATCTGGTGACAATACCTTTTGGAGGAAGAAATATAACACGAGACATTTGCGAACTCAATTTTGTGGAGACCGATGCCGAGATATACAAGAAAAAGTTTGGCAAAGCAAAAGAGGGAAACGAAGGCTTCGCCTTTGCGTCGCCCTTTACCTCAAAACCAGATATAGACCTTGTGGAACTAAACAAGGTTATAGTCCTCAGGTTGGATGAGATAGCTTTGAATATCAAAGAGCAAATCAGATTGTCGGGATATGCAAATGAGCTTGGCTCGGGAATTGTGATTACGGGTGGTGCATCAAGGCTCAAAAATTTAGATTTATATCTGACTCAAAAGCTAAATATGCCGATAAGGAAAGCTTCTGCCAAAAAGACACTCATAAATAACTTTGCAGACTTGGTTTCCGACCCATCAATGACTTCACTTTTGGGCGTGTTTGTGAAAGGGGAAGAGAATTGCGAATACATAAAACCAAAGGTTGTAATAGAAAAACCGGTATATGAAGAGCCTACAAGGTGGACTGAGCCTCCAAAAACAGAAGAAGTAAAGACAGACAGAGGTTCAAAAAGATGGGGAGGTTTTTTTGGATCTAAGGATTCAGACAAAGAAAAAAAACAACCCAAACCTCCAAAAGAACAAAAGTCCCAAAACAAGTTTGGCGATACAATGAAGGATATGTTCTCGAATATGTTTGAAGACCCGGATGATAAAAATTAAAATTCTGAATTATGAATAACGATATATTAGACTTCGAATTGAATAGAAATACCCAAACCATTATCAAGGTAATTGGAGTGGGAGGGGGTGGTGGCAATGCTGTTAATCATATGTTTAGAGAGGGCATTCATGATGTTTCTTTTGCATTATGCAATACCGACAATCAAGCATTAGATGGTTCACCCGTGCCTGTCAGAATTCAATTGGGCGAAAAAACAACCGGCGGACTTGGTGCCGGCAATAAGCCCGAGGTTGCCAAGATGGCTGCAGAAGAGAGTATTGATTTAATTCAAGATTTATTGAGTGATGGCACCCGAATGGTTTTCATCACTGCCGGTATGGGTGGTGGCACCGGCACAGGAGCTGCACCCGTAGTAGCAAAAACAGCCAAAGATTTAGGAATCCTCACCGTGGGCATTGTCACCATACCTTTTGTATTTGAAGGAAAGCGCAAGATTGTTCAGGCACTTAAGGGTGTTGAAGAGATTGCCAAAAATGTGGATGCTCTTTTAGTAATTAATAATGAGAGATTAAGAGATATCTATCAGGACTTGACAATGATTAATGCCTTTGCCAGAGCTGATGATACTCTGACAATTGCCGCCAAGAGCATAGCCGAGATTATCACGATTCACGGACACGTAAATCTTGACTTTGCCGATGTCGAAACCACATTAAAAGATGGAGGTGTAGCCATTATGAGTAGAGGCATTGGCACCGGAAAAAATAGAGTGGGAGATGCCATTGAAGATGCAATAAATTCACCTCTGCTAAATAACAACGATGTGTTTAATGCCAAAAAAATCCTTATAAATATCTCTTGCAGCAACAAACACCCTCTTATGATGGAAGAGATGAATGCGCTGCACGAGTTTATGGGCAAGTTTGGCAGAGAAATAGAAGTTATATGGGGTTCTGCCGTCGAAGAAGAACTCAACGAAGATGTGAAGGTTACACTACTTGCCACCGGTTTCTCCATCGAGGATGTGGCAGGAATAGATGAACACCAAACCATCAAAACCAAGACCGAAGAGATTGAGCAGAAAGTAATTGAGGAACAAAAGAAAAAAGAAAAAGAAGAAGAACTAAGATTGCTGAACAAATATTATGGCTCATTGGCAATAGATATGATTTCGAGCGAATCGGGCGAAGCACAGCCTTATATCCTGAGTTTCGAAGAACTTGACGATGACTCTGTGCTTGAAGCGTTAGACAAAACAGCAGTATTTAAGCGCGATAAAGATTTTGACCCAAGAAACGTACAATACGACAATCGCGCAAAGTCTTCTCTTTTTGATCAATAATGAAACACATTTAAAATAATAAACTCATATGAAACTATACGAGATAATTGATAGCGAAATTAAAAAGGCAATGCTAGCCAAAGACAGAACACGTTTGGATGTATTGCGAGCAGTGAAAAAAGAATTTATAGAAGCAAGAACCGCAAAGAATGCAGAGGAATTTTCAGACAAAACCGAAACAACTATCCTGCAACGTATGGTGAAACAGCGCAAAGAGAGCGCCGAGATATTTACAACCCAAGGCAGAGAAGACCTTGCCGCCGATGAGATAAATCAACTATCGGTGCTACAGGAATATTTGCCAAAGCAATTATCCGAAGAAGAGCTGGAGCAGGCAATCAAATCAATAATTGCCGAAGTCGGCGCCTCCTCAATGAAGGATATGGGCAAAGTTATGGGCACAGCCTCAAAACAACTTGCCGGCAAGTCCGAAGGCAAAGCAATTTCCGATATGGTAAAGAAATTATTGTCGTAGATATTATTCGATAATAATTATTATAGT
>CAZHWC010000028.1:23520-28719 GCA_964535975.1 uncultured Proteiniphilum sp. | reverse complement strand
CTTGCAAAACAGTAGTGATCACTAAAACCAGTGATACTAATAAAAATCTGAACCTTTTTACCATAAAGTTAAAATTTTAATGTGTTTAAATAAAATAGTTTATTTTGAATCTGCACAAATGTACCATAAAATTTTGAAATAATTGTTGATTTTTTGTTACAATTAGATGTGGTATGTAAAGTGTGATTTTGATATTTAAAATAGAATGAAAGTTTTTGCTCTCGTTTACTTACCCATTTAACAAATGTAAGACTAATAATGTTTAATTACAAAGGTCAACTGCCACTTATATTAGCTTTTTGTTATTCAAAAAAAAGCGCACAACTCGAGTAAACGAGTCGTACGCTTTTTGTATTATTAGACTTGATGCGCTATTACATCATTCCACCCATTCCGCCACCCATTGGCATTTGCGGCATTGGCTCATCTTTCTTTATATCAGTAATTACACACTCAGTTGTCAGGAACATTCCAGCAATTGAGGCTGCGTTCTCTAATGCTACACGAGCAACTTTTGTTGGATCAATAACACCTGTTTCATACAAGTTCTCATATTTTTCGTTACGAGCATTGTATCCATAGTCGCCTTTGCCCTCACGAACTTTCTGTACAACTACTGCACCCTCTTTACCGGCATTCTGAACAATCTGACGAAGTGGCTCCTCGATAGCACGCTTAACGATTTCGATACCTGTTAGTTCATCATCATTCTCTGCTTCCAAGTTCTCCAATGCTTCTGCTGCACGAATATAAGCAACACCACCTCCAGGTACTGTACCTTCTTCCACTGCTGCGCGAGTTGCAGAAAGAGCATCATCAACACGGTCTTTCTTCTCTTTCATTTCCACTTCTGACGGAGCACCAACATAAAGCACTGCTACACCACCGGCAAGCTTCGCCAAACGTTCTTGCAATTTCTCACGATCATAATCAGAAGTTGTTCTCTCAATTTGAGATCTGATTTGAGAGATTCTGTTTGAAATATTTTCTTTCGCACCTGCACCATTTACAATGGTTGTGGTATCCTTGTCGATAGTAATTTTTTCTGCACTACCAAGCATCTCAAGAGTTGCGGTTTCCAAAGTCAATCCTTTTTCATCAGAAATAACTGTTCCACCTGTCAAAATTGCAATGTCTTCAAGCATCTCTTTACGACGATCTCCAAAACCGGGAGCCTTAACAGCTGCAATCTTTAATGAACCACGCAAGCGGTTTACCACTAATGTTGTTAATGCTTCAGAATCAATATCTTCTGCAATAATCAATAATGCCTTGCCCGTTTGAACACTCTTCTCAAGAATAGGCAATAAATCTTTGATAGCTGAAATTTTCTTATCGTGAATCAATACAAGAGGCTCGTCATATTGAACTTCCATGCTTTCGGTATCTGTTACAAAATACGGAGAAATATATCCACGGTCAAACTGCATACCTTCTACTACGTCAACATAAGTGTCGGTACCTTTTGCTTCCTCAACAGTGATAACGCCTTCCTTGCTCACCTTTTCCATTGCCTCAGCAATAAGCTTACCGATAGTTTCATCACCATTTGCTGAAATCTTTGCAACGTTTTCAATCTTTTTCAGATCATCACCAACTTCAACAGCCTGTTCTCTAAGATTTTCTACAACCTTTGCAACTGCTTTGTCAATACCACGTTTCAAGTCCATTGGATTTGCTCCGGCAGTAACATTTTTCAATCCTACACCAATAATTGATTGAGCAAGAACTGTGGCAGTTGTGGTTCCGTCACCTGCATCATCATTTGTTTTAGAAGCAACTTCTTTCACAAGCTGTGCGCCCATGTTTTCAATTGCATTCTCAAGTTCAATTTCTTTTGCTACAGACACACCGTCCTTAGTTATATGTGGTGCTCCATAAGCTTTATCTAAAATAACGTTACGACCTTTTGGACCCAATGTTACTTTAACAGCATTTGCCAATGCATCAACTCCTTTTTTAAGTGAGTCACGTGCTTCTATATCGAATTTAATCTCTTTAGCCATATTGTACTTTATTGTTTAATTGATTAATTATTATTCTTACTTTAATGTTATTCTACTATTGCCAGAATATCCGATTGGCGCATTATCAAGAACTTCTCATTTTCAAATTCTATTTCAGTTCCTGCATACTTTCCATACAAAACATTGTCACCGGCTTTCACAACCATCTCTTCATCTTTTGTACCATTGCCTACAGCAACAACAACTCCTTGTAGAGGTTTCTCTTTTGCTGAATCGGGAATAATAATTCCTCCTACTGTCTTTTCTTCTGCTGCAGCTGCTTTAATTAGCACTCTGTCAGCTAAGGGTCTAATACTCATATTCACTAATTTTTAATTTAATATTTGTATAATTTATTTTTTATGAATTCGTTATTCACTTTTATCATATGCGAAATCTGTGCCAAAAATTAAAAAGGCACTAAAAAAGGCACTAAAATTCCAATTGACTGACATTTTTTCATATCTTATCTATTTTGTAAAACATAAAAAATGACACATCTTTGTAGTTCAAAATATTTCTATAAACAATAATCGAAACAAAGTATGAGCAAAAGAAGAAGATCTCTAAGCTTTTTATTCGTAGCTTTAACCATATTCATTATCGGAATATCATTAATTTATATTCTTTCTCAAAAGAATAATAACATGAACGATTTCACACAAACAAGTAGTATTGATATAAAGTTTAATACGCAGGGGAGCCTGACTTTCCTATCAAAAAGTGACAAAAGCAAACTATCCAAAATTGACATTGAGATTGCAGACAATGATCAATTGAGGGCAAGAGGATTAATGTACCGACAATCCATACCTTCAAATGCTGGAATGCTGTTTATATTCGGCAGAGAAGACTATCAAGGTTTCTGGATGAAAAATACATACATTGCTCTTGATATGCTATTTGTAAACGCCGAAAAAGAAATAGTTACTATTCACACAAATACTACACCACTTAGCGAACAGAACTACGCATCAACAAAGCCTGCATTATATGTCGTAGAAGTAAATGCCGGTTATTGCATTCAAAATAATATCAAGGAGGGTGATTTTATAGAGTTCGAATATTGATTACTGATTAAACACTGTTCAAACAGCGTTTAATCAGTATTTAAGTGCTTAGTCTTTTGCTTCTCTGTTCTTAACGTATTGTTCCAACCATTGATCTTGTTCCCAAAGCAAATGCAAAACACTTTCTTTGGCTGCATACCCATGGCTTTCCATTGGCAAAATCACTAAACGTGTTGGTGCTCCAAAGCTCTTTAGAGCCTGAAAATAACGTTCACTTTGCTGTGTATGAGTTCCCGAATTGTTATCGGCTTCACCATGAACAAGCAGCAAAGGCGTCTTCATCTTGTCGGCATGCATAAATGGTGACATATTGTTATAAACATCTGTTGCTTTCCAATAACTTCGCTCTTCGCTCTGAAAGCCAAATGGAGTGAGCGTTCTGTTATATGCCCCGCTACGTGCTATTCCTGCGGCAAATAAATCGGTATGAGTAAGCAAATTGGCTGTCATAAAAGCCCCGTACGAATGCCCTCCTATAGCCACTCTATTTCTATCGATATAACCAAGTTTGTCTATGGCATCAATAGCTGACTTTGCATTATCAGTCAGTTGCTCCACAAAGGTATCATTAGGTTGCTCGTCCCCCTCTCCCACTATTGGGAATGAGGCATCATTAAGAACAGCATATCCTCGGGTTATCCAATATATCGGATTGCCATACGACAAATAACTAAAAGTATTAGGATTTGAAGTATTTTGTCCTGCACTACTTTTATCTTTAAACTCTGTCGGATATGCCCATATTATAAGAGGCAACTTCTCTTTCTTTTCCCTGTCATAACCTACGGGCAAGTATAGAGTACCATTTAATTCTACTCCGTCAGATCTTTTATATGACACAACCTCTTTATACGCGCTCTCAATACTTTTAAAAGGATTTTCGAAATATGTAAGTTGCTGTGGGGCTTTATTGCTACGTATATTACGAATATAATAGTTCGGATACTCAGTTGGGGACTCAATACGTGTTACAACTGTTCCCTTTTTACTATCAATGAATGTAATTATTTCTTCTGCCTTATCTGTATATGCAGACTGATATATACGTTTCTTTTTTAGTGTTTTAAGATCAACTTCGTCAATGAAAGGGAATTGCCCCTCAGCTGTGAATCCATCACCAAAAAGATATATTTTAGTACCATCCATCTTCAAAGAGTATCGGCCAAACTTATTCTTGTCCATTTGTGGCGATCCGGGACTACTATATACATCCTGATAATTACGATCGGAAGCAATTCTGGGTTCGATGCTCGAATCAGAAGGATTGAATATATATGTTTTGGCATTTCGTGTATTCCACCAATTATCATTTATGAGGGCATAGGTGTCATTTCCCCACAATATGCCTGCATATCTTCCTATCGTTTTCACAAGCGATATTGGTGTACCATCAAACGGAGCTTCTACCTGAAACACTTCATCTCTATACTCTGCAATTACTTCCGGATCCCCATTGTCTAATGCTTCAACCCAATATAATGTAGATGGTTTGTCTGATCTCCAGTTAATATTCCTCTTTCCTTCAAATGTAGCCATAAAGCCTACAGGCAAATTATCTAAAAGAGGCTGATTACTAAAGTTAGTCACAAACTCACCTTCTGATGTATAAATATCAACCTTGTTTGGAAAGCTGCTATAAGGCACAACATAAGAGAATGGATAAGTAAGGGTTCTCAACATCAAATATTTACCATCAGGTGAAAACATTTCACCTATATACATCCCTGCCTCTTTCCATAATGTTTTATTTCCGGATAGGTCAACACGACATAACTCTGATGTCATCAACGTCTCAAAATTTGCTTCATCCATCGAGTTCTTCAACAAATCCTGGTATGTTCTGTTCTGAGATATCTGACCATCACTAACAGTAACAATTGGTCCCTCAGGTATCGCTGTTTTTGCATCAATAATCTTTGCTCTTTTTTCAGGCAAAGTCCTAATCAAAATTGCATCACCTGACACAAACCAGGTATACGGCATACCTGAATTTGCATTCAAAGCAGATTCTGTCAGTCTTTTAGCTTGCAAAGTCTGCAAGTCTGCCATCCAAAGTTCAACCCCATTACTTGAAGTGTGAGTAAAAGCAATCTTAGATTCATCAGGAGAGAAAGAAACATTTG
>CAZHWC010000028.1:2578-23420 GCA_964535975.1 uncultured Proteiniphilum sp. | reverse complement strand
TCTAAAATCTCCTGTGGCGGCTTCTGATACACAACTTTATCTTGTGAACTTATTTGTGACATAATTAATAAACAAACGGATAATAATAATATTTTTGTTTTCATACTAATTAAATTAGCGGATAAAACTTTTACGAACTATTGCTCTTTATGAAATATACTTCCCGTGGCTTGCGCTGTGGGCATAACCAACATATCATTAATATTGACATGAGGCGGACGTGAAACAGCAAACCAAATACAGTCAGCAATATCTGCAGCCACAAGATTTTCAAAACCATCATAAACTTTGTCGGCACGTGCTTTATCACCATGAAACCTTACTATAGAAAACTCAGTTTCAACAGCTCCGGGGCATATTTGCGTAACTTTTATATTATAAGGAAGCATATCTACTCTCATTCCTTTGGTAAGCGCATCAACACCATGCTTAGTTGCACAATATACGTTACCATTAGGATAAACCTCTTTACCGGCTATAGAACCAATATTAACGATATGTCCGCTTTTGCGTTTAATCATTCCGGGAGAAACAGCTCGCGTAACATACAACAACCCTTTTAGATTAGTATCAATCATTCTTTCCCAATCATCCAACAAGCCTTCTTGCACTGTGCTTAAACCGGCTGCAAGCCCGGCATTATTAATCAAAAAGTCAATGTTTTTCCAGCTATCGGGCAAGTTGCTAATAGCGTCACTTACCTCCTCTTTGTTTCTTACATCAAAGCAAAGAGATAAGACACGAACATTCTTAGCTTCAATTTTGTTTTTCAGATTATCAAGGCGATCCTGTCTGCGCCCCGTAATAATGACATTGACGCCATTATTTGCAAGCAGCATTGCAGTAGCTTCTCCTATTCCCGATGTGGCTCCGGTTATTAAAGCAATTTTAGACATAACTATAAATTCATTTTTTTGTGAAATAACTTCAAATTTAGTGGAATTAATCGAAAGGAAACACACATTGTCTAAAAAAAGGTCTATTTTTACATTCAAATCAGGATAATTAAAAATTGATGTTATGGAAAAAGATTTTATTACTATCAAAACATTCAGCTTTCCTGCAGACGTGGCTATGGTGCAATCATATATGGATATGATGGGAATAGAAACGTACATGAAAAATTTAATCTCCAACAGATTGGCTTATACCCTTGGAGATATTGAAATGCAAGTAAAAGTTTCGGACTACGAAGCCGCAAAAGAGGCTCTTATTGAGGGTGGATTTGCAAAACCTGAAGATTTCAAACCAATTGATTAATCTAACATCAACATACTTTTTTGTTTTATGTCAACTATAGGCAGACTTTATCGAAGAAATAACTACAAGTTTATTCTTGTATCATTTCTAATAATTTTGGGTGTAATTCTATTTAAAGAACTACGCGTATATATGAGCAGCTTCTTAAGTGCGGCAACTTTGTATGTACTGCTAAAGGGGCAAATGGCTTTTTTGGTTGAAAAGTGGAAGTTCAAAAAAGGGCTTGCAGCAACTCTTCTTACACTAGAGGGACTGTTATTTTTCTTAGTTCCCTTAACCGGAGTTGCATTCTTGGTAATAGATACAGTTACAGGGATAACTATTGACCCAAAGGAAGTTCTTGATGGCATTAACAGTTTTATTGCATCACTTGAGGATAAGCTAGAATTTAAGATTTTCACACCTGACAACCTGTCAAGCCTTCCCAAAATTGGAGGCAACATTCTTCAATCACTGGGTGCCGGCATATACTCTTTGATTATTAACTCAATTTTCTCAATGTTTATTCTGTTTTATATGCTTCTCAACTATGATGAGTTTGCCAAAATGGTAAGAGAAATTCTACCCTTAAAAGAAGAGAACAAACAAATACTGGGAGAAGAAACAAAACTGATAATCCAGGCTAATGCTATCGGAATACCACTCTTAGCTATTATACAAGGAATATTTGCATACATTGGATATGTATTCTTTGGGGTTGACAGCGCTCTGCTATATGCAATTCTCACAGGATTTGCAACAATAATCCCCATACTTGGCACGGCACTTATTTGGGTACCCCTATCCATTGGCGTTATACTGTCGGGTGATATTACTTATGGAATAGGCTTGGGACTGTATGGCTTGTTTATAATTGGTGGAGTGGATAATGTGGCAAGACTGTTTTTGCAAAAATGGATTGCAGATATCCATCCTCTTATTACTATTCTGGGGGTGATAATCGGTATCCCAATGTTTGGATTCTGGGGTGTGATATTTGGTCCACTATTATTGTCGCTTTTTGTTTTGTTTTTCAACATGTACAGACACGACTTTATACCCGGCTCTAATGCTCAGCCTCGTGTTACAACAAGACCCAAACCAAGCAATCAAACAATAACATTTCTTCAGGATAAAGACGACGAGACAGATAAAGATAAGACAACTATAAGTAACGAAAATGAATAGACTCAGTATAACTTTAAAGGGTATTCTTAGGATTACCCTTTTATTATTTGTAATAACAAATACAGTAGGATGCAATCAAAAAAGATCTGCGCAAACAACAGATAATGAAACAAAAGACTCGAATGGTGCCATAAAGTATGCAAGTGGATTTGAAATAATTGATTACGACAATTACACAAAAGTTATAATAAACAACCCGTGGGACAAGAATAGTTCCAAGTCGTTTGCAACATATTATCTCTACAATGAAGACAACAGCAACATCCCTGATAATGGCTTTAAAATAAAAGTTCCAATCAATTCTGTGATTGTTAACACCTTCTCTTATTTTGAGTTCTTACATCAACTGGGAGACCTGGAAAAGGTTGTGGCTGTAACCGATGCAGCGCGTGTATATAATAAGTCTATACTTGAAGGACTAAAATCAGGAAAGATTGAAGATCTGGGAGACCCGTTCAATCCCAACATTGAAAAGACATTAATGCTGAAAGCAGATGCAATAATAAATTCAGCTTTTGTGCAGCAAGACAACTTGAGTGAAAGAGCCCAGAAGACCGGTTTACCGGTAATATTTTCTTTAGAATGGATGGAAGCTTCGCCACTTGCCAAGGCTGAGTGGATTAAGCTTATAGCCGAATTTCTAGATAAAAGAGAAGAAGCCGACAAAATTTTTACAGACATAGAGAAGCGCTATAAAAAGAACCTGGCACTTGTGGAAAATATCGAAAACAAACCCTTTATATTGGCAGGGGATAATTTTCAGGATACTTGGTATATCCCGGGAGGGAAAAGTTTTAATGCTCATTTCTTCAAAGATGCAGGGGCTAACTATGCGTATTACGACAATAACGAAACCGGAAGCATTGGTCTGGATATAGAATCTATATTAACTCAGTTTGCCAAGGCTGACGTATGGATAGGCTGTGAGTCTGACAGCTATGCCGAACTAGAAAAAAAGGACTCTAAATACAGATTATTACAGCCGGTTAAAAACAAAAGAGTTTTCAACAACCGCAACAGAATCACAGAATCCGGTGGGAACGATTATTTTGAAAGTACAATAGCATACCCTGATTTGATATTGCAGGATTTAATAAAAGCAATTCATCCAAATATACTTTCAGAAGAGCCTTTCACATACATAAAGCCATTAAAGTAATAGGAGTATAAATAAATTGAGAAACAAGAAGTATATTTTTTCCCTGTTAGTTTTAATACTGATTATTCTTTTTGTCGTAGATATTTTTGTGGGCAATGCAAAAATAGGTGCCAGAGATGGACTGGTCGCACTCTTTGGCACTTCGGGCGACGAAATAGTTGATGAAATAATTTTCAACTACAGACTTCCCAAAGCCATAACAGCGCTGCTATCAGGCGCAGCACTATCCGTAGCCGGTCTATTGATGCAAACTCTCTTTAGAAATGCACTTGCGGGACCTGATGTTTTGGGTGTAAGTTCGGGAGCAGGCTTGGGAGTTGCATTACTAACTTTGATGGCCGGAACATCTGCATACCCCTTAATAGAATCTTTGGGTAGCATGGCGCAGGTACTGGTGGCAATTGGTGGGGCAACGCTGGTGTTACTGCTCATACTGTTCGTATCATCCAGAATAAATGATTCTGTGACAATACTTGTATTAGGTATGATTTTTGGGTACGTCACAAGTGCCGCTATCACGATTCTGCAAAGTTTTGCCGATCCCGACTCACTTAAATTGTTTATCACCTGGACGTTTGGCAGCCTAAGCACAGTTACATGGGATAAGATGCCAATACTTGCCGCATTTATAGTATTAGGAGTTATTGCTGTATTCACAATACAAAAACCTCTTAACAGCCTCTTGTTGGGTGAAAAATATGCAATAAGCATAGGACTCAACGTAAAACAAATGAGAGTGATAATTATTATCATCACAGCAATAATCACGGGTGTTGTAACTGCATTTACAGGACCAATAGCATTTGTTGGAGTGGTTATTCCTCATTTCGCACGTAGTTTCTTTGGAACAGTTAATCATAAAACAATAATTCCGGCAACTTTATTATTGGGAGGTATTTTATTGATTGCCTGTGATATTTTATCACAAATACCATTATCGAACAGAACCCTTCCCATCAATGCCGTTACGGCCTTATTTGGCGCACCAATGATAGTGTGGATTGTTTTGAAAAGGAAAAAACTATAACACGCACAAATATAGGCTACATTTATAACAAACATAAGAGTCATCTATATCTCATTGTTAGATTCAACCAAAAAAATGTTTGAGTGTGCAATTAAAATTTGTACCTTTGTGGGTAGTAATTAACAAATATCAAACTAATAAATTAAGATTATGAACACATTAGATTACACACAAGTAGATGCAAAAGTTGCAGAAAACGTAGCAAAAGAATTACAAACTTTGTTAGCTGATTTTCAATTATTCTATACTAACCTTCGTGGCTTCCACTGGAATATAAAAGGACCAAGCTTCCAACAACTTCATGAAATGTATGAAGAAATGTATGACGATACTGCAGACAAGGTAGACGAGGTTGCAGAAAGAATTCTAATGCTTGGCAAAACTCCGGCTCATAATTTTAGCGATTATCTAAAAGTTGCTACTATCAAAGAAACAGGAGTAGTTAGCGATTCAGTGGAGATTGCAAAAATAATTCTTGACAATATCAAATCTCTTATCGCACAAGAAAGAAAGGTTATGAATCTTGCTAACGAAGGCGACGACGAAGCTTCAGCTGCTATGATGAGCGACTACATCAGAGAACAAGAAAAAACCGTTTGGTTAATTGCTTCAAGCTTAGCATAAGTTTCTTATTCTAGTTCTGTAGTTTACAGAATATATTTCACAAGAGACTATGCACAAAACAAAACTGTGCACAACACAAATGAGTCTCTGAGAATTGAATATAAATCATTAATAGACAAAGGGTGGAATCACGTTGTGATTCCACCCTTGTTGTTTCTAATTTCAGTTGATACCTTTCAATACATATTACCAGACTTTTTAACTACAATAAGTACCAAGCACAACATTTAATCGTACAAATAATATTCAAAAGATATACTCCATTACATTTAATGCAGCTAGGTGCTCAAAGTAGATATAATTCAATATATTTACTATCTGTCGATAATTCTGAAAGATATAAAACACACAAAATAATACAATACTGTGTTTATAAATGATATAGTCAAAGACATTTATTCATAGATATTATTAGCTTAAGATGTCAAAAAACAGATTTAATCTCCGCCAATAAATTTTAATCGATTTATATATGATATTATATTATTCTATTAATTTGTAAATAGGGATATAGACTAAAATATTAATCACGATAAATTATATTATTGCATAATTTACTTAAGTATATATATCATTTAATTTGTGAAAAGGCATTTCTAATAAATTATGAATAGCAATTTAATAATTTATTTATTCTAATATTATAATATGAATATCAATAAAATTATACTGACAGAGAAAAAATATATTTAATCATATCATCTAAGCATTATGGGTGTGATTTTTAAATAAATATATGATTATAAATAGTATATGAGAGTGATTAAATATATTTATCACAACCTTTTTGATATTTCGACAATTAATAAATATATTTAATGATATCTTTCAATAAAAAAATATTACAATAAAGATATTAGACCTAATCTATTACATTATTTTTATTCCATTTTCGGTTGAGGATAAGTATTGAAATGAAGGATAAAAGAGATTTTGATTGTGTTTGGATAAAAAAAAGAGGCTAAACTTATTTATTAAGTTTAGCCTCTAAAGAGTTTAATGAAATATGCACATTGTTTATCTATACAATTTTATTGAATGAAGAAGCTTTATTATTCTGCTAAGATAGTTGTCAAAGCAAAAATTATTATGTTTACATTACAATACTTCAAAACATGAACTCAAAAGAGAATGTCAGAAACAGTGATTACCATCAAAGCCACCCTAAATTGAAAATCTGCGTAGAATAAAAAAAAGAATAAATTTAAGTTTATAAAATTGCAGTCATATTCTTCAAGCTTGGAAGCACTCGACACTATCAATTATATACGCAAACCCACAAATTGTAATTGAATAAAGAAAATGAATACAGATGATATCTGTGGGAGTCCCTGCATATACCGACAAGGTCTACAATAATTCTTCTTTTCTAAGATAGATATTTTTGATTATTTGCATAACCTCACTATAAAATTCAGTTTGCAATTAATTTAATAGTTTATACACATGTGAGATTAAAAATCAATATCAATATGCACATCATTTCAAAGAACTCCTTTTTACACATCACAAATATAATACACTTTTCAAATAAAACACCATGAAATATGTTAATTAACATTGTAAAAATCAACTTTATAAGATTCAAATCACAAAGAATTAAAATAGGATTAAACAACAGATACAATTATCTGAATACCAAGACACAATCAGACAACGTCTATTCGAATTTTATCGACTTTGCAGGAGTTATTTTTGCTACAAAATATGAGGGACCCAACATCATTAATAATGATATGGCAAGGGAGGCAATATTAAGAGTAATTAGAAACAGAGGATTAAAATCAACAGGGACAGATGCTAAATAATAGGTGGCAGGATCAAGTTTAAAAATCTGAAAACGATTTTGGATCACACAAAATGATAAACCAATTATATTTCCCCAAATCATTCCCTGCCCTATGAGAAATGCAGATAAATACAAAAATACTTTTCGGATGCTAAAATCTCTGGCACCCATAGATTTCAACATTCCAATCATATTGGTACGTTCAAGTATAATAATTAACAAGCCGGATATCATGGTAAAGCCGGAAACCAGTGTCATAAGCACCAAAATTACCCATACATTCATATCTAAAAGACTAAGCCAATTAAATATCATTGGATTAATATCTTTAATAGAGCGGGTATATAGTCTATTTCCTAGTCTGTCGTGAAGCGGAGCTACAGAGAAAAATAATTCATTGGCAACATCATCCAATGCTTCAAAATCATCAATAAGTACTTCGATTCCGGTTGCCATATCATCGTCCCAATTGTTTAAACGTGACAACACATTTAAATCAACTACCGCAAACAATTTATCATAGTCTTCGAAGTTTGTTTCGTACAAGCCCACAATTTCAAACTGACGGGCACGCACCGGCTCTTGTATAAAATAGGTAGTAAACTTATCACCTACATTTAAATGAAGCTTATCTGCAATGAGTTTTGACACAATAGCCTGGTTACCTACAACTGAGTCGTTAGGATTTATAACACTTCCCTCAATCATATTTGACTTAAAGAAACTCCAATCATAATCTGAGGAAACTCCTTTAAGAACTACACCAAGAAAATCTTCTTTCGTTTTTATAATCCCGGGCTTTGTGATATATTCCTGAATTTTTGCAACATGCTGATTGCTGTTTAATATACTTCTCAATGAATCAGATATTGCAATTGGGTGGTCTTCATAATCCGAATCATTACCGAAACTGGTAATTTGAATGTGTGAACCAAAACCTACTACCTTCTCGCGTATTTCTTTTTTAAAGCCAACAATTATACAAACAGATATTATCATAATTGCCAACCCCAGAGCTATACCCGAGATGGCAATCTTAATAGCGGGGGAAGAAACACGCTTTCCATCGTTTTTGTCCCCCTTGTAAATTCGTTTTGCTATAAAAAATTCTACACTCATTATTTTATTTTAGAATAAGCTTCAAGAGCCTTCTCCAACACTGTTAAGGCTTTTTCAAGCTCTTCAATTTTTAGAACATATGCAAACCTCACCTCTTTTTTACCCATACCCGGGGTAATATAAAAACCTGACGCAGGGGCAAGAAATATAGTTTGATTCTCATATTGAAAATCCGATAAACACCACGCACAAAAATCATCTGTATCATCAACAGGAAGACTGGCTACAGTGTAGAAAGCTCCCATCGGAGTTGGTGCATGAACTCCCGGAATTTTGTTAAGTCTATCAATTAGATAATCTCTTCTATTTCGATACTCTTCAAAGTTTGAAGACATATATTCATCGTCAACTTCAAGTGAAGCATTGGCCACAATTTGACCTATGAGTGGAGGGCTTAACCTTGCCTGGCAAAACTTCATCACGGTGTCGTGCACCTTTTTATTTTTAGTAATTAAACACCCAATACGAATTCCACACTCACTATACCTTTTTGAAACAGAGTCAATTAGAACCACATTATCTTCAATTCCCTCAAGATGACAAGCCGAGATATATGGATCATCGCTATATATAAACTCTCGATATACCTCATCAGAGAACAAATATAGGTTATATTTTTGTACTAACAGACGAATTTTTTCCATCTCATCAGCTGTATACACATATCCTGTTGGATTATTGGGATTACAAATCAATACCCCTCTTGTCTTTGGTGTTATAAGGCTCTCTAACGTTTCAAAAGAAGGCAGTTTAAATCCTGTATCAATACTTGTAGGGATTGTTTTAATAATGGCACCCGCAGATACAGCAAAAGCCATATAATTGGCATAAGCCGGTTCCGAAACAAGAATCTCGTCTCCGGGATTTAGACATGCCATAAATGCATAAAGAACAGCCTCAGAACCACCTGCAGTTACAATAATTTCCTCGGGAGCAAGTTTTATATTAAACTTATTATAATAATTCACCAGGTTCTCTCTATAGAACCTGTAACCATCACTTGGGCTATACTCCAATGTAGTTCTATCAATTGATTTGATAGCATCAAGTGCGACTTGCGGAGTTGGCAAGTCTGGTTGTCCAATATTTAAATGATATACTTTTACACCTCTCCTTTTTGCTGCATCCGAAAGAGGCGATAATTTTCTAATGGGTGAAGCGGGCATCTGCAATCCACGCTCAGATATTTGCGGCATAATACACAAATGATAATTTAATTGAATAAAATATTTTTAATTGCACTAAAACAAGCCGCAAAGGTAATAAAAATGATGTGAATTATGTTATTTTGCAATTAAATCAAGCGTTTATATAACAAAATAACGCTAACACTAAGATTCAGGCTATTATATTTCACTTTTTTTAATAGCGCAATAGTAATTGTAAAGATATTGCCAAAGCCAAACAGATTGTTTTTCTTATCTTTGCCTCAAATTTGCTTTAGAAATTTAATATTTTCAATTCTGTAATGAAGAAATACAAACTTATCAACAACGTTTCAGGTTGGGCTGTTTTCGTAGTAGCAGCTATAGTTTACTTACTTACAATAGAGTCATCGGCAAGCTTTTGGGACTGTGGCGAGTTTATATCAGCAGCCTACAAGCTTGAAGTAGGACATCCACCGGGTGCTCCAATATTTATGTTGGTTGCAAATCTGTTCACTCAGCTAACAAATGATCCCGGCAAAGTTGCAGTGATGGTAAACGGCATGTCTGCTATACTAAGTGCGCTAACAATACTGTTCTTATTTTGGACAATCACACATCTGACACGTAAGTTGATTATTGGCGAAAAAGACGAACAATTAAATATAGGGCAAATTATTGCGATAATTGGAAGTGGGTTAGTTGGCTCATTAATATATACCTTTTCAGACACATTCTGGTTTTCAGCCGTTGAAGGTGAGGTATATGCCTTCTCCTCAATGCTCACAGCATTAGTATTCTGGTTAATATTAAAATGGGAAGACAACGCCGACAAGTCCGACTCTGACAAATGGATTGTTCTTATTGCATATATAATGGGGCTTTCCATTGGAGTGCATCTACTTAACCTACTTGCTATTCCGGCAATCGTAATGGTTTATTTCTACAAGAAATATTCTAACCCAACATGGAAATCAGGATTAATAGCACTACTGTTATCATTTGGGCTTATTGCAATCCTTATGTTTGGTGTCATCCCCGGGTTTACAAAAGTGGGAGGATGGTTTGAACTATTCTTTGTGAATACTCTTGGAATGTCATATAACACCGGAGTGGCTGTTTATCTTATTCTTTTGGTTGGAAGCCTGCTTTGGGCAGTTTTAGAAAGTATTTCGGAGAAAGGAAATATTAAAAGAGCAAGAATAGCATTCATGTCCAGTATAGCACTTTCGGGGATTTTGTTCATTAGCAGCAGTATTTGGATATGGTTGATACTTATAGCAGTTGCTATTTATCTTGTATTTGCAAAGAACATGCTCAGCAACAAGTTCCTTAATTTGTCTATGTCAAGCCTTCTTGTAATTTTGATTGGTTTCTCTGCATATGCAATAATTCCTATAAGATCATCATCGAATCCTCCATTAGACTTAAACTCACCCGAAGATGTGTTCTCATTGGGAAGTTATCTTAACAGAGAACAGTATGGACAAACCCCTCTCATGCACGGAACCACTTACATGTCACAAATTGCAAGAGACTCACAGGGAAAAGCTGAGATAAAAAGCGAAAAAAGTTCGTACAGCAGAGTAGTTAAGACATCTGAAGAACAAAAAGATGAATACATAGTATCTAAAATTCCATCATACAAATACAACAATACAATGTTGTTTACAAGAATGCACACGCATCAGTCATCTCCCGGCTACAACCTACATATGCAGGGATATGAAAGCTGGGCGGGTGTCGACAGGCATGTAATGCCTACATTCTTCGACAATCTGAAGTTTTTATTTAACTATCAGATTAACTTCATGTATTGGAGATATTTTATGTGGAACTTCTCGGGAAGACAAAACGATATTCAATCAGATGGAGGAATAACTAAAGGTAACTGGATTACCGGAATAAGCTTTATTGATGAATATGTGTTAGGCTTGGGACCTCAGGACAATATAGCACCCGAGATTGTTGACAATAAAGGTCATAACAAATACTTTATGCTTCCCTTTATTCTAGGTATAATAGGGATAGCTTATCAGCTAAATCTACGCAAAAAAGGCAAACAAAGTTTCTCTATAGTATTCTTATTATTCTTTATGACTGGTTTGGCTATCGTACTGTATCTGAATCAAACGCCATACGAACCACGTGAGCGAGACTATGCCTATGCAGGTTCTTTCTATGCTTTTGCTATTTGGGCAGGAATAGGAGTAGCCGGAATAAGCAGATTCCTAAGAAAATATATAAAGAATACAACCCTAGCAACAACTGCAGTATCACTTATATCGCTATTGGTGCCAATCCAAATGGCTTCACAAAACTGGGATGACCATGATCGTTCGGGAAGAACTCTGGCTCGTGATACCGGCATGAACTACTTAAGCTGCGTTGAGCCTAACGGTATTTTGTTTACCAATGGAGATAATGACACGTATCCGCTATGGTATGTTCAAGAAACTGAAGGTTTCCGCACCGATGTTAGAGTCACAAATCTTAGTTTCCTGCAAACAGAATGGTATGTTGATCAAATGCTTAATCAGGCTTATGAATCAACTCCACTTCCAATCAATTGGGATCGTGACAAGTACTCAAGTGAAGCGGGTGCTGCTGCATTTATTATCACACAAAAGGAAATACAAGATGTTTTAAAACAAAATAATATTCCATCTATCTCATATAGCCAATATTATGACGCTAATGAGTATAAGGACAATGTTTCTTTAAAAGAAATAATGGGAAAATTAAGAGAAGGAAACTACAAACCTCTAAATCCATTCAACACCGGAGATACGCAGGTAATTCCTTCTAACAGATTGTTGTTAAATGTTGATACTGCTAAAGTTGACTGGAAGTCGATGAACTCCAGACCTTCTGACAAGATGTACATAAATCTTGGAGACAAATCAGCTGTTTATCGCCAGGAGCTAATGATAATGGAGATGCTTTCGAATCTAAATGATGACGATTGGAAGAGACCCATATACTTCGCAACTACTGTTGACAGAAACTTGTATATGAATCTTCAAAATAGCAACTTCTCACTTACAGGATTAGCATACCAGATAGTTCCGGGAACTCCGCTTAGTGGTGGAGTAAACACCGAAAAAGCGTATGACAACATGATGAACAAATTTAAATGGGGAGGATTAGAAGAAAATCCAAACATTTATCTTGATGAAACAAGTCGTCGTATGATTTCAACATTTAGAATATACTTCAATCAATTAATTGAAGCATTAATAAACGATGGAGATCATGAAAAAGCTCTTGCTGCATTAGACAAAGCAACAACCGTAATGCCGGGCTCTGCTGTTGCATACGGCAATGATGGAATAATGTTTGCTCGTGCCTATCACTACCTTGGCAAGACTGAAAAAGCAGCAAGTCTGACAAATGAGATTGAAGACAGAATAAAAGCAAATCTTGACTGGTACGACAGACTGTCTCCCAAACTGTTGAGTAATTCGATGATTGATGTGTTATATAATATACAATCATTATTAACTCTAAACGCTGTATATCTTGAGTATGACAATGAAAAGTACTTGGAGAACTCGGAAGAATTGCTAAATCGTGCTCAGTCATACTATATGATAGGCGCCAAATATATTGGAGATGAAATTGTAAAAGAAGTAGCAAGCAGCTCGATAAGAGGATATCTACGTCACGAAGGAGATTCGGTTCAACAAGCTAATGCAGATGACAACCTACAGATCTCCTTACAAATAATGCAACAATATAGCCCTCAGCTGTTTGAGCAATTCAATAAAGCTATACAAGGCCAGTAATATTAAGTTATGCTTATAGAACAACCGCCGGTCCTCTACCGAGCTCTTTTTCCAGGAGCTCGTTGGAGGATTGAAAATAAAAATAGTAAAACAATTTATCTGACATTCGATGATGGTCCAATTCCTGAGATTACTCCATGGGTTTTGGATATTTTGGACAGCTTTGATATAAAAGCTACTTTCTTTTGCGTAGGTGATAACGTCAGAAAGCACCCTGACATCTATGCTGATGTCATTAAAAGAGGGCACCAAGTGGGCAACCATACATTCAATCATATACAAGGATGGAAATATGGCAACAAAGAGTTTCTCTACAACGCAAATATGGCAAAACAGTTAATTGAGTCAAATCTCTTTAGACCTCCGCATGGACATATGAGATACAAGCAGTGTAGCCAACTGCAAGCAGAAGGATATGAAGTAATTATGTGGGATGTTGTTACACGAGATTATAGTAAAAGAATGAATCCGGAACAGGTCCTTCAAAACGTAAAGAAATATGCTAGAGATGGCTCAATAATTGTATTTCACGACTCACTGAAAGCTGAGAACAATTTAAAATACGCCCTGCCTAAATCGATTGAATGGCTATTGAATGAAGGTTATACTTTCAAAAGAATAGAAAGTACAAAAAATGCGATAATACCTAATTTAGAGGAAATAGGTAAAAAAGCAGTCTAATATATCTAAGATTGGAAATCAGAGATACAAGACAATAAAAAATAAATATATAAAAAAGTATGAGAAGAACGATTTTATTTTTATTCACTCTATTGTTTGCTTTTTCATGCACACAGCAGCAAAGCAAAACAACATTTGTTGATGAAAGTGATTTAACACAATATGTGAATCCTTTCATTGGAACAGCCTTTACGGGTCACACCTTTCCAGGTGCCACATACCCGCTAGGCATGATACAGACAGGTCCTCAAACAGGAAACTTTACCTGGGAATACTGCTCTGGATACTTCTATGAAGACTCTCTTATTCAAGGTTTCACACAAAACAGGCTAAATGGCACAGGATGTGTTGATTTGGGTGACTTATTAGTTCAACCTTTTGCAGGAGAGAAACGTGACAATCTGGACAGCCACTTTGATAAATCAACCGAAAAGGCAAGCCCCGGATATTACACAGTCCATCTTAAGGACAACGACGTAACAGTTGAAACAACAGCTGCTCCCCACGTGGCATTTCACAAATACACATACCCAAAAGGAGAGAGTGCCAATCTTTTAGTTGACTTTCAGAGTGGATTGGTTTGGCAAAATGCAAAAATTCACACACACGTATTAGACAATGAAGTAACTTTTGAAAGTGATAAAGTTATTTCAGGTTTCACTCGACGCACAGAATGGGTTACCAGAATCTATTACTTTGTTATAGAATTTGACAAACCCTTCACCATTACTGAGAAGCTTGCTCCACAAAGCAAATTCGAAAAATCTGAGAGATATTTACTTACTTTTGATATGGATGATGCTGAGTCGGTAAATATGAAAATTGGTATGTCGTCTGCAAGTATTGAAGGTGCCAAAGCAAATCTAAACGCAGAAGTAAACCATTGGGATTTTGCAAAAACTCATCAAGAAGCAAAAGATGAATGGAACAAATACCTGTCAAAGGTTCAAATAAATGGTTCTAAAGATGATAAAGTGAACTTCTACACGTCTTTATATCATTTATATATTCAACCCAATAATATTGCTGATGTTGACGGAAAATACACAGGTCCAAATCGCGAGGTTAGTCAGTCATCATCAGGAAAATACTATTCAACATGGTCGCAATGGGATATATTCCGTGCCGGATTCCCAATGTACACTATTCTTACACCTGAGTTAATTCCTAACTTTGTCAACTCAATGCTTGATTATAGCGAGCAACAAGGACATCTTCCTATATGGTCTCTATGGGGACAGGAGACATACACAATGATTGGCAACCACTCTATTCCAATGATTGTAGGTGCATATCTTAACGGTACAGAAGGATTTGATGCTGAACGTGCTTATAATGAGATTAAAAAATCAATAACAGCCAGCAATCACTACAAATCAGACTGGGAAGTATATGACAAATACGGATACTACCCATATGACTTAATCACTTTAGAATCTGTATCCAGAACTCTGGAGTGTGGTTTTGACGACTATTGCGCTGCAATGATGGCTCAGAAACTTGGAAAAACTGAGGATTATGAGTTCTTTATGAAACGCTCAAACTACTACAAAAACCTATACGACAGCGAATCAAAAGCAATGCGTCCTAAAGACTCAAAAGGCGAGTGGCTTACACCATTTGACCCATACGAATTGGCTCACGCTGACTCAAGTGTAGGAGGACATTACACAGAAGGTAACGCACTTCAATACACATGGCATGTGATGCAAGATATCGAAGGACTTATTGAGGTTCTGGGAGGCAAAGAATCGGCAGGCGAAATACTTGACTACTTCTTTAATACTACTCAGGAGAGTACCGGTACTCTTTCAGACGTTACGGGACTTATAGGACAATACGCTCATGGAAACGAACCAAGCCATCACGTAGCCTATATATATTCATATCTTGACAGACCTGAAGAGACTCAACGTTTGGTACGCCAAATTACAACTGATTTTTACAAAAACAAACCTGACGGACTAATTGGAAATGACGATTGCGGACAGATGTCGGCATGGTATATGTTCTCAGCAATGGGATTCTATCCACTTAATCCTGCAAACGGGGAGTTTGTTCTTGGTGCACCTCAAATTGAAGGAGCAAAAATAAATGTTGGAAACGGCAAGTTCTTTACTATGGAAGCTAAGAATCTTTCAGACAAAAATATGTACGTTGAAAAGGTTGAACTAAACGGACAACCATATTCTCTAAAGCATATAACCTATAAAGACATCATGTCTGGCTCATCATTAGTGTTTTATATGACTGACAGTGTAAAATAAAACATATTACAACAATTAATAACTTCAATAGAGGAGCTACTCTTACAATAGGGTAGCTCCTTTTCTATTAATCATGATATTTTTCAATAACTTTGCATCAAATTGCTAAGCCTAGCAATATTATACATTCATACACACAATAATGATTAAGTTAGAAGATATATATAAAGCAAAAGTTAGACTGCAAGATGTAATTATTCATACACCACTTATGTCTAACGAAAGCCTAAGTGAAGAATATGATTCAAATATTCTACTTAAGCGAGAAGACTTGCAACCTGTAAGATCATATAAGCTTCGTGGAGCCTACAACAAAATAAGCAGTCTTACCAGTGATGAAATGGCGCAAGGCGTAGTCTGTGCAAGTGCTGGAAATCACGCACAAGGAGTTGCATATGCATGCAAAAAGCTGGACATTAAAGCCACTATTTTTATGCCGCTTACAACTCCCAAACAGAAGGTGAGTAAAGTAAAGCTATTCGGAAAAGACAAAGTAGAGATAGTATTAAAAGGAGACACTTTTGATGAATCTTTTGATAGTGCCAGCAAATATTGTGAAGAAAACAATGCCGTATTTATTCATCCATTTGATGGTGACAGAGTAATTTCGGGTCAAGGAACTGTTGCTCTTGAAATTATGGAAGACTCAAAGCAGACTATCGACTATCTGTTTGTCCCTATTGGTGGTGGTGGTTTGGCTGCAGGTGTAAGCACAGTATTTAAACAGCTTAGTCCCCAAACAAAAATTATCGGAGTAGAGCCCCAGGGTGCAGCATCTATGCACACATCACTATATAATGGCATAAACACCACTTTAGATGATATAGACAAATTTGTTGATGGTGCTGCTGTAAAACGTGTTGGAGATACAGCTTTTGATATATGCCGTAAAAATCTGGATGATATCATACTGGTTCCGGAGGGCAAAGTATGCACAACTATTCTTAGACTTTATAATGATGATGCGATTGTAGTTGAACCAGCGGGAGCATTATCTATAAGTGCACTCGATTTTTATAAAGACAAGATAAAGGGAAAAAATGTTGTGTGCATTGTTAGTGGCGGCAATAATGATATAACACGTACTGAAGAGATTAAAGAGCGTTCGCTTCTATATGAAGGATTGAAACATTACTTCCTCATAAACTTTACACAACGTCCCGGTGCATTAAAAGAATTTGTTAATGATATTGTTGGTCCCAATGATGATATCACATATTTTCAATATACAAAAAAGAACAATCGGGAAGAAGGTCCTGCCGTTGTAGGCATAGAACTAAACAGCAGAGATGATTTAGCCAGACTGGAAGAGCAACTTAAGAAGCATAAAATAAAATATCAACACCTAAATGAGCACAGAGACCTGTTCACACACTTAGTTTCGTAATGAAAATCTTGTTTGTGAACTTTATAGTATAAGATTAAAACAGTGAGACTGTCTCGCAATAAAATAAGTTTCTGAGAAATCTATATTTGGATTTAATCTATGATATAGGCAAATATAGATAGAGGGTGAAATCACATTATGATACACCCTCTATATTTTTATAAATAGAAATATTATTACATTCTTCCTCGTCCGCCACCGCCAAATCCACCTCCGCCAAAGTCACTTCTTCTCATTCTTTCACCACCTCCGGGTCGTCCTTCGCCGCGTCCACCACTTCTTCCGCCAAAGTTATTAAACCTATATGAAAAGCTCACCAGAAAATAACCGGTCATAACATTAGATTCGGAGTCCTCTATAAAGTTACTTGTTACATTTCGTCTGATACTCATCCTTTGCTGCAAAAGGTCAGTCCACTTCAGGCTGACAGTTGCCTGTTTGTTCTTCATAAAGCGTTTATTGACATTAATATCCCAGATTGTTTCATCACGATTGTAGCCGGTGCTCAATCCACTCTGCCCAGAATACTGCAAACTTGATTCAAACACCCAATCTTTTGGTAAGTTAGCGCTCGCATTCAACCCGGCTCTGTAACTAATATCCTCCTGATTCTTTCTATCCTCCAAAGAATTTCTGGTGGTAGAATACCTTATTATTCCACGAGTTTGAAGATAAAGCCAATCTCTTCTGTAACTGAGAGTCATATTCTCGCTAACAGATATTGTTTTTGCAGTATTTTTAGTTTCTGCATCCTCCCTAAAAGACATATATCCTATCTGATTTCGAAGCGACAAATCAGTATTGGTGCTAAATTGAAAATCCTTCTTCTTACTAATTGGAGTATTATATAAAATATTTGCACTGCTATTCCATATTCCATTTTGATTAACAGGGAAAGTTTTTTGAATACCAGTATTTGACTCATACATTGTTTTATTGATAATCTGATTTATTACAAAACCATATGACACACTTGCCCTCAATGATTTTTGACTCTCTCGGTTAGAAAAGTTATACATCATCGATACATTATTTGTAAATGAAGGCAAAAGATCAGGATTTCCCGATCGAATATTCAAAGGATTTGTCAAATCCTCTGTAGGATCAAGCTGATCAATCGATGGTTCCCGGCTATTTCCTCTGTAGTTTAATCTTAAGTTTTTATCTTTTGAAAACCTATATGTAAACTCACCATCAGGTGAATAATTCACCACACTTCTCCCGTCCGGATTATAAACAATAGAATCTACTCCGGCAGAGATTCCATCTTTAATATAGCTCTTACTCTTGATATAAGATGGCTCCAGTTTTATTCCCGCATTATATTGATACTTATCACTTACACCTCTCAAGCTTAAAGATATAGTCTGATTAATATAATTATTAATTAAGCTCTTGCTATATTCAGGATTCAATATTGTATAATCACCAACTTCATAATCATACTCATAGGTGTTTCGTAAATTATCACTGCTATTGCTACGCAAAGTATAAGCCATTTGCAAATATGTTTTTGAAAAAATTGGCTCCACATACGAGGCATTCACACTATATCCGCCCGATTTTGTTGTAGTCTTTGATTCCTGATTAAGATTTTGATTCCTGTCGGGAAGAAGTAGAAATTCACTCACAGATTTATTATAACCAAGTTGATCATTATTATTCATGTCCCCGTTAAGGCTAAGAGTCGCAACCCTACCCTTTTTAGCAAACTTATGAGACACAATCATATTTCCGCCCAGACTCATACCATCCGAATCTCGGTGTCCCTTGCTTCTACTATTGTTAACCTCTGTTCTATCTATATCACCAGCCATTGTTGCCGTGTAAGAAGTATCGTTAGAATGAGATTTAGAAAGAGACAAACTTGGAGAAAACAAAATAGTTGTTTGCTCATTAGGCTTATACTCAAATCTATAGTTTAAAGAAACCCTGTGATCTTCACTCTTAGACTCAGATTCATTACTTCTGTATGATACGCTGTCCACCAAAATATTTTGTCTAAAGCTCTTACGTTTCACAAAACTATCACCTCCGTCATATGACACATCTCCCGTTATCTTAAACTTTTCACTAAAGACATTAATCATATTCATACCGATCGATCTGTTAGAGTTCACACCCTGCCCCCTTTCGGAATTGTTGCTGGCATTTAGCACAATACTATATTTATTATCTTTGATAAAACGATTAAACATGCTTCTAGACTCATACCTAATATTCTCTGAAGAAATATCCTGAGTTAGGTTTCCTAACCCAGCCTGAATATTATTTATCCATCCTCTCTTTTTATCCTCTTTTATTGTAATATTTATTATCGTCTCTCTCTTACCATCATCAATACCCGTCAACTCTTCAAGGTCTGATTTTTTTTCGATAACCTGCAATTTCTCAATTATATCAATTTCTAAGTTCTGAGTAGTCATCTTAGGATCTCGACCAAAGAAATTCTCACCATCAACCATCACACGTCTTACTTCTTTTCCTGCTACGGTTATCTTTCCATCCATATCAACTTCCACTCCCGGAAGTCGCTTCAACAAGTCTTCAACCAAAGAGCTACTATGTAGATTATAAGCTGCCGGATTATACTCTATCGTATCCTCTTTTATAACCATATCGGGCATTTTACCAACTACAACCGCTTCCGATAACAATATTGACTCTTCCTTTAGTTTGATTTGAGGAATCGAAATCTGCTTTTCATTAAAAGACTCTTTTTTAAGGTTATAAAATTGAGTTTTAAAACTAATATATGATGTTCTCAGAATATAATTATCAGGAGCTATTTTACTCAATTCGAATTCGCCATTCTTGTCTGTAGCCGAACTAACCACGACAGTGCTATCCTTTGCCTTCAACAGTTGTATTGTTGCATACTCCACAGGCTCCTCCTCTTCATCAAAGATTACGCTGCCAACAATATTATTACGAGCTGTATTGGCAGACTGTTGAGCATTCAACAATGTAGGAAAAGTCCCCATTATAAAAATGAAACCAACAATTAAAGATAAGCTGCTTCTTCTCCCACAATATTCTTTTATGTATAACATCGTATATTAAACTGTCTATTTAAGTATTTTATTCATAATCAATACTACAAATATATATAAAGAAGTCCTATATATAAATAGACCTTTAAATGAGTATAAACATAAATATACAAACAAGTACTTTATAATGATAAACCTCAAAAATGTTCCGACAACAAAAAGTCGGAATTATTTTTAAAACTTTATATAGCTGCATATTTCATTCAAATAATTAGCATCTATAGTGTCAAACTCACTATAAGAATCGCTATCCACATCAAGAACAGCCACAACTTCCTTTCCTGAGAACAAAGGCACAACAACTTCTGACTTTGATAAAGAGCTACATGCAATATGTCCGGGAAATTTATCAACATCTTCCACTATTATTGTTTTA
>CAZHWC010000028.1:0-2478 GCA_964535975.1 uncultured Proteiniphilum sp. | reverse complement strand
AATTTAGTTTTATTTTAAACAAAAAAGAATCGCATTATCTAAAACAGACAATGCGATTCAATATATTAACGTTATAATCTCCTAGTGATTAATTAGCTTGTTGTTGAGCTTCTTGAATCATCTTCGCATTAGGCAGAATAAAAATTTCTACACGACGATTCTGAGCACGTCCGGCAACAGTTGAGTTGTCAGCAACCGGATCTGTTGAACCAAAACCTTGTGACACCATTCTAGTTCCCGATACACCTCTGCTTACAAGATAATTATAAACCGATTCAGCTCTCTTTTCAGAAAGTGGATTGTTTATAGCATCACTACCTGTACTGTCTGTGTGACCATAAATCTTAACATCAGTATCAGGGTTCTCAATCAAGGACTGAGCAAACTTATTCAATGACTCACGCGAAGAAGTATTTAATGTGCTTGAGTTAGTAGCATAAAGAATTCCGGACTCGAAAGTAACCTTTATTGCCTCTCCGTCATTAATCTTTTCTACCTGAGCTCCTTCAATTGCCTCAAGCTCTGCTGCTTGTTTATCCATCTTCTTGCCAATAATTGCTCCTGATGTTCCACCTACAACAGCACCAATACCAGCGCCCCATGCTGCGCCTTTGCCGCCACCTATAATAGCTCCGATACCTGCGCCCAAAGCTGCTCCGGCACCTGTACCAATTCCTGTACCCTTAACAGTATTGCTAGCTCCACAGCTTGATAATATCATAGCAACACTCAAAAGAGCGATACCAAAAAGTTTAGTAATTTGTTTCATAGTTCGTAATTTGTTTTTATTAAAAGAAATATTGTTTTATTCTTTGGTTAAATATTAATATGACTACTCAAAAATATCAAGTGTATCGCAATAAGCAAGCTCACCTGCAACTATACTTTCAAGTTCGTTATCTGAGAAATCACGAATATTATCTTTTCGTGCACTCTTAACTACAAATTCCATAAGCTTTTCCAAATCTATTTCGATATCGTCATCATCGTCTCCATCAAATAATCCTTCAGACTCATAGAAATCATAAATTAGGTCTATTACATAATTTATTTCGTCATCCGAAAATTTATTTTTCATCTCTTCAGGAAGATGATTTTGTATGAAAACAACTGCTTCATCTTCGTCGTAATCAAATACTTGTTTTTCTTCACTCATGACTATTCTGTTTTTAATATTTATGTACCTACAAAGTTAGATAAAATAATTAATAAACAAGCCTTCATATATCAAAATACACAAAGTGTGTAATATATACACATAGGCTTATATTTCTTAATCTCTTTTCAATCACATTATCCAAATACTTTATAAAGATTGTGAATATATAATTCAAATAATTTATCTGGTAATTATTTATTAGCTTATAAACAAAAGTTCTCTATATTTTGGCAAAGTCCACATCTGATTATCCACAATAAGCTCTAGCTTATCAGTGTGGTATCGAATAACTTCAAAGTATGTTTCTACAGTGTCGTGATATGCCACAGCCTTCTCACGCACATCCTCTATCTTATTTGCTTTGCGACGGGCATCCACCATATCGCTCACATTTTGCTTAATACACATTATATGTTCAGCAATATCTTCTACCAGCTGCACATCATCTCTCGACAACATCTCTGCCTTGTCCGCATCAAACACACTTCTCATTTTATATATATTATCCAAAAGAAGAGCTTGATACTGTTTTGCAACAGGAATAATATGATTCATACACAAGTCGCCTAAAACTCGAGCCTCAATTTGTATCTTCTTTGTATAGGTACTCCACTTAACCTCATTTCTGGCATGAAGTTCTTTTTCATTAAGCACACCAATACTTTCAAACATTTCCACAGATTGGTCAGAAGTATATGCATCATAAATTACCGGGACACTGGTCTCACAATCCAAGCCACGCTCATTAGCTTCAACTTTCCATTCATCACTATACCCATTTCCTTCAAATCTGATAGGTTTGCTCTCCTTAATATACTGGCGAAGAATATCAAAAATAGCCTGCTCCTTCTTCAACCCCTTCTTTATTTTCCCATCCACATCTTTTTTAAACTCAACCAGCTGTGCGGCCATGATTGAATTAAGAACGATCATAGAAGCAGAGCAGTTTGCCGAAGAGCCTACCGCCCTAAACTCAAATCTATTACCGGTGAATGCAAAAGGCGAAGTACGATTTCTGTCAGTGTTATCAAGCAATACCTCAGGAATATGAGAAATACCAAGCTTCATCTTTTTCAACCCCTCCACAGTAATTTCATCTCCATCTAACCCATGTTCAATTTTATCCAATACATGAGAGATTTGAGTTCCGAGAAATGCAGATATAATAGCAGGCGGTGCTTCATTAGCACCAAGTCTGTGAGCATTACCTGCCGACATTATCGATGCTTTTAACAATGCATTGTGCTTATAGACCGCCTTAACCGTATTCACAAGAAAGGTTATGAATAATAAGTTCTCGTTTGCAGTCTTTCCGGGTG
>CAZHWC010000027.1:0-29949 GCA_964535975.1 uncultured Proteiniphilum sp. | reverse complement strand
ATTCTATCTCTTTTGAACTTATTGTTTGAACTAGAGTCCTCGCCTTTATTAGGAAAATTTACTCGCTTATCTCCTCCCCTGTCAAAGTTGCGAGATTTAAAGTCGCGAGGTCTTCTGTCTTTATCAAAAGAGCGATCTTTAGGACGTCGGTCCTTATCGAAAGAACGTTCGCGATATTCTGTTTTTCTTTCTCCTCTATCAAATGACTGTTCACGTGATGTTGTTTTATTTCGTCCTCTGTCAAAGTACTCACTTTTATCAAAGTGCTTCTTATCTATATTAGGACGTTCTCCCCTGTCAAATGATTTATGATCCTTACTAAATGGTCTGCGATCTCTATCATAAGGTTTACGATCCTTATCAAATGGCTTACGGTCTCTATCAAATGGCTTGCGACCGGCATCAGAGTCCCTTCTCTGAAAGTCACGTGGTTTAAATTCTCTATCTGAATCACGTCTAGAAAAATCACGCGGTTTTCTATCTCTGTCAAAACCACCTTGTTCTTTTCTGTCAAAACCTCTCTCTCTTCCGTCGCGAGGTGTACGTTCTTTTCTCTGAAACTCTCTACGCTCATTAGACGGCTCCTCCGAATCGAACTCGCGACGAGAACGACGATAACCTTCACGAGAATTTCTTTCCTGGCTGCTAAATTTATCTGCTCTTCGCTCTCTCTTTACGGCAATAGCTGGTCTATCCTCAGGGTCTCTTTCTACTCGTTTACCTTCAAATATCTCATACTGGCGCATTTCACACTCAAGTGCTCCATTAAACAAAAAGAATCGTTTGGATGGCTTAAGCCCAATCATATCAAAAAGCTCCTTTTTATAACTCAACACATAAGAGTCATAACCTACAAAGACATGTTTCAGTCTCTCTCCAATCATAGCATAAAGTTCATCTAACTCATCTACCTTAAGACGCTCCCCATAAGGAGGATTCGTCATAAGCACTCCCACAGGTTTAGGTGCTTCATCATATTTCTGAAAAGCTTTAAGAGTTAAATCAATATACTTCTTCATTCCTGCATTTTTCACATTCTGCTCTGCAGCATCAATCGCTTTAACAGACACATCAGAACCAATAATTCTGAAATCAAAGTCACGTGTACCGGAATCATCATTATATATCTCACTAAACAACTCCTCATCAAAGTCATTCCATTTCTCAAAACCAAAATCCTGACGATGAATTCCGGGAGGAGTGCCGGTGGCAATCATAGCCGCCTCAATAAGTATCGTACCCGACCCACACATTGGATCAACAAAGTTGCTTTCGCCGCGCCAGCCCGACTTTAATATCATGCCTGCAGCAAGAACCTCGTTTAATGGCGCTTCAGTCTGCGAAATTCGATAGCCACGCTTGTGGAGGGATTCACCCGAGCTGTCAAGTGATAGCGTACACTTGTTGTGAGCTACGTGAATATTGAATACAATGTCAGGATTTGTAAGGCTAACAGATGGTCGTTTGTTGTATCTCTCCTGAAACCAATCTGCGATAGCATCCTTCACTCTATATGCCACAAATTTTGAATGCTTAAAGATATGTGAGAATACAACAGAATCGATTGAAAAAGTCTTGTCAACCGTAAGATAATTCTCCCAATTAATAGACTTTATAGCCTCATATACCTCATCAGCATTACCTGCCTTAAACTGATAAATGGGCTTTAAGATTCGTAGAGCTGTGCGACAATGAACATTTGCTTTATACATTAATGCCTTATCACCAGTAAAAGACACCATTCGTGTGCCTATTTCAACATCACTAGCACCAAGAGCTATTAACTCATCTGCCAGAACATCCTCAAGCTCAGCCATGGTTTTGGCTATCATTGGATAGTTTTCGGATTGACTCATTCTTTTATTTTCAATTAATTATGGCGCAAAGGTAAGAAGAATAATGATTACAGCTTTACTTTTAATTTTGATATTTTACCTTCATTATTAAATGCATCTAATGGTGTAACCACATATACATATTTATTGTTTCCACCCTCAAATGGAAGCACAAAGAAATTATCACGAGTAACGGTCTGAATATTTTCAGCTCGGCTTAAATTTACTTTTTCACCCCTCGAGAATCTATAGACAACATACTTTTGCGCACTTTCAGGGTTATCAGGCTGTTTTGGCTTACTCCAAGTGAGAAAATGCATATCCTCAGTAAACACTTGTGTCAACTTTTTCACCTTCCCGGGGTTTCCTTCATGCATATGAGTATAAGGAGGAATTAATGCTTTATTGCGATGAATATCAGATTTCATAATATCTGCAACATTCTCAGCATTTTCTAAAATCTGATACCCATACCAAAAGCTATTCCCATGAACATATGGCTGCTGTCTTGTCTGAATAATTTTTGCTTCCAGCTCATTTCTATCAGTACTACGTTTAATATCCTGACCAATATAAAGATGATGCTTAAAATTATTGCTATTCCACCAGTTCAGCAACGTAACATAATCAGCCGATTTATGGCCCATCTCCCAATACAATTGTGGAAGATTATAATCAACCCACCCCTTTTCTACCCACAATTTTATATCGGCATACAGGTCATCATAGTTTTGCAATCCACTAGTATTGCTTCCCTGAGGATCACTGCTTTTATTTCTATATATACCAAAAGGACTCACACCAAACCTAACCCATGGCTTAGTTGAAGCAATAGTATATTTTACTTCCTGTATTAACAAATTGACATTATTTCTTCTCCAATCATTTCGCTGAGAAGGAGCATATCCTTGCAAGTGAGCATATGCATTGAAACTAGCATCATCAGGAAATGACTCACCAGCTATAGGATATGGATAGAAATAATCATCCATATGAATGGCATCAACGTCATATCTAGAAACTATATCATGTACCACATCACAGATAAACCCTCTATTTTCGGGTATACCAGGATCAAAGAACAGTTGTGTTCCATACTGGATAAATCGTTCGGGATATTCATTATAGATGTGGCTAGGTGCAAGTTGATTATTAGCTGATGCACTTACCCTATATGGATTAAGCCAGGCATGAAGCTCCATACCACGCTTATGGCATTCATCAACAAGATAAGCCAGTGGATCAAAAGTATCATCATCAGGTGCCAATCCCTGCTGTCCCGTTAAGAAACGGCTCCAAGGCTCTAAGTTAGATTTATAAAAGGCATCAGCTTCAGGTCTTATCTGAAAAATAACAGCATTAATACCTGCCTCATCTAACTTTCTAACCATATCAGATAAATAATGTTTCATAGCGGCACTATTCATATTCTGGTAACGAGACTGAAAGACAGTCTGTATCCAAGCACCACGAAATTCGTATTTTGGATTCTTAATATGCTCTTTTTTTAATGCAGTTTTGGAAGTACCGCATGAAAGCAGTAAAAACAGCGACAAAGCTGATAGTAGTAGACGAAAATATCGATTCATAAATTAATAATTATACATAGTTATTTGAAAACAGCACATCCCTAGTCTCCATCAACTTGTCGCCCTGTTCCTCAGGCACATGCTGTTTAGGAAAAATTACAATTCTACTATGATTAGGAAAACGACGCTCCAAGCGCTGCGGCAAAGTATCTAGTACAGGAATATGGGATACACTACCACTATGAGCCGATACAAAAACAATCATATCATTCTTCCTAATCTGCCTGCTACACTGTAGAGGGTTCTCCCAATCGGTAAAATTCTGGAATGTGAAGTTGCCGGCTCCCTTATGTTTTGAAATAATCTCCTGAGTATTGGGATGTCCAAGGTGATGTATAGGAACCGTAAGCTCTGACGACAATTTAACAATTTTATCAACCCATAAAGCAAACCCATCCTCTTTTTCAACTAATGGAGGAGAAACAACAACTATTCGCTTGTGGTTAATCAACTCATCTTCAACATGACACATCCAAAGACTTTTATCCATTTTGCGGATAATTAGCTCCACTTTCTCACCAAATATCTTATCAATAAGTCCTATCCTGCCCGGCCAGCCCAGAATAACAATATCAGTCATAGTTTCTCTGGACGTTCTTACAATCCCGTCTGCCGGATTATGATCAATAGTTGTAACAATCTCTACATTTATTTCAGCTGCAGTAGCAGTATCCACAAACTCTTTTAGGCTCTTCCTAAATCTAACAATATTCATTTCTGCCTCAACATCATTTGCCACCACCCCCAATAGAGATATAGGGTTTACCGAGTTTTTATCTTTCAACAAAAGGGCAAGTTCTACGTGATGACCAATATTTGAAGGATTGGCAATAGGAACCAATATTTTTTCCTGAGCAAAATCACCTAATGAAGAAGAAGTCAATGATTCATCCTTTTCTGCAATCACAATTTCTTTCGCTGCTTTTTGTGTAACGAAAGAAGCCCAAACACATGTTATCAATATAAGAATAATAGTGCCATTAAGAATAAACTCATCTATAATTCCAGCTTTATATCCTACAATAATCACAGCCAGTGTGGCTGCAGCATGCGAACTGCTCAATCCAAAAATAAGATTTCGTTGTGTAATTGTATATTTATATGTGCGTTGTGTGACATACGCAGCCAACCATTTACCTATTAAAGCAACCGTCGTTAAAATAACAGCAATTATAAGAGTATTGGCACCATCTAACACCACAGACACATTTACCATCATACCTACGGATATAAGAAATATTGGAACAAACAAAGCATTTCCAATAAACTCTATCCTATTCATAAGCGCAGAAGAGTGTGGAATTAATTTATTAAGAGCAAGTCCGGCAGCAAAAGCACCAATAATTGGCTCTATACCTCCAAGTTCGGCTAAAAACCCTGCCAGAAACACTATAAACAAAACAAATATGTAATTAGAATACTTTTCATAATTAGCTCGACGAAAATACCACTTGGCAACTCGTGGGATTACGATAAACATAATGATAGAAAACAGGAATAATGACAGTAGCAACTTTATAAAAAAGCTAAACTTAAGTCCCCCATCACTGTTTGACAGAACTATTGCCAATATTATCAAAACTGCTGTATCTGTGAAAATTGTTCCCCCAGCTGTTATTGCCACTGCCTCATTGCGTGATACGCCCAAGCGACTAACAATAGGATATGTGACCAAAGTATGAGTTGAAAACATACTTGCAGTAAGAAAACTCGTGTTAAAATCATATCCTAATATATAGTGACATACCGGAAACCCAATAATCAAAGGTATTATAAAGGTATAAAATCCAAAACCCAGGCTCTTATTTCTATTTTTTGTAAACTCATTCAGGTCTAGCTCGAGCCCCACAATAAACATTATGTATAGCAAGCCTATTGTTGAAAACATTTCAACACCTGCATTAGCATTATCAATCCAGTTAAGACCATGAGGCCCGACCATTACACCTGCAAGAATCAAACCTATTACACTTGGCACATTTAATCTCCTAAGAAGAATTGGAGAAAGAAATATTATTAAGAGTAATATTGCAAAAACCAATACCGGATTGGAAAAAGGTAAAGATATGTCCATTAAAAAAGCTCCTTATTTTCTATGTTTATACAAAAATAGGGAAAATAATTTGTATAATTGGTTTAGCCCATTTTTTTGTGGAATACAAACTCATTATATTTGCGAGTTGAATAAGATTTTATGAAGGTAGAAAAACAAATAGAGCTTAAGGGAGTACGTGTAAACAATCTCAAAAACATTGATGTAGTAATCCCTAGAAATACATTTACAGTAATAACAGGATTATCAGGTTCTGGAAAATCAAGCCTGGCATTCGACACGCTATATGCCGAAGGTCAAAGACGCTACGTGGAAAGCTTGTCGGCTTATGCCCGTCAATTTTTAGGACGCATGCACAAACCTGAATGCGATTATATTAAAGGCATACCTCCTGCTATTGCCATAGAACAAAAAGTGAACACGAGAAATCCACGCTCTACTGTTGGAACCTCTACAGAGATTTACGAATACATAAGGTTATTATTTGCCCGAATAGGTAAAACCATATCTCCTATTTCAGGAAACATTGTGAAGAAACATAATGTGAGTGACGTAGTTGCCAAAATGAAGGAATATCGCGAAGGCACACGAATGGCAATATACTCTCCTATTCAACTGAGAAGTGAAAGAACTTTACCGGAACAGCTAGATATCCTAATGAAGGAGGGTTTTTCGAGAGTAGATGTAAACAATACTTTTTATCGTATTGAAGAGATACTTCATGAAGAAAATATACCCGACATTAAAGATATACTTTTAGTAATCGACAGGCTATCATGTTCTAGTGACAAATCAGCAATTAATCGCTTATCAGACTCTGTTGAAACAGCATTTCTGGAAGGCAACGGCGAATGTACGATAAAGTTCTGGACTGAAAACGGAGCTGAAACGTTTGTATTTACTAACAGATTTGAAGCTGACGGCATAACATTTGAAGAACCTACCGACCTCATGTTCAACTTCAACAGCCCCGTTGGTGCATGTCCCACATGCGAGGGATTTGGCAAAGTAGTTGGCATAGATGAAAATTTGGTTATACCTGACAAAAGCCTTTCTGTGCATGAGGAATGCGTGCAGTGCTGGCGTGGTGCAAAAATGAGTGAATGGCTCAAAGAGTTTGAACTCAATGCCTTCAAAATAGATTTTCCGGTACACAGAGCTTATTATGATCTATCAGACGAAGAAAAGGACATTCTATGGAATGGACGACACGACTTGAATATTTGGGGCATCAATGATTTCTTCAAGATGCTGGAAGACAACCTATATAAAATTCAATATAGAGTGATGTTGGCGCGATATAGAGGCAAAACAATATGCCACACGTGCAAAGGCACACGACTAAAAAAGGAAGCCGGATACGTTAAGGTTGGCGGAAAAAGCGTAAGTCAGCTAGTTATACTTCCTATTACTGAACTAAAAGTCTTTTTCAACAACTTAGAACTTGACAACAATGATACGGCGATTGCTAAAAGACTGCTAATAGAAATTAATAACAGGATAGATTTTCTAGTAAATGTAGGATTGGGATACCTCACACTCAACAGGCTGTCCAATTCTCTTTCGGGGGGAGAAAGTCAGCGTATCAACTTAGCATCATCTTTAGGCAGCAGCCTTGTGGGCTCACTGTATATTCTTGATGAACCAAGTATTGGACTCCACTCAAAGGACACATATCTTCTTATTAAAGTATTGAGGCAGCTGCAAGAGCTAGGCAACACGGTAATAGTTGTAGAACACGACGAAGATATAATACGTTCTGCTGATTATATATTAGACATAGGTCCCAAAGCAGGACGCTTGGGCGGAGAAGTAGTTTATCAGGGGAAGGTTTCTGATCTAACCAAAAGCAGCAATAGTTATACAGTAAAATATCTCACCGGCGAAGAGAAAATCGAAATCCCCAGCACTAGAAGGAAGTGGAACAACTATATTGAAGTAATTGGAGCACGCCAAAACAATTTAAAGAATATCAATGTAAAGTTTCCTCTTAATGTAATGACCGTTGTTACTGGTGTTAGTGGCTCAGGAAAGTCTACTCTTATCAACAATATTCTGAACAATGCTTTACAAAACCATTATAAAGGGACTCCTCTGGAACATAGCGAATACAACTCAATTACCGGAGACTTAAACCTACTTAAATCGGTAGAGTTCGTAGATCAGAACCCGATAGGTCGTTCATCACGCTCCAACCCTGTAACATACGTAAAGGCCTATGATGAAATTCGCAAGCTATTTTCCGAATGCTCACTTTCTAAACAGATGAAATATACACCTGCCTTTTTCTCCTTTAATGTTGATGGAGGAAGATGCGAGGAATGTAAAGGAGAGGGTTCTGTAACAGTAGAAATGCAGTTTATGGCAGATATAGAGCTAGAGTGCGAATCATGCCATGGAAAAAGGTTCAAATCTGATATACTAGAAGTTGAATATAAAGGAAAGAACATTCACGATGTTTTGGAAATGACTATAGATGAGGCTATAGACTTTTTTGGAGCACAGAAAGGCAATACAGAAAAGAAAATTGTGAAACGTATGCAACCATTGCAAGACGTAGGGTTGGGATACATAAAGCTTGGGCAATCATCGTCAACTCTTTCAGGGGGTGAGAACCAGAGAGTAAAGCTAGCCTTCTACCTTGGCGAGGAGAAATCAGAACCAACAATGTTTATTTTTGATGAACCAACCACAGGACTACATTTTCATGACATTAAAACTCTGCTTAAAGCTATAAATGCACTAATCGAACGCGGGCACTCGGTTATTATTATTGAGCACAACATTGACGTAATCAAGTGTGGAGATTATATAGTTGATTTAGGTCCAAATGGAGGAAACGAAGGAGGTAATATTGTTGCTACAGGCACTCCTGAAGAAGTGGCTAGTATTGAAGAATCTTATACTGGTTATTTCCTCAAAGAAAAGCTCTAAAATCACACTATATTTCTACCTATCCAGTAAACTATAGTAATAACAAATACAACAATTGCAGACCATCTGCCAAAAAGGATATTCTGCAATTTTGAGAACTTACGCCTTCCATCAAACAGCTCCAAAAACGCCCCTGTCATTATGTAAGGTATTGCAAACATTATGTATACATTGTGACTTATTGCTGATCCTACATTAAGGTTTAACAGGTCATGAATGGCTCGTTGCGTTCCACATCCGGGGCATTTATAACCGGTAGCAATCAAAAAAGGACACTTAGGAAAAATAGATATTTCCTCTGGATTAAACTTATAAAAAACAATTGCTGCCATCAAAAGTAATATACCTATGATAGTAGCAATTGTTATCTTTATAGTTTTGTTCACTTAGTAATTATAAATACTATACACACCATCACTAATGATATCATTAAACTGCTCCATAAAGTTTCCTTTAGTCATAGTTATTAATGCCACAATAAAGTATACTATACCAGCAATAAGACCCACCATAGACCATAAGCGCGCTCGTTTCGAAAATCTATCTGCCCGCTCATAGTTTCCCGCATAATAATGAGGATTCACCTGCATAGCATTAACTATGCCAATAATTCCGAAAACAGGAAAACAACACAATGTCACCAATACCGACTGCCACAGCCAGTTGCTTGGCTTTAATGGAACAAACTGTTCATTTTCTTCTTCATTATGTTTAGGCGCAGGAGGTGGCATCTCAACACCATCAAATTCATATCTGCTATCTGACATATTATTATTCTTTTAAATTGAATATACAGAACTATCAATCCATTCACTAAAGCTCCCCAAAGAAACTCCAAATACAACAAGAGCAATAATTGACAAAACAAGTATTAGCACCCAACCAATTGTTATCCAAAATGTTATTAGAGTCCATCGCTTAGCTTGTTTTGCAGAATCCGCTGCCTGAGCATATTCACCAGAATTATATTGTCCCTCAACACGAGATGCGCTTACAATTCCAACAATTCCCAACAAACTTAAAAAACTACCACAGGTTATCAAAGGAATTATAGTAACCAAGATAGATTCCATCAGCCAGTTTTTTGGCATGGGCGGAGTATCTTTCTCCTCATCCTTAACACTACTTTGTGTATATTGAGGAGGCATTTGTGGAGGATAATATCCGCTAGTTCCCTCAAACAAAAAACTTAATTCCTCAACCTGATCAGCAGGCAACCAGTCTGTCATACCGTTTGTCCACACAAACGTATCTCGTTTAATATCTTCATTTCTAAGCGCCTCTGGGCTATATGAACCTTTTTGCTTACCAGAACTGTCAATATAAAAGTATCGTTTCATAGCTAATTTGGAATTTATAATTATTTATAATCTTGTGGTGTAATATGAATGGTTTTAATAACTTGCCCCAATGAGTCATGATACACATATTCGATATTTATATCATTAGCAGTGAAAATAGCAAGATCAGGATTAATGCGAAATGCCTCTTTAATATTATCACGTGTCTGCTCCTCCATCTCATTCATAATAGAGTCTGCATTATTTGTATTGATAATTTGATATAGATATTTAAAGGTATTATCAACGTCCACCTGAGCACCAAGAAACAGAGTGTTTTCATCTAATTGTGCAGGTGCTGCCTCATTTAGATTTGTAGCCATCGTGTTCAACTCTTTATTCAAGTTATTATTAGAACAACTCAACCAAAGAATTGACACCAAGAACATCAGAAAACTTAAAATCTTATTTTTCATATATCCATTATTTATTCATACAAAGTTAAAAAAGTTATGATACAACAAGAGGCTTTCTTATAAAATATATTCATACAAACAACTTCTTCAACCAATATTGAATACATTAAAGAGGTTTTGGGCTTATGGTTGGGCAAGGATGAAAGCGCTGTATTCTGGCCGGGAGTATAAGTATTCATTTGCAGCAAGATCATGGAAGGATAACTGGGAGCAGTTGGTTGTGTTTTTTTGACTTTAAATAAAATACTTACACATTTTATGGGATAGTGTCGTAATCTTCAGTCGATAAAGGCATATAATATTTATAATAGATGTAGTATAATACCATTGATACAACATATTATTACCAAAAGATATAATTAAATGTATTTAATATCTGTCATGATGTTCAAAAGATATGAACAAATGTATTCAATCATACTTTGATTTATCTAATAATATTGTCCATAATCAAAGTTACTATTCTGTAAGCCTGAATGATGTGAGAAAATATATTTTCTCGTTATCGGAAGATTTTTTGAGGAATATATACTTGAATATAATAATCATTTAAATATTTAATTGATATTCATAACTTATTAGAAATGGCAATTCACAAATTAATTAGAATAAATATTCTAATACCAATATTAATAAAATAATTAATAGGATAGTCTAATTAGATATTTAAGCCTAATAAAAATTGTATAATATATAATATCTTCTTATTATAATCGAAAATGATATTCCAACACATAGAAAATATATTTAATCATATCTGGAGTAAATAGAAGCTAATGTAAAAGGTATTAGATCACATCTTTTGTATATACCATGTGATATTAAAGACATTTTACAATATCTATCTTATATTAAAATAGGAGGTAAGTATATTTAATTATATCATTTATAAATACATAGTTGCATTAAATATATTAGAGCATATCTTTTAAAGATAATTTGTTACATCAAATGTTGTAGCAACTGGTATTATACGGTATAAATTAAGGTTATGGAATCGCATTAAATAGCAAAAAATATTGGTCTTAATCAAGTAGGTAGGAAAATCACTCTCACACCCTCTCACACCACCATGCAGGAAATTTTATCTGGAATGCTTAACATCATACTCAACATATAAAAAAATTAGCAGAATGTCTCACGACATCCTGCTAACATTGTTAACCTTAAATCTAATACTATTATGAAAAAACCACATCGCAAATATAAAAAAGATATTTTACAACTCCAAATAATTTCAATAGAAAATTAAAAATAATTTTTTACTTACATTTTGAAAGCTATCAGCTATTCTTTAAAACATAGCATCAATAAAGCAAATAGTGGTTTTTCACAATTTATATTAAATTGATGGCAATCCCATCCCCGTAATTTTTCTATACAAATCAAGCGCATAAACATCAGTCATGCCTGAAATAAAATCCAATACGGCCTGAAGTCTTGAATACAAGTCATCACTTTGAGGACTATATTGTTTTGGAATACGCTGCAATAGCAAACGAGAGTATGCATGATCAGGATTTAATATTGCGTCAGTGAATATCTCAAGAAGCAAGCCTATAATTCTATAACCAGCCAGCTCAACATCCAAAACATCCCTTGAGAAGTAAATATTTTTATAGGCAAAATCTGAACAGGCTTTGTAAGCAGCATAAGCAGTACTTGATATATCTGCTATCAATCCACCTTTGTATTCTCCGGATAAAATCAAATCTTCATTATCAAGAAATACTTTAGAGCATTCATTCACAAGAAGCCCAATAACACTTGCTCTGAGATATGCTATTTGCTCATTTACATCCGCAACCAGAGTCATATTCTTTATCCTTCTTGCCTTCTTTTCATCGTCAAAAAAGTTAAGCAGCAATTCAAAGGCTTTCTCTGTGGTTATAAGATGTAACTTGTGTGCATCTTCAATATCCATCAACTGATAGCAAATATCATCAGCCGCCTCAACTAGATACACCAATGGATATCTCACAAAACTCAAAGGCTCACTTGTTTTCTTGATAATACCTAGTTCGGAAGCAATTATACTGTAATCATCTTGTTCGGAAGCAAAAAAGCCAAACTTATTCTTACCACCACTTAAAGATGAAGCGTATGGGTATTTTACTATTGAAGCCAAAGTAGAATAAGTCATAGCAAATCCTCCCCTTCGCTTTCCATAAAATTGGTGCATAAGCAGACGCATAACATTGGCATTGCCTTCAAAGCAAGTGAAGTCGGTCCAGCATCCACCCTCTGCCACAACTTGATCTTCCATTATTTTCCCTTTCCCTTCTGAAAAGAATGTAGAGATAGCAGTTTCGCCGGAATGTCCAAATGGAGGATTTCCCATATCATGCGCCAAACATGCTGCAGCAACGATAGAGCCTGTTTCTTCAAAATGAGCATTCATATATGGATACTTTTCACGAAGTTTCTGACCAACGATATCACCTATGGAACGCCCCACACTCGCCACCTCCAAGCTATGCGTCAACCTGTTATGCACAAAAACACTACCTGGCAAAGGGAAAACCTGAGTTTTGTTTTGCATCCTTCTGAAAGGAGATGAAAAAATTAGCCTGTCATAATCTCTCTGATATTCGGTGCGAGCATGCTTGCCGATATCATAATAATCCTCCATCCCAAATCGTATGGAGGAAAAAAGCTTTTCCCAATTCATCATTGTAACATTTTTTTATGTGATACAAAGATAAAAGATTGTTTGGAATTGGGTAACAACTAATTCAAAACTAACTTTTATTGTTTTTTTATTTTTTTGCACCATAATTTTAGACTATTTCTACAATATAGTATATTTTTGTATCCTAAATTCATATAGAATAAATGGCAGATTATCTTAAGCACGAATGCGGTATCGCACTAGTTCGATTGTTAAAACCCCTCGATTATTATCACAAAAAGTATGGAACATGGCAGTATGGCCTAAACAAGCTGTACCTGCTTATGGAGAAACAACACAACCGCGGTCAGGAAGGGGCTGGGTTGGGAGCTGTGAAACTTGAAGCATCTCCCGGAAATGAATATATTTTCAGAGAGAGGGCACTTGGTTCAGGAGCAATTACTGAAATATTTGAAAAAGTAAATGAATCTATAAGTAAGTATTCGCAAGAAGAAATTGCTGACGCAAAATTTGCAGAAAAAAACATACCATATGCTGCAGAATTATTTATAGGACACCTTCGATACAGCACAACAGGAAGAACAAGCATTAGCTATGTGCACCCGCTACTTCGACGAAACAATTGGCCTACAAGAAGCATGGCACTTGCCGGAAACTTCAACATGACCAATACCGACGAAATGTTTGAGAAGCTACTCTCAGAAGGGCAACACCCAAGAAACTATGCTGACAACTTTGTGATGTTGGAGTCAATGGGGCATAATTTAGACAGAGAAGTACAATATCAGTACGATAAGATTGACAAAAAGGGATTAACAGGCTGCGAGGTGAGTGAAAAAATTGCAGAAAACCTGGACATCCCTTTTTTACTTAAACGCTCTAGCGATTTATGGGACGGAGGTTATGCTCTATGCGGACTTATAGGTTGTGGCGACTCGTTTGTGCTAAGAGATCCATGGGGAATTAGATCGGCTTTCTACTATTATGACGATGAAATAGCTGTAGTAGCATCGGAACGACCCGTAATTCAAACTGCATTCAACTTAAAGAAACAGGATGTTCATGAATTACAACCAGGTCAGGCATTTATAGTTAAAAGAAACGGAACTATAAAAACAGCACAAATACAAAAACCAAAAGAAAAAATAACTCCATGTTCTTTTGAAAGAATATACTTTTCGAGAGGATCAGATTTTGATATCTATAAGGAAAGAAAAAAACTTGGGGAACTTCTTATCCCAAAAATTGTTGAAACAATAGAATGTGATTTTGATAATACTGTATTCTCTTTCATTCCTAATACTGCAGAAGTGGCATACTTTGGAATGCTTGAGGGACTAGACAAGTATTTCAATCATAAAAAAGCAACTGAACTTGTAGAAAGACAGGGAGAACTCACTCCTGAGGATGTTGAATCTATTTTGGCTAAAACTGTTAGGGCTGAAAAAGTGGCAATAAAAGATATAAAGCTTAGAACATTTATTGCTCAGGGTAAGTCGAGAGAAGACTTGGCAACACACGTTTACGACATCACTTATGGCTCAATTGAACGAGGCAAGGATAAACTCGTAATTATTGATGACAGCATCGTTAGAGGCACAACTCTTAAAAATAGTATAATAAAGATTTTGGACAGACTTGATCCAACAAAGATAATTGTTGTATCTTCATCACCACAAATCAGATATCCTGACTGCTATGGCATCGACATGTCGCGCATGAGCGAGTTTATAGCTTTCAGAGCTGCGATAGATCTTTTGAATGAAAGAGGCTTGCAGAACATCATAAAGGAAGTGTATGAGAAATGTGTGATGCAAAGACATAAACCCAAAGAAGAAATTGTAAACTATGTAAAAGAGATTTATGATCCTTTTACAGATGAAGAGATTTCTGACAAAATAGCACAAATGCTAACAGGAAAAGAAATAAAAGCTGAGGTTAAGATTGTGTTTCAAACTATTGAAGATTTGCATAAAGCATGTCCTGACAATAATGGTGATTGGTATTTCTCTGGAGACTACCCCACACCGGGAGGCAATAGATTTGTAAATAATGCATTCATTCATTATATTGAAAAAGAAGAAAACAGAACTTACCAATACTCTTTTAATTTCCCAAAAAACGGAAGATGATTGAACGAATAATAATTCTTGAAAATATAGACCCTGTAGTTTTTTTTGGCGTTAATAACAGTAATACACAACTACTAAAAACTTTGTATCCTAAACTAAGAATAGTAGCACGTGGAAATATCATTAAAGTTATTGGCGACGAGGAAGAAATTGCCGGATTCGAAGAAAAGATTCAGGAATTAGAACAATATAGCATTGAGATGAATATCCTAAAAGAAGAGGATATCATCGATATCGTTAAAGGTAAATCGCCTGAAATATCTAAAACAGAGGATTTGATTATACATGGTTTGAATGGCAAGCCAATCAGAGCTAGAACTAAAAATCAAAAAATATTGGTTGATGCTTTTACAGACAACGATATGCTGTTTGCAATTGGACCTGCAGGTTCAGGTAAAACATATACTGCAATTGCACTAGCAGTACGTGCACTTAAGACAAAACAGGTTAGAAAAATTATTCTTAGTCGTCCAGCAGTCGAAGCAGGTGAAAAATTAGGTTTTCTACCCGGTGATATGAAAGAAAAAATTGATCCGTACCTGCAACCTCTTTATGATGCTCTTGAAGATATGATTCCTCCAATGAAGCTTAAAGAGTATATTGAGAATAAAACAATACAGATTGCCCCATTGGCTTTTATGAGAGGAAGAACTCTCAATGATGCAGTTATTATTTTAGATGAGGCGCAGAACACCACCAAGCAGCAAATTAAAATGTTTCTTACACGTCTTGGGCTAAATGGAAAAATGATTGTAACCGGTGATATCACCCAAATAGACTTGCCCAGATCACAACAATCTGGTCTTATACATTCAATGAAAGTATTAAAGAATATTCCGGGAATTGCTTCTGTTGAGTTTAACAAGAAAGATATTGTACGACATCAGATTGTTCAAAAGATTGTGGAGGCGTATGAGAAGAGTGAAGTTGAAGAAGAAAAGAATAGAAATAATTATATTTAAGAATATCAAAACAAACAAATTAAATGAATAATTCTCTGACAAAAACCAATTATAATTTTCCGAATCAGAGCAAAGTATATCATGGGAAAGTTCGTGATGTATATAGTGTAGGTGAAGATACCTTAGTAATGATTGCTACGGATCGCATTTCGGCATTTGACGTAGTGCTTCCAGTTGGAATTCCATACAAAGGGCAAGTATTAAATCAGATAGCGGCAAAGTTTTTAGATGCCACCTCAGATATAGTTCCAAACTGGAAACAAGCCACTCCTGACCCGATGGTAACTGTAGGAATTAATTGTGATCCCTTTAAAGTAGAAATGGTTATACGTGGATATATAACCGGCAGTGCATGGCGAGACTATAAAAAGGGTGCTAGATCTATTTGCGGATTGCCTCTTGCTGAAGGATTACGTGAGAATCAGAGATTTGAAACTCCAATAATCACTCCTACAACTAAAGCTGATGAAGGACACGATGAGAATATTTCTCGTGAGGAAATTATTTCGCAAGGATTAGTAAGCAAGGAAGATTATGAGATGCTGGAGCAATACACATATGAGCTTTTTAAACGTGGCACTGAAATGGCGGCAGAAAAAGGTTTAATCCTTGTCGACACAAAATATGAATTTGGTAAAAAAGATGGCAAGATTTACTTGATTGACGAAATTCATACACCTGATTCTTCCAGATATTTCTATAAAGAAGGATATGAAGAGCGTTTTGAGAATGGTGAACCACAGAAGCAATTATCAAAAGAGTTTGTTCGCGCATGGCTTATCGAAAATGGATTTCAAGGACAAGAAGGCCAACAAATACCGGAAATGTCAGAAGAGTATTGCAACTCTGTTTCAGAACGCTATATTGAGCTATATGAAAAAATTGTTGGAGAAAAGTTTGTAAAAGCTAATGTTGCAGATCTTGAGTCACGCATTGAAAAGAATGTAACAGAATATCTAAAAGACTAAACAGAGAGCCTATAACCATGCATCCTTGTATATCATGTAGATATGCAAGGATATTTTAATTGTAATAATTCGAAATGGGATACGATGTAGAAAAAATAAAGCCTTACAATAACGAGCAGTCAAAAAAGGAACAGGTAACCAATATGTTTGATAGTATTGCAAGTAAATACGACCAGATAAATGGGGTGTTGTCACTTGGAATTGACAATTATTGGAGAAAGGAGGCACTTAGAGCAATAAGAAAGTACAGACCCAAACAAATATTGGACATTGCTACCGGAACCGGAGATTTTGCAATTCTTGCACAAAAAATGCTTAGCCCTGACAGGATTACAGCAACTGACATTTCAGAAGGAATGATGGAAATTGGCAAACAAAAGGTGTTGCAGAGCGGGTTGAGCAACATAATTGCTTTTGAATATCAGGACAGCTCAGAACTAACATATTATGACAACACATTTGATGCTGTTACTATTTCTTTTGGAGTTAGAAATTTTGAACATATAAACAAAAGCTTCAAGGAAATTCTGCGAGTTTTGAAACCAGGAGGCGTTTTAATTTTTATAGAGTTATCTACACCTACAAAAACTCCTTTAAAAGAGTTGTATAACACTTACAGCAAATATGCGATGCCGATAATTGCAAAAGCTCTATCTACAGAACAAAGGGCCTATGAGTACCTTCCTGAGTCAATTGCTGCATTTCCACAAGGTAGAGAAATGATGTTAATTCTGAAAGATAACGGCTTTACAAATATCCGACTTCGCCGCCTAACCATGGGCATTACAACAATGTATATAGCTGAGAAAGCTACAAAATAACAAAAGTGGATATGGATAAATATGGATTAATTGGGTATCCCCTTACTCATTCTTTTTCTGCAAAGTTCTTTAACAATAAGTTCAAAATAGAAAGTATTGATGCTGAATATAATAATTATGAGATAGAAGACGCATCTCTTATCAAAGATATTGTTTCAGAAAACTTAAATCTAAAAGGTATAAATGTAACAATTCCTCACAAAGAAAGTATTATTGCTTTCTTAGATGAGCTATACGAAGATGCAGAAAAAATTGGTGCAGTAAACACCATTAAAGTTGTATATGATAATAATTCATATTCTCTTACTGGATACAATACAGATTATATTGGATTTATGAACTCAATCAGACCTCTTATAAATCCCTCCATTCACAAGAAGGCACTTATTCTAGGAACAGGAGGAGCATCTAAAGCTGTGGTCTATGCTCTTGAAAAACTTAATATCGAGCATATATTAGTATCTAGAACCAAACGAGATAACACTATTACCTATAAAGACATAAACAAAGATATTATCAAAAGCCATAATGTAATAATAAATTGTTCTCCTATTGGCACATCTCCCAAAACAGACGAGTGCCCTGATCTTCCTTACCATTTTTTAGATAGTAATAATCTTCTATATGATTTGGTATATAACCCCTCAGAAACACTCTTCTTGAAAAGCGGCAGAGAAAGAGGTGCCACAACAAAGAATGGAGCTGAAATGCTGGAACTGCAAGCTGAAGCTGCATGGAGAATATGGAGCGAATAATTAAGTTATAAAACATGAATGAACGAATTAAAGGTGGGATATTAGTATTACTAGGTGCTGTTAGCTTTGGTTTTTTATCAACCATTGTTAAGTTTGCCTATGCCAACGGTTATACGCTAGGCGAAATTACAGGTTCGCAGGCTTTTACCGGAATGATTATACTATGGCTGGCATACTGGATTTCATCTTCGATAAAGAAGAAGAAAAATGAAAATATCTCACATGAAGATAAAATAACAACAAAATGGTGGAAAGTTAGTTTTGCAGGTATTTTCACCGGACTAGTCGGGATATTCTACTATCAGTGCGTAAAACTATTACCCGCCTCCATTGCAATAATTCTATTAATGCAATATTTATGGATTAGTATAATTATTGAGGCTTTGGTTTTTAAAAAGAAACCAACAAAAAAGCAGCTTCTTTTATTAGGGATTGTGTTTATAGGCACCTTCTTGGCAGGTGGTATATTTAGTGAAGAAGTAGTACTTAACATTGAGGGAATTATATACGGATTATTAGCTGCTACAAGTTATGCAATTTTTTTAATTGCAAGTGGTCGTGTTGGCAATGACTTGCCGGTTTTAAAAAAGAGTGCACTAATGATAACTGGATCATGTGTAGCTACATTTATAATTTTTCCTCCATTATTCTTTTTTAATGGAGTATATATTGGTGGTTTATTTTTTTGGGGGCTGGCATTAGCATTATTAGGCACTGTGATACCTCCTTACTTTTTTTCATATGGTATACCGCGTGTCGGCGTATCAATTGGGGCAATTATAAGCGCAATAGAGCTTCCTACGGCGACTCTATCATCTGCACTAATATTACAAGAATCAGTTGATACATTTAAATGGATTGGAGTTGGACTTATTCTATTGTCTATTATTGCTACAAATATAAAGGCGAAAGATCTGAAGCTATAAAAAGCGAAAAGTCCGCGAAATCACTTCGCAGACTTTCCTTGTTAACACAATCTTCATGAAACAAACTACACTATCGAGTTGATTGCAGAATTATAATCTGGTTCTCGTGCAATCTCAGGAACCAGCTCGGTATAAACTACTTTCCCCTCAGAGTTAACAACAACTACTGCACGTGCTAATAAACCTCTTAAAGGTCCGTCGGTCATGAGTACGCCGTATGCATTGGCAAATGCATTGTTATCTCGAAATGCGGAAAGAGTTACTACGTCCTTTAATCCTTCAGCACCACAAAAACGCCCTGATGCAAAGGGCAGGTCAGCTGAAATGCATAGAACGATTGTATTGTTTAAAGAGCTTGCCTCTTTATTAAATTTTCTAACGGAAGTTGCACAAACTCCTGTATCTATACTTGGGAAGATATTTAGAATTACGTTTTTACCTTTTAAGTCTGATAAGGATAGTTCAGAAAGATCTCCTTTAACCAAAGAAAAGTCTGCAGCTACTGTTCCAGTAGCTGGTAAATCCCCCACTGTATTTACAGGGTTGTCATGAAAAGTTATTTTTGCCATATATTTATTTAGAATTTATAATTATATTTATGAGTTATAGCGAGTATTTAAAAGCCCATATCATCGTCATTCTCACAATTATAAACAAGAATTCAAACAAAAGGTTCAAGTGCCTTCTTTTTTTAACTTCTGTGAATTATTACATTAATTCATTCTTTAAAAACTTAACAGTGTAGCTCTCCTTATTTGATAAAATATCTTCTGGCTTGCCAGAAACTAATACCCTGCCACCCTTTTCTCCACCTTCAGGACCGAGATCTATAATATAATCAGCACTTTTAATAACATCAAGATTATGCTCAATCACAATTACTGTATTTCCTTTATCTACCAATTTATTTAAAACTCCCAGCAGAACTCTAATATCCTCAAAATGCAAACCAGTAGTTGGTTCATCAAGAATATAAATAGTATTTCCCGTATCGGTGCGAGCCAATTCTGTAGCAAGTTTTACTCTTTGACTTTCACCTCCTGATAAAGTTGTAGATGATTGCCCCAATTTGATATAACCCAAACCAACCTCCTGAAGCACTCTAATTTTACCAAGAATATTTGGAACATTCTCGAAAAACTCAACGGCAACATTAATAGGCATCTCCAGAACATCAGAAATTGACTTTCCTTTAAAACGAACCTCCAGGGTTTCTCTGTTGTACCTTTTCCCATGACATTCTTCACATGGCACCATTACATCAGGCAAAAAATTCATTTCAAGGGTCTTGCTTCCGTTGCCCTTGCATGTTTCACATCTGCCACCCTTTACATTAAAAGAAAAACGTCCGGGCTTATATCCTCTTATCTTAGCCTCAGGCATCCCTGCAAACAGATTCCTTATATCAGTAAAAACCCCTGTATAAGTAGCAGGATTAGAACGTGGAGTTCTTCCAATTGGAGACTGATCAACACTAATCACCTTATCTACATTTTCGACACCTTCTATATTATTATATGGCTTAGGGTCTTTAAGAGATCGAAAAAACCTTTGGCTCAGAATGGGCTGGAGTGTCTCATTTATTAATGTTGACTTACCACTACCTGACACCCCTGTGACACAAATAAAGGTATTTAGTGGAAAACTGGCAGTAACATTTTTGAGATTGTTTCCCTGCGCCCCATCAATAGTCAACCAGTTACCATTTCCATTACGTCTTATTTCCGGGACTTTTATTTCAATTTTTCCATTAAGATAGTTTGAAGTTAAAGTATTCATATGGAGCATTTCATCCGGAGTGCCGGCATAAACAACCTCTCCTCCTTTCACCCCGGCAAATGGCCCCATATCAACGATATAGTCTGATGCCAACATCATATCTTTATCATGTTCTACTACAACCACTGAATTGCCTGAATTGCGTAGTTTCTTTAATGATTCTATTAATTTCATATTATCTCGCTGATGGAGACCAATACTAGGTTCATCTAGTATATATAGAACATTTACAAGCTGTGATCCTATTTGAGTTGCAAGTCGTATCCTCTGACTCTCTCCACCAGATAACGATGCCGAAGCACGTGACAAAGATAGGTATCCAAGTCCTACATCTACAAGAAAGCCAAGTCTGTCCAGAATCTCCTTTTTAATTTCTTCAGCTATGAGCAGCTGTCTTTCTGTGAGATTATTTTCTGCATCTTTAAACCACTCAAACAAATTCACTATATCCATATCAGCCAGCTCTGATATATTCTTATCATTAAACCTAAAATGCAATGCTTCTTTATTTAACCTTTGTCCTTTACATTCAGGACACTCAGAAGTTGTAATGAATTGACCTGCCCATTTTTGCGCTGTAGCAGACGCATCTTCATCCTGCTGCATATCAATGTATTTAGCTATTCCTTCATATCTAACCATATAATTGGAATTGCCTAAAGACTCATTCTTTATCTTTAAACGTTCATCAGTACCATAGATAATCTCATCAAGCGCATCTTGTGGAATATCATTTATAGGCGTCTTTAAAGTAACTTCGTACTTTTCACAAATTGCTGATATCTGCCAAAAGAAAAGATTACTCTTTTCTTTACCTAATGGCAATATTCCACCTTTAGATATGCTTATAGTTCTGTCGGGTATAATTTTATCAATATCAATTTTATCAATGTATCCAAGACCTTTACACTTAGGGCATGCTCCTAGTGGGGAGTTAAAAGAAAAATTATGAGGTGCAGGTTCATTATAAGAAAGTCCGGTTGTAGGGCACATAAGCGAACGACTATAAAATCTTGCTTCACCGGAATCTACATCCTGAATCATTATTAAGCCATCACCTTGCCTCATTGCCACACGAACACTATGTTTCAATTTATCCTCAAACTTATTTGATACAATTAACTTGTCAATCAGAATCTCAATACTATGGTTCTTATATCTGTCAAGTTTCATTCCTGATTCAATCTCACGAATTTCACCATCCACTCTCACACTCAGGAAGCCCTTTTTTCTAATATTTTCGAATAACTCTTTATAATGTCCCTTACGGTTTTTTACTACTGGAGCAAGCATATATATCTTTTTGCCAATATATCTGGTTAATATTAAATCTAATATTTGCTCTTCAGTGTATTTTACCATTTTCTCACCTGTATTATAAGAATAGGCGATACCTGCACGTGCAAAAAGCAAGCGCATAAAATCATAAATTTCTGTCGTTGTACCTACAGTCGATCTGGGATTCCTATTTGTTGTCTTTTGCTCGATTGATATAACGGGACTCAATCCGGATATTTTATCTACATCGGGACGTTCCATCTTACTTAAAAAGCCACGTGCATAAGCTGAAAAGGTTTCTATATATCTCCTTTGCCCCTCAGCAAAAATTGTGTCAAAAGCTAAAGACGATTTACCACTACCGCTTAATCCTGTAATCACGGTTAAAGAATCACGGGGGATTGAGACATCAATATTTTTAAGATTATGTACTCGCGCACCTTGCACATCAATCACTTCATTATCCGATATCATAGTTTTTATATAATCTGTACTTAACTTACTACCCATTTAGGGTTATGAACTTTTGGCTTACCTTCCTTTTGATAATAGAGACTTGCCTGTGTGGGAATAAGAATTACATAAGACTTGCCTGGTTTTACTGTAAGCTTTGTACTCCTTAACCAAGAATTAAAGTCTTTGAGTTGCGCATATGTTATATTATGCTTTTGTGCAAAAACAACCAAATCAGGTATTGAAGATGTAACTTTTATCTCTTCAAACTGCATAGGCTTGTATAACTGATCGCCTCGAATTATAAACCCAAACTGAGAAGGATTTTCAAATATTAGTTTTATAGCCAACATCCTATAATAGTAACGGGTAGTCTCTTCTACTAACCACAAATCTAACCCATCATCGACATTTTGATTTTTAAGTTCAGTAGTTATTCGCCCTTGCCCTCCATTATAAGCCAAAGAAGCTGAACTCCATGAGTTATACTTTCTATAAGCATCTTTAAGGTATTTTGATGCAGCAGCAGTTGACTTCTCAATATGATAACGCTCATCAACCTCGGCACTTACCTCAAGCCCATATCCTGGAGCCGTGCTAGGCATAAACTGCCACAATCCCGCAGCACGTGCAGGGGACACAGCTCTTGAATCTAGACTGCTCTCAATTACAGCCAAATACTTAAGGTCATCGGGCATACCATTTTCTTTTAATATTGGCTCAATAATTGGGAAAATCCTATTTGCTCGTTTAATCAAAAGCAATGTAGTGGAATGGAAGTATGTAAAGCTATTAAGCTCTCGATCGAGCCTTTCCTTCTTATCATATCTGTCTAACACTATCTTCTCTCCGGCAAAAGTTATTTCACCAGGAATGTCGACAGAAGCAGTCATGGACAATACTGAGGGTCTTAGCCGATTTACCTTTTCTAGATTATTAAACGACAAAAGTAAAAACGCTACAATAAATACACCTAAAACTGAAAGTGTTATATAGATAATCGTTCTTTTCATTCTCAATAATTATGGTTATTAACAAAACTACAGAACTATAAGCGATTCATCGCATATAGTAATTTTCTCAACACCAACATCATGAACCACATAAGTATTCTCAACACCAACAGCACCAATGCCTGGTAACACAAACTTAGGCTCAACCGCTATAGTCATTCCAGATTCTAGCATCTCTTTAGACCGAGGTGACAATACAGGCGGTTCATTTATCTCTAACCCTACGCCATGTCCAATAAACTTGGCCTGTTGAGTGGTACCCATAAAATAATCTGATAGTCCATTCTCTTTTGCAATGCTATATGCCAAATGGTATAAATCAGAACACATTGTACCCGATTTTGTTGAGTCAATAATAGCCTCATGTATTTCAATTGAAACTTCATGAGCTTTACAAGCAATATCGGGCACATATTCAATAGCAAAAGAACGAGTCATATCATCCATTATTGGTCTATAATTGCCAGCCATATCTACCATCAATGTAGTTCCGGGGGTTAAAATAGTGCCATTTGCACCCAGTGGAAGCATTGGCGAAACCCCTTTTCCACCCAATGCAAAGTCAAATGGAGATGCATTTTGTGCATTGTCTCCGGCCAAAACACTTCCCATAAATATATCCATGTTGGGTCCATAAGTTTTAAACATACCCATAGAACCATTAACTCTCATCAAATATTCAAGTTCAATTTGAAACTCAATATCAGTCATGCCCTTTTTGAATATGTTTGGTATTTGCTCATATACTGATGCATGAATCTTTGCGCACTCTCGCATCACTCCTAACTCAAACTCTGATTTAACACTTCTAATTCGCCTCATAATTGTAGAGACATTTAGCACTTCCGGATTTCCCAAAGCAGCAATTAGCCTAATTGCTACCGAAAGAGAAACAACTTCACTCTCAATCATTACTTTTTTAGGAAATGACAGATTATAACTCTTTAGATGTTCGGCGATTAATTCGGGTTTATGAATATAGATTACTTCATCTAAATCAACAAAGTTTGGTCGCTTTACAAAGACTAATGGCTTTCCTTCAGGAAGAATATATAAATATCCATCAAAAACGTGACCGACCAAGTAATAAAGATTCACCGAAGAAGTAATAACACATGCATCAGCTCCATTCTGAGCAATTATATGCTGTATTTTTCTTATTCTATTTACATGCTCATTTTTGGGAATAATACTCATAATAGGTTTTTTATGTCAAATATAGCAATATATACATTTGATTAATTAGTTTAGAGAAATAAATAAACTTAATTACTAGTTTTTAGATTACCTTCAAATTTAATTAATAAAACAGTAATATAAGTCTATACAAAAGAAAGAAAAAACTTAGAGAGGTAGTCTTTATTTTATCTAAGACCCAATATTCTTTTTTTTTATTACTTTTGCAAATAGTATAAATATATTCAATGTTTAAATACCACCTTTCAAGAAGAGGTGGAGAAACTTCGCCTTAGGAATACAAACTAAAACTTTGCAACTATACGTAGCTTCATAAAACAATTTTGATGTATATATTTTATGATAATTCTTTAACAAGAACGACTACTTAAAATGGCTAAGAGAAAAATCAAAAATAGTAATAAAAAAAAAGGACCAGAGAAAATAAATTCACACCATATAATAAAAAGAATATCACATTTTTTCAAAAGTGAACATCTGCATTTTATTTTTGGAATATTCTTAGTTTTCGCTGGAATATATGCTTTATTGGCGATTATATCATATTTCTTTACAGGCGCCTCTGATAGCACAATAGTTAACAACACGACTTTTAGAGAGTATATAACTCAAAAGTCATCAAATACCCCTAAACAACATATTGACAATTGGACTGGAGCAGCTGGAGCATATATATCTGAAGCTCTTGTAAGTAAGGGCTTTGGGCTATTCTCTTCGCTTATTCCTGTTTTCGTCATTATTACAGGGCTCAAAATCATAAGAGTCTCAAATATTAAAACGCTGAATGTATTCCTGATCACTGCTTTTGGACTGATAGCAGGCTCTATTACAGAAGCGTTCATTCTTGGGAGGATTTTCCCAAAGAGTCATATCAACTGGGGAGGATCTCATGGTTCTCAAACCGAAATTATTCTACAGACAAGCATAGGCATGCCGGGGATGATTCTATTAATTGTGCTTTTTGTTATAATATCCTTTGTTATTCTTAAAAATGGATCTATGCAAAAAATACAAGACACAATGATTAACAATGCACCCAGCTTCACAAAAACAGATTCTGATAATGAGAGCTCTAACAAGGACAGAACTCTAACTTCAAAAAAGAATTTGTTTTCTGTCATATATTCTAAATTATCAAGCTTAATAAAAAAGAAAGACAAACACGACGAAGAAAATACCTATATCAATACGGATATTGCGCACGACAATGCTGTTAATTATGATAATGTATCCTCACATACAGAAAAAGTGAGGGAGAAGGAAGACATAAATAACGACAAAGTCACAACAGATGACTTTTTTGAAATTTTAGTCCCTAAAGATGAAGTTCAAGCTACTGAAACAACACCATCAGATAATGACTCAACGTCAATACTAACCCAAAGTGAGACTATAAACAATACAGAAAACATAGAGGGTATAGAGGGTATAGAAGAATTAGAGGAATATGATCCTAAAAAGGATTTATCATCATTTGTATTTCCGACAATGGATCTTCTGAAAGTCTATAACACTGGAAACCGTGCCATAGATATGGAAGAACAAAATGAAAATAAGAACAAGATAATAAATACTTTAAGAAATTACGGAATTGAAATTACATCAATTAAAGCAACCGTCGGCCCAACTATAACATTATATGAAATTGTTCCACAAGCAGGAGTAAGGATCTCCAAGATTAGAAACCTTGAGGACGATATTGCACTAAGCTTATCAGCATTGGGCATAAGAATCATTGCTCCTATGCCTGGAAAGGGAACCGTTGGAATTGAAGTTCCTAATAAAGATCCGCAAATAGTATCTATGCAATCTGTGATTGCTTCAAAGAGATTTCAAGAATGCACTTACGATCTCCCTGTTGCCTTAGGAAAGACAATTACTAATGAAGTATTTATTTTTGATTTGGCAAAAATGCCCCACTTATTAGTAGCAGGTGCAACAGGGCAAGGAAAATCTGTTGGGCTAAATGCTATAATTACCTCATTACTATACAAAAGGCATCCTTCAGAATTAAAAATGGTTCTTATAGATCCCAAGATGGTTGAATTCAATATTTATTCAACTATTGAACGTCATTACCTTGCAAAGCTACCTGACCTAGACAAAGCCATAATTACTGATGTAAGCAATGTTACACAAACACTTAACTCTCTGACAAAAGAGATGGATGACAGGTATGAACTTCTGATGAGAGCTAAAGTACGTACGATAAAGGAATATAACGAAAAATTTAAAAAGAGGCGACTTAACCCTAACAATGGTCATAGGTTTTTACCTTATATAGTAGTTGTTATTGATGAGTTTGGAGACTTAATAATGACAGCCGGGAAAGAAATTGAAATGCCCATTGCAAGGATTGCACAAAAGGCTAGAGCTGTAGGAATGCATATGGTCATTGCTACTCAGCGCCCCACTACAAACATAATAACAGGGACAATAAAAGCAAACTTCCCTGCTAGGATGGCTTTTAGAGTTACATCTCAAATTGACTCACGAACAATACTTGACACTTCCGGTGCAAACCAGCTAATAGGGAGAGGAGATATGCTATTCTCTCAAGGGAATAATCTCATTCGCATACAATGTGCATTTGTGGATACTCCCGAAGTTGAAGACATTACTCAATACATAGGAAACCAAAGAGGCTACGAGAGTGCATTTGCATTACCTGAAGTGGCGACTAATGATGGTGAAGACATAAGAGGGACAGCAGATATGAGCGAAAAAGATGTTCTTTTTGAAGAAGCTGCAAGACTAATAGTAATACACCAACAAGGTTCCACTTCTTTAATTCAACGAAAATTCTCTATTGGATATAATAGAGCGGGAAGATTGATGGACCAATTAGAAGCAACTGGCATTGTTGGCCCTGTACAGGGAAGTAAACCTCGAGATGTATATATTCCAGATGAATACACATTAGAAAAAATGTTAGACTCTATGAGATAAGAATTTATTATATTTAAATTACATACAATAATAGTACTTGCTGCAATAACTATTTTGATGTATCAATTTTATTCTGTGCATATTAGGAAATTAAAAACTTTATATTACCTTTGCAGCTCAAAAAAAATTCTATAAAGAGAGGAGGTTATTGAATTAGATTATATAAAGGAAAAGGAAACTTTACACTAAAAAACAATACATTTTCAAAGAATACGACTTATATATATTATAAGTTGATATTTTGAAACACTATGCCCCAAAACTACTAGGGCATTTAAACTGAATTCAATAAAACTCAAAAAAAATAAATTTATAAAATGATTGTAGTACAAGTAAAAGAGGGAGAAAACATAGAAAGAGCCCTAAGAAGATTCAAACGAAAATACGAAAGAACCGGTATAGTTAAAGAACTAAGAAAGCGTCAAGCATTCGTCAAACCATCTGTTCAAAAACGAAAAGACAAGCAACATGCTGTTTACGTTCAAAAACTTCAAGAAAACGAAGATTAGTATTTCAGAATTAAAATATATTTCCTATCTTCGTATTTCACAATATGAACTACGATATGTGGAAAGATAAATTCATAAAGTATCTCCGTCATGAGAAGAATTTTTCAACTCATACGGAGATTTCTTATTTTAATGACCTGACTCAGTTTGAAGAATTCGTTAAAAATGAGACTGGCACGTTTGATATCAACATTATTGATTCTAGTATTATAAGAAGTTGGATATACAAACTAAGCAGTGAAAATCTAAAAGCAAGCTCTATTAATAGAAAGCTAAGCAGTATTAGATCATTTTTCCAGTACTTGCTTAAAACAGAAGCAATATCAAATAATCCTGCAGGCAAAATTAATGGATTAAAAACCGAAGTAAATTTACCACAATTTGCAACCCATAAAGAAATAACACAAATACTAGATAGCGAAACATCATTTACTGACAACTTTGAAGGACACAGAGACCGCTTTATAATAGAGCTTTTCTATACTACAGGAGCAAGACAATCAGAAATGGCGGAACTGAGGGACAGTGATATAAATCACTTCAAAAAAGAAATTAAATTAAACGGGAAAAGAAACAAACAAAGAATAATACCTTTGTCTGAACAAACATACGAAAAACTGATAAGATACATTGAGATAAGAGACAAAAGTATTGAAAACAAATCATCATATTTATTTGTTAGGATAAGTGGAGAACAGCTAAGCAGATTTATAATGTACAGCATCATCAACAAGCATCTTGGAGACATTCCGACTCTTAAGAAAAAGAGTCCACACGTTCTTAGACACTCATTTGCAACAGAAATGCTAAACAACGGGGCAGACATAAACACTGTGAAGCAACTTCTGGGACATACTAGCTTGTCATCTACGGAGATCTACACACATGTAACATTTGAAGAACTTAAAAAAGTCTATAACCAAGCTCATCCTAGAGCTAAAAATTAGAGGAGGAAATAATATGGAACTAAGAATTAAATCAATTAATTTCGAAGCATCAGATCAACTAAAATCATTTATCGAGAAAAAAGTAAATAAACTAGAAAAATTTAATGATAACATCATCGAATCAGAAGTTACATTAAAGGTAATCAAACCAGAGACAGCAAAAAACAAAGAAGCGTCTGTAAAGATACATTTACGCAACGGAGAGGCATTTGCAGCCAAAACAGCAGACTCTTTTGAAGAAGCAATAGACCTTTGTACAGAAGCAATAGAGAAGCAAATAATCAAAACAAAAGAAAAAATCGCGAAATAAGCTTTTTTCTTGCGAAATATTTTGGTGGTTTAAAAAAAGTAACTACCTTTGCGACCGTTTCCTAGAAGATACTACTCTCGAAAGAAATGGTCTTACAAAAGCCTCTTTAGCTCAGTTGGCCAGAGCACGTGATTTGTAATCTCGGGGTCGT
>CAZHWC010000026.1:19583-30142 GCA_964535975.1 uncultured Proteiniphilum sp. | reverse complement strand
CTTAAAACAATTATTGAAGAAAGACAGTTGCTTTGACAACAACTAACTAATCTGGCATGCTGTTAATATTGTCTTACAAGTAATTTTGGGGATTGTCCACGCCCCCGCTAAATATAATAGTAATGAAAGGATTCAAAGTAACTATAAATAACAAGGAAGTAATATACTCTTCAGCAGAAAGAGTGTTAACAGTAACGATAAGTGCGGGTGACAGTATAATCCCATACTATATATACATTACGGGAATAGACTCTACCGAACACCACATAACTTGGCTGAGCAAGCCTCTCGAAAAAGGTGATAGTATTAAAATAGAGGTGTGTGATATAAGTAATATTTCTCCAATAAAAGAAAGTATGCCCTCCGATAGAGATGAGCTAATGGCAGAATATTTAAATCTTAGGAGAGAGCTAGAATATAAAGGATTAATATAGATTAATTATGATAGGATTAATTATAAACCATTTGGGACGAGAATACAAAATTGGAAGCAAAGATAAGTTTGATACATATTTACTTATCTCTCTAATATCACACCGAGAGGAGTTTATACTTGAAGGAGGAATAGGAAAAATAGCATCATTTCAAAAAATCAGGGATGGACTAAAGGTTGAAGTTGAAATAGACGATTTTAAAGAATGTGAACTGTCACCCTCTATTACTGAGAAAAATAACACTTCTGAAATTGGGGTTGAATACTATAGGATGACAGATGCAAGAGACTTAGAATGGGAGTGGGAACAAAAACTTAAGAGATTCTATAATTTGGAAAAGATTTTAAAGGAGGAGGGACTGTTATAAAAGTTCACTACCTGATTGAATTTGTACAGACCTGTTTAACTTATTGAAGAGGTACAGGAGAATGGCAGTAGAATTGGTACAAATAAATGAAGAAACACCATACATCTCTGTGAAGAAACATATACTTGAGAATCCGTCTACTCAAAACAAACTGATTGAGAAGTATAATTCACTAAAAAAAGAACTTACTAAAAGAGGAGTATTAAAATAGCAATATTGGCTAAGCAAATAGCAAATAAAGAAGTGAAAGCAACATTACCAACAATAAGCAGTATCAAAATAAAAAAAATAAAAATATGAAGATAAATAGTTTACTGATTGTGATAGTTTTATTTATTATATCTTGCAACCAAGCAAAAGATATGAAAACATCAAATGTGGATATATCTGGTAATGATACCACCACAATAGATTACTCAGACTACGTTCACCTTAAGCCTAAAGATAGTTTATCTATTGAGGAGTTAGATATATTTAATAAATTAGAAAAAATAATTTATGAAAATATGAGTGTAGATAATAATAATAAGTTTTCTTTCTCAATAGATAGAGACAGCTTTATTAATATGGGCATTCCTGAAAAATACTATATTCTGTTGATGAAAAATATTGAGGATAATAATTACTTTGCAGAAAAGAATCATATAATAGATTTGAACCTTAAAGCTTCTTGGCAAGAGAGAGTAAGAGCCTATAAGGAAAAGAACAACTAACATAAGGCAGATTGAATTTACATGATTCTATTGGTCAAGTATTTGATCAGTAGAATCTTATAAGCTCCAAAAATCTTTATTCAAGCCGCTATATCCTATGCCTGTCTATTGGCGGAAACTGTAACGTTTCAGAAGTTATTTTCTTGGATGCAAATAATAATAAACTTGAAGTCAAGCATATAGGCTCTTCGGGTTCTCATAGAAATTTGGAAAACACTGGTGATAAAGCTTTCGATGGTGATATCACAACATTTTATGAGGCAACTATTACACTACATATTCTAGTTTTCTTTATTTGCTTTATACATAAAGCTTAGCCCCAACCCAACTATCAAAAGCAATGCGCCGGAAATGAAGGCGTATAAGCCGGCTTTGTCGGCATAGTTGTCTTTCATAAAAGCAACAATTTGAGGTCCGATGATTCCGCCCACACCCCATGCTGTGAGAAATGCTCCGTAGGCAGACGCCATAAGTTTGTCGCCAAAAATATCTTTTGCCAAAGAAGGCAACACTCCAAATGATCCTCCGTATATTAGTAAAACCAAACAAACCAAAACAGAGAATACAATTGGGTTTGATACAAATATAAGGCTCACAAAGATTATGACCTGAAGGAGGAGCAATAGTCTGAACGTTTGCATACGTCCCAGCTTATCTGAAATGCCTCCCCACGCAAATCGTCCCAAGCCATTGAATATTGAGCTAACAGCAATGAGGGTGGCACCCGAAGCAGCAAGACCGGCAACCACATCTGCATTAGATAAATCTGTGCCTGCGGGCATCTGCATCTTAAGAAGATCTTGCAATAGAGGGGACTGGAATGAGATAAATATCATTCCGGCAATGATGATTATAAGAAACACAAGCCACACTATAACAAATGGTTTACCGAAGATGTCTCTGCCAAATGAGATACTGTCTTTGGCGGAAGTATCAGCAACTATATTTTTATCGCTTGCCGGAAGCTTTAGCGACATTGCCGACAACGGAATTACAAGCAGCATTACAGCGCCTATATAATAGAATGTGGTGCTGAGGTTATTTTCAGTAGCGGACAGAAACAGAGGAGCGAGAAACTTGGACATGACAAGTGCGCCAAAGCCAAAGCCCATAACTACCATACCCGTTGCAAGTCCCTGATTTTCTTTGAACCATGCGGAAACGGTGGCAACGGGGGTGACATACGCAAGTCCTAACCCTATCCCTCCGATTATGCCAAAACCAAGATATAATAAAAATAAGAGCTGGTGCGAAAGTGCATATCCTGAAATGAGATATCCCAAAGCATACAATATCCCTCCTGTTATGGCCATCTTGCGGGGTCCATAAACAGACATCTTGCCTCCTGCCCATGCAGATGTGAGACCAAGCATAAATATTGACAAACTAAAAGCCCAGGCTGCCTGCGTATTGCTCCAGCCGGCCGACTCGGCAATGGGGGTTTGAAAGAAACTCCATGCATATACAGTACCCAACATAAGGTGCGTTAAAGTTCCCATAATGGCGATGCGCCACTTCTTACTCATAATAGTATTATTTAATGTTTTAATTTTCTGATTACAAGCGCAAAGATACAAAAATAGCCGCAAGATTTGCATCCTGCGGCTATAGGTATTTATAATATTAAACAGTGAATTATACTACTCCTTGCGCCATCATTGCATCGGCCACTTTCATAAAGCCTGCAATATTTGCACCTTTCACATAGTTTGTATATCCGCCGTGTTCTTTTCCATGAGCAACACATTGGCTGTGGATATCCCCCATTATCTGGTGTAGCCATTTGTCAACCTCTTCGCCTGTCCATGAGATATGCATTGCATTTTGAGTCATTTCCAATCCCGAACATGCCACACCACCTGCATTTACTGCCTTGCCCGGAGCAAACAGCATTTTGTTTTCCATAAAGAAATCAACAGCCTCTGCTGTACATCCCATATTTGAAACTTCAGCCACAAGGGTAACGCCATTATCTTTCAATGTCTTTGCATCCTGAAGGTTAAGCTCATTTTGAATAGCACATGGCAAAGCAATGTCAACTTTGCATTCCCAAGGTTTCTTTCCTGCAAAGAACTTTGCATTTGGATACTCTTCAATATATGGCTGAACCACATCATTGCCTGAGTTACGAAGCTCAAGCATCAGATTAAACTTCTCAGGAGTGTTTATTCCATCCTCATCATATATATATCCATCAGGACCGGAGATTGCAACAACCTTTGCTCCTAGTTCGGTAGCCTTCATAGTTGCACCCCATGCCACATTTCCAAAACCGGATACTGCAACAGTCTTGCCCTTTAGGTCGATGCCGTGCTCATCACACATTTGATTTACAAAGTATAATGCTCCAAAGCCTGTAGCTTCGGGGCGAAGGCGAGAACCGCCAAACGATGCACCTTTGCCGGTAAATGTGCCGGTATGTTCGCGTGCAAGCTTTTTATACATTCCATACATGTATCCTACTTCACGACCGCCCACACCAATATCACCTGCAGGAACATCAGTGTCGGGACCAATGTTGCGCCACAATTCAGTTACAAAGGCTTGGCAAAATCTCATAATCTCTGCATCAGAGCGACCTTTTGGAGAGAAGTCGGAACCACCTTTGCCGCCACCCATTGGAAGAGTAGTAAGAGCATTCTTAAATGTTTGTTCAAAGCCCAAAAACTTAAGTGATGACAACGTTACAGATGGATGGAAACGGATTCCTCCTTTGTAAGGACCAATAGCACCGTTGAATTGAACTCTGTGTCCAATATTAACATGTACTTTTCCTTTGTCATCTACCCATGGCACGCGAAATGTAATAATTCGATCAGGTTCAACAATTCTCTCGATAATTCCGGCTTTTTCAAACTCCGGATGTTCGTTATAAACCTCTTCAATTGAGGTTAAAACTTCTTTTACTGCTTGAAGAAACTCGGCTTCACCAGGGTGGCGAGCTTCGAGTTGTGTCATAATGTCATTTACTTTCATAATATAAAGAATGTTTTACATTTTTTCAAGACAAAGTTATTCATTTAATCAATATAAGTAACATAATTACTATATTATTATTTCACTTTGTATAAAATGTATCAAATACACTATAATAATAGTAGAAACACATCGCATTTTAAAACAATTCATAACTATAACACATCATTTTGAAGCAAAATGACAAAGCATATTTCAAAAAAACAATTTGTAACATTTTATTATCAGACTTGCAACCATTATTTCACACGCAGATATGGCTGTTTTAGGAGTTAAATTTGTATTTTTGTGAGCACAACATCAAAAGCATAACAGAATGGCAAAGAATAAATTATCAAAGTTTGCTGATATGGCAACCTACGATAACGTTTTTCAATATGGTTTTGAAAAGCTCACAAATGAAGGTTTCCCTCTAAAAGGGAAATGGGGCATAGATTATTTCAAAAACAACAACCCAATAGTTTTAGAACTTGGGTGCGGAAAGGGTGAATACACCGTTGGGCTGGCAAATAAGTTTCCAGATAAAAACTTTATTGGAATAGATATAAAGGGAGCACGAATGTGGACCGGTGCTACGGAGGCTATAGAAAAGGGACTGGATAATGTGGCTTTTCTTAGAACTCATATCGAACTGATTCATCATTTCTTCTCCGAAGAGGAAGTATCTGAAATATGGATTACATTTCCTGATCCGCAAATGAAGAAGACAAATAAGAGACTCACCTCAACCCGATTCATGAAAGAGTATAGCAGTATACTAAAAGGGGATGGAGTGATACATCTTAAAACGGACAGCAATTTTCTGTACACATATACTAATGCAATGGTGGAAGAGAACAATCTTAAAGTTCTTTTCAACACAGATGATTTGTATAACTCAGATATAGAAGATGACATTTTGCAAATACAAACATTCTACGAACAACAATGGCGTGCGCGTGGAATTGATATAAAGTATATCAAATTTGTGTGTCCTAAAAACAAAGATTGGATTGAACCCGAAATAGAAATTGAGCGTGACAGCTACAGAAGTTTTGGACGCAATGCAATCGTGTAATATGAATTTTAATAACAACTTATTATTATGGCAATATATCCCAAATTAATAATTGACGCACTAAAAACAGTGCGCTACCCGGGCACAGGTCAAGACATTGTGTCAATGGGCATGGTGGATGAAGATATCCACATAGACGGAATGAAAGTGAGCCTGACGCTGATAACCGAAAAGGCTAATGACCCATTTATTCGTTCATTGGTGAAGATGTGTGAGCAGGCTATTCTTTTGCATGCTGATAAGAATATCGAAATCGCAGGAAATATTACTGTGAAGTCGAAACAGGCACCTCGTCCTGAAGTTACCAAGCTATTGCCTGATGTAAAGAATATTATAGCAGTGGCATCAGGAAAAGGCGGCGTTGGAAAAAGCACTATCTGCACCAATCTTGCTGTGGCTCTGGCACAAAAGGGTTATAAGGTGGGAGTGCTTGACGCCGATATATTTGGACCATCAATTCCTAAGATGTTAGACTCGGAGGATGCTCGCCCAATGCTTGAGAAAAAAGATGGACGCGACCTGATAGAGCCTATTGAGAACTATGGAGTGAAGATGTTGTCTATCGGATTTTTTGTGAATAAAGATGATGCTGTGGTGTGGCGTGGTGCGATGGCAACAAATGCTCTTAAGCAACTGATTGGAGATGCTGATTGGGGTGAACTTGATTATTTCCTCATTGACTTGCCTCCCGGCACAAGCGATATACATCTTACACTGGTTCAAACTCTTTCAATCACGGGAGCTATTATTGTGAGCACACCTCAGGAGGTGGCACTTGCTGATGCCCGCAAAGGAATAAGCATGTTTGTGGGAGATAAGGTGAATGTTCCAATTCTGGGATTGGTGGAGAATATGGCATGGTTTACACCTGCTGAGCTTCCTGAAAACAAATACTATATCTTTGGGAAAGATGGCTGCAAGAACTTAGCCGAGGAGTCGGGATATGATTTGCTGGGACAAATTCCTATCGTGCAAAGTATCCGTGAAGGTGGCGACGATGGCGCACCTGTGGCACTAAATCCGAACAGCATCACGGGCATGGCGTTTTCTAATCTGGCCGACAAAGTGGTGGAGGCTGTTGACAAAAGAAACCGCGAACTACCTAAAACAGGTATCGTTGAGATAACTACCAAATAAAGATATTTAAATCAATAAAATGCATCTGTCATAGTTTGTCAGATGCATTTGTTTTTTATCCTTCTTCTAAATGAATCATCCTCTCAACCTATTCAGATATTGCCCCAAGTGCGGCTCAAATCAATTTGAAATAAACAACGAAAAATCAAAACAGTGCAACAATTGTGGGTTTATATATTACTTCAACCCCTCAGCAGCAACTGTAGCCGTTATAGAAAACAAACAAGGTGAAATACTTGTTGCCCGACGTGCCAATGATCCTGAGAAAGGCACTCTTGACTTTCCAGGGGGATTTGCAGACCTATACGAAACAATTGAAGAATCACTGACAAGAGAGGTCAAAGAGGAGACAAATCTTGATGTTGAATCATATGAGTTTTTGTTTTCAATTCCCAATTTATATATGTACTCAACGCTGGAAGTGCATACAATGGATATGTTCTTCAGATGCTATGTCAACAATATTGAACAGCTAAAGGCTCAAGATGATGTGGCAGAACTTTTTTTTATAAACAAAAGCAAACTCAATCCCTCCGACTTTGGCATGAAATCGGTAAGAAAGGCAATCGAAACAATAATAAACAACAAACTATAATCAATTAAAAGATGAGAAGTACAGCTCTTATTTTATGTCTGCTTTCAGTGGTTTTAACGTTGAAAGCGCAACAAACGAACAAAGACAACAACCCTCTTCAAAAAGTAAAACTATCGGGATATACTCAGGTTCAGCATCAATATGGGGAGGAAGATGAAGAATCATTCAGCCGAATAGTTATTCGTCGCGGTAGAGTAAAACTAAGTTTTGAAGAAAAGATTGTTTCGAGTGTGTTTCAGCTTGACATAACCGAAAAGGGAGTAGGAATAAAAGATGCATATATAAATATCAAAGCTCCATTTGCAAATACAAACTCATTGCAAACCGGTGTTTTCAACAGACCATTTGGTCATGAAATTGCCTACTCATCATCAATGAGAGAGAGCACCGAACGATCTTCTATTTTCAGAACATTGTTTCCTGAAGAAAAAGACCTGGGCGGCATGTTAACACTTCAGCCATCCTCAGAATCAAAACTTAATTTCATCAAACTTCAGGCAGGATTGTTTGCCGGAAATGGCATAAAGCAGGAAACGGATGACAGGCTAGACTTTATTGGTCATTTGTCTGCTGCCAAAACTTATTGCTCAAACATAAATATTGGCATTGGCGTATCATATTACAACGGAGGGGTGTATCAGGGAACAGAAAATATTTACAGAATGCAAGATGGCGGCTTTGCAGTGATAAGCGATAGCAAGAATATCGGCAAATATGCAAAGAGAGAGTATATTGGATTTGACGGTCAACTTTCGGCAAGCTCAGCCATAGGTAAATCAACACTAAGAGGCGAGTATATTTTTGGAGCACAACCGGGCACAGTAAGTAGTTCAAAAAGTCCCAACTCCTCATCGCTCGTAACAGCAGACACATACATACGCAACTTTAGGGGAGGTTATGTGACATTTAGCCAGCAACTGGGGCAACTGCCTTTGTCTGCTGTTTTTAAATATGACACTTACGACCCCAACACTAAGGTGAGTGGAGACAATATTGGACTGAACAATACCAATAGTGCCGACATATCGTTAAACACACTTGGTTTTGGCATGATATGGGAGGTCATGCAGAACGTGAGAATGCAAGCATTTTATGAAATTGTTGCAAAAGAGAAAACGGAAAACATATCGGCTTACACAAACAATAATAAAGACAATGTGTTTACATTAAGACTACAATATAAGTTTTGAAGTTAGTCGCACCGATATACAAACAACCACTTTACAGCACAACAATGAATAATATAGTAAGCTTCATATCACTTTTGGGTATAAACAACAACAGAGAATGGTTTAATGAAAATAAAGATTTGTATCAGGCTGCCAAAGACCAGTTTGATGATATTTTTCAGCAACTGATATTTAAGATTGGAAAGTTTGACTCGCGAATACTTAACGCCACTCCCAAAGAGTGCGTGTTTAGAATATACCGCGACGTTAGATTCTCGCACGACAAACGACCATATAAACAACAGTTTTCAGGTTTTATATCTTATCCCTTGGGATGGAAAAGCAAATATGCAGGCTATTATATACATGTTGATGCAGAGGGGGCTTATTTTTCGGCGGGCATTTGGCGTCCCGAGCCTGATGTGCTTAAAGCCCTTCGCAACAGTGTTGTAGACAATTACGACGAACTGAAAGAGATACGCTCAGGAAAAGAGTTTAACAAGACTTTTGGCGACAACTTTTATGAAGAAGATAAATTAAAAAAGATGCCGGTAGGATTTCCAAAGGATTTTGCAGAACCGGAACTTCTTAAGCTAAAGCACTATATGATCAACCATGAACTAGGCGATGTAATGGACATGAGTCAGGAGAATTTTATTAAGGAAATGGCTAATCTGGCAAAAATCGCATACCCATTCATAAGATTCCTTAACGACACTGTTGGTGAGACTATATAAATATAACTCTCTACTAATATGTGCTAATACTGTATTTTAAAGCATATTACCTTATCAAGTGATTCTCTTCCAAAATAAATCACTAATTTTACATCTTTGAAAAGTTTGAGACTAAACTTATTTATCTACTGATAGTCAACATATAATATCGAAAAGAACAATTAATAATAATAATATGAGAAAAATTATTCTACTGCTCGCCATTGCCATAACCACGATATCACAAGCACTCTTGGCACAACAAACTGCATACAACTTTCAACCTGAAAAGATGTTCAACCAAGGGAAGGAGATGTTTCTTTCCGAAAACTATGTTGGTGCTCAGGATGCATTATCAAAGTTTCTGACAAAGAACAATGATATTATTTTAGAACATGAAGCAAAGTATATGCTTGCAGTTTCTTCTTTTAAAAGAGGAGAAAAGCAAAGTCTAGAAAAGCTTACAGAGTTTTGGCAAGAAGAGCCCAAGTCAATCTACAGAGATAAAATAGCTTTTCTCATAGGTTCGTGGTATTTTGACAATCAGGAATGGGACTCTGCTTCGCAATGGTTTTCGGATTCTGACCTTGACTATCTGTCAGAAACAGATCAGGAAGACTACAGCTTTAGAGTCGCATACACTAAGTTGCAACTTGGTGAAACCGGTGATGCTGCCAGATTATTTGGCTTGTTGTCACAAAACAGCAAAAAATTCAGAGACGCTGCCGACTTTTATTTCGGATATATAGAATACACAAATGGCAACTATCAAAGTGCGCTAAATCGCTTTATGAGATTAGAGAACCATCCTGAGTTTAGAGAGGATGTTACTTTTTATAATGCTCAGGCTGCCTTTTTCGATAACAGACAGGAACAGGCTGTGAGTCTTTCTGAATCATTTCTGACAAGATATCCCAACAGCAAACACACCACAGAGGTAAACCGTATTCTTGGCAACAGTTACTACAGAATGGGGATGCCATCAAGAGCATTGTCATACTACGAAAACTATTTGGCAAAAAACAATAACAACATATTGCGTGGCGATGCGTATTACATCGGACAATCATATAAAGAAGCAGGAAAGATAAATGAGGCTGTTGGCATGTTTCAAAAGGCTACAGGCGAACGTGACGAGCTGTCTCAGAATGCACAATTGCAATTGGGTTATGCCTTCCTGAAGCTTAACCAAAAACAGAATGCACAGATGGCTTTTGAAGCTGCTTCACGCGACAACTTCAACCCTGAGGTGAGAGAAACAGCAATGTTTAACTATGCTCTTATTGCACACGAAACAAACTTCTCTGTTTTCAGTGAATCTATTACATTGTTCGAAAACTTCCTGAAAGAGTATCCAAGCTCGCAATACACAAATCAGGTTAATGATATTCTTGC
>CAZHWC010000026.1:15694-19483 GCA_964535975.1 uncultured Proteiniphilum sp. | reverse complement strand
TCCTGAAAGAGTATCCAAGCTCGCAATACACAAATCAGGTTAATGATATTCTTGCTGAGACATTTTTAACAACAAAAGATTATAACGCAGCTCTAAATGCTATTAACCGCATTAACAATCCGGGAGCCAGAATATTGGAGGCTAAACAAATGATTCTTTTCCAACTGGGTGCACAAGACTTTATTAACGGAGATATGAATCAGGCAATCCAGAGATTCAACAATAGCATTGCCATGGGCAACTACAACACCAAGGCTAGAAGCAATGCTTACTACTGGAGAGGTGAGACATACTACAGAATGGGCAACTACAACAATGCTGCCACAGACTTCCAGCAGTTTACACAAAGTGCAAACTCAAGCGACGAAAACTATGCCCTGGGATGGTATAATTTAGGATATAGCAGATTTAAACAGCAACAATTCTCACAAGCTGTGAATGCATTCCAGCAATATACTCAAACCGAGGTGGACAAAAAAAGAGCCGAGTATTCGGACGCATTAAACAGAATTGGAGACAGTTATTATTTCAACAGAAACTTTGCTGAGGCAGAGAGATATTACTCCCAAGCTTCTGAAACCAATCCTTCAAGTGCCGACTATGCTGCTTATCAAAGAGCATTTGTTATGGGTCTTCAACGAAACTTCCAGGGAAAGATAAATACTTTGGATAATTTGATGAAGAATTTCCCCAACTCACAATATTATGATGATGCACTATACGAAAAGAGCCGTGCACTCACAATGATCAACAGAGAGAGCGAGGCAATCAGCACACTTCAAAAACTTATTTCAGAATACCCAAACAGTCCTCTTGCAAGTCAGGCAGGAGTGCAGTTAGGGCAGTTATACTACAATAACAACAACTTCCAGCAAAGTATCGCAGCATACAAAAGTGTTATCACAAACTTCCCAGGCTCTGATGATGCAAGAAGTGCACTTATATCGCTTGAAACAGTTTATAGAGATATCAACGATATTGATTCATATGTTAAATATGCAAACTCTCTGCCAGGTGGTTTAAAAATCACACCATCGCGCCAAGATTCTCTTACTTATCTTGCAGCCGAGGGTCAGTATATGAAAGGAACAAAAGCTGAAGCAGAGGCCGCAATGACAAAGTATTTACAGTCATATCCTAATGGAGCATACAGCAGTGATGCCAACTACTATTTGGGCGTTATCGCGGATGAAAAAGGCAATACACAACAAGCACAGACACACTTCAGAAGAGTGATTGATGCAAGCAGCGCCAAATATCTCGACAACGCACTTACTTACACAGCTAGAGCCGAGTATGAGATTGGAAATTATCGTCAGGCACTAGCCGACTATTCTCGTCTGGCAGCATCAGCAAGAAACACTTCCAACAAACAAACAGGTCTTCTGGGAGTGGTAAGAACTCAATATAAGCTTGAGAGCTTTCATGAAGCATCAAGAGCCGCCACTGATTTATTGGCAACAACTAACTTATCTCCCGAAACAATTGAGGAGGTCAGATACCTGAGAGGCAAGTCTTATCAGCAAGCCAGAGAGGTAGAAAGTGCAATGGCAGACTTCCAGGCAATTGCCAAAGACACAAGAAGCAAATATGGTGCAGAGGCACAGTTTATTATTGCAGAGACATATTACAAATGGAACTCGTATGACAGGGCTGAAGCTCAGGTAAAAGAGTTTATGAAATTAGGTACTCCGCATCAATACTGGTTGGCACGTGCATTAATAGTACTTTCGGATACATATAAAGCTAAAGGCGATGATTTCCAGGCACGACAATATATTGAAAGCCTTCAATCTAATTATAAAGGCAATGAAGAGGATATCAAACAAATGATAAACGAAAGATTAAACTAACAGATACATCAAGATTCAACGAAAGCAAAAATAATAAATTATGAGAAAAATATTTTCCATTATAGCTGCAGGACTTTTCATTGCAACAGGCTTAAAAGCGCAGTCGCAAGATTCATTACTGACCAGGCAATTGGAGTTGGAACGCGATTTTAACCCCACCCTATTAGAATCAAACAAAATTAATTCACTACCCACTCTGCGACAGCCGGTAGTGCAAAAAGCAAATACAAACTATTCAACCTGGAATGTAAATGCAATACCCCCGCTGGAGATAGCAATTCCAAGACCGGGGGGTGCAATGACAGAGATTCCATACTCAAAGGAGAAAGGCTACCTTTACTTTACAGGAGGAAACTATGCAAATCTTGATGGTGCATTTGGATATAGAATTATTGATAACGAAAGCGACAGACTGTCGGTTGGATTCTTTCATAATTCCACCAACGGTAATGTAAACTACGTGCAAAACGAGTTTGAAGACAAAACCAAGGTTAAGTTTATGGACAACAAAGGTCTTATAAACTATGGACATCAGTTCAACAATTTTGTGCTGGATACTAAAGCTTCATACCTACACTCTGGATTCAATTACTATGGCAACACAATGGGCAGCCCCAAACAGTTGGATGACAAGAATCAGCAAGTTGGGATATTTAATCTGAACTTTGCCGTGGAGTCTGAGAAGAATGATAATTTTGAATATAGAGGTTTTGTAGATTTCAAAAACTTCTCAACAAAGTATGGAGAGGATGTATACTCAGACGGACTGAAAGGAAGTCAGCTCGAGGCAGTGGTGGGACTAAACAAACCTTTTGTCAATTTTGGAAATGAAATTGGTATTGATGGAAGAATCTTAAGTACATTCTACAATAGTGATTTGAAGAACTACTTATTGGTTGAAGGTGCACCATATGTCGTATTCAAAGGGTTAGACTGGAACGCACGCTTAGGCGTTGATGTATTATTCCATATTGTGGGCAAAACTCAAATCAGAATTGCACCAAATATTCAATTTAGATACAAGCCATTTTATCTAAACGTACGCGGAGGTTATGACAACAACACCTTCCCCGATATGTTTGAAGAATCAAGATATATACACCCCACAACTATTGTTAAGCCATCTTTCTCTATTGTTGATTTAGAGGCAGGAGTTCAGATAACCAATCTGTCAGCATTCCGCTTTGACATCTTTGGAGGATACAAACATACTGAAGATGAGCACTTCCTTGTACTGAACACACACAAAAACGCAGAGGATGAATTTGCCGGCATTGAAACAAGAGAGTTTTTATCTCCAAAATATGCCGATCTTTCTCACTCACACATTGGAGCAAGAATTCAGAGCACGATATGGAACCCCCTTAACGTTGCATTGTCACTAAAAAAGAACTTCTACAACATCAAAGATTCTGACGATGCTAAGGCATGGAACAAACCAGGGTTTGAAGCCGATGTAAGAGCAGATCTCTCAATAATAGATAATCTCAAATTTACTCTAAATTATTATATGGCAGCAGACAGATGGAGCTTATTTGATGGCAACAATGTAAAGATGGATAATATAAACGATTTGAATGTAGGAGCTATTTACCAAATTAGTGATGCTTTCTCGATTAATGTAAAAGCCAACAATCTATTGTTCCAGAAATACGACATTTGGTATGGTCACCCAGCTCAGGGACTAAATATTATTGGAGGATTCTCATTTAAGTTTTGATATAAAACTCCTTTCGCAGATTTATCAGTAATGAGGGTGTATCACAATGTGATTTCACCCTCTTTCTATACATACTTCCATCAGATAACAACTCCAAATAAAATCCCTCTGCGACTTATTCTTTAGTTTGTAACACTCTTTACAAATTTAGAGCAACTAATAAATAATAAGCAATAAAAATGGCGTTTAAACACTGATTAAACAGTATTTAAACGC
>CAZHWC010000026.1:0-15594 GCA_964535975.1 uncultured Proteiniphilum sp. | reverse complement strand
AAATAATAAGCAATAAAAATGGCGTTTAAACACTGATTAAACAGTATTTAAACGCCATAATTTTTTATTCAATTCTATATTTAACCTATAGAATTAAAACTTATATCCAAAACCAATATTAAGATATATATTGTGTAGAGAAAAGGACAACGAGTTAAAATCTTTCTTGAAAAGATTGTTGAAATCATAATCAAGATGCGAAAATAAAATCAGATTCTTTTTCAAAGACCATTCTCCACCAACCTGCATTCCCCACTGTATTTTACTAACAGAATCTGAGAAATCATAAGCGGCCTGATCATCGTTATCAAATATTATTCTGTCGCCTGTCGCATCACCTTGTCTAAATTCTCCATCACTTACAAAACCATCAAACCCGGGATTAAGAGTAAAAGAAACGTGTGGTCCTCCGTAAAGTCTCCATCTGTCGCTAAGCTTATAAACCATTGAAACAGGAATAGTCAGATATGTGTTTTTAACACGAGTCTCCACCAGTCCTGTAAACACACCTTTCATATACGCATTCTCTATAATAACCTCTGTATCATAGCCCTTAACACGCGCTTTAGTCTCCATTCCTTTAGTATGAGTATTCACACCCAATCTCACACCACACAGGCTGTTATCACCAAGCCATTTTGTAGCATGAGCGCCTATTCCAAGCTGCAAGTTAGGATTATAACTCTCAATTTTGCGAATCTCAGCGGGCATACCCAACGGCGCACTTCCACCAATACTAAATTGAGCATTTAGCTCATAGTCCATGTTGGTATTGAAGAAATGTTTCTTCTTAACTTTTGAGCCTTCGGCATGCAAGTTTGCAGCAAACAGTAGCTGAACAAACAAAAGAAGAAGAATGCTTTTACGGATGGTTTTCATATCCTAAATCTTAATAATTAGTCAGCTAGAACAATCTCTACCTCATCAATCCAAAGCTTGCTGCCTACAGCACCATTGAAGAAAGCTCCCTCTTTACTTGAAGAGAATACAATAGTGAACATATACTCTTTATCAGCATCAAAAGATTTACCTGCAACATTCTCAAACTTAAGTTCGAACTCAGTCCATTTGTCAGTTTCTATTCTTTTGGCATCATCAAGTTTTGCAACGCTTACCATACGAGAATCTTCGAAGTTGTGATCACCTGTAAGGAAGTTATCTTTATCTGATTTTTCAAACAGAATTGCGTAAGCATCCCAAGCGTCTTCCTCTAGTGAGCTAGGTTCGTTGTTAACCACAAACTCATCACCTGCCTGGTATTTGAAATAACCTTTTACTGCAGCAGGAGCAGTAGTATATGTATAAGGTTGACCAAACTTTGTGGTTTTTAGTGATTGCATAACCATACTAACATCAAAATCACCTAAGAACAAATTACCTGCAGCTAAAGGAGAACCAAACATTGCTCCCAAAGCACCGGTGCTATTAGTTTGAAGCATCACTCCTTTACCTTTATACCCGTCTTCCACCTGTACTGTTGGGTAAACACTAGGTTTTACCTCTTCTACTATACTTGAATTTAAACGAATCAAGAAGTTAAAACCTTCATTCGCACTTGACCAGTCTGTTTTTTTACTTCCATTTCCAAGTAAGGTAAAGAACTGATGATACTCTCCGGCATATCCTTCGGTTTTAATAATATCTGCATTCTCGAATGAATAATTCAAAAGAATTCCCTTATCTACGATAAAAGAAACAGTATATTCCTTAGTTACGACTCCATTTTCAGCAGTTACCACATACTTTTGTGGCTCAGTGAAATCTCGTGCTGTTCCGCTTGCAGGAGATATTGTTGCTCCTTTAGAAAGAGTAAACTCTGGTGCAAACAAGTAAGACACTTCATCATTATCACCTTCAGAAGCAGCCTCAACTTTAGGCTCTTCAATTAATCTGAAAACAATTTGATTATTCTCAACTTTTGGCTCTACAATAAGTAGTTCTTTTGCCCCTCGATGGTTGCTGAAGTGATATCAGCTTCAACATTCAGTGCCTCGTCTTTGATGCACGAAGATAGTAACACACCCGCTGTCACGAGGCTTACTAATAAAAATAGTTTAGTTTTTTTCATAAATTTATTTTTTACATAATAGTACACCTATAGGAGATTGGAAGCCAATCCCGCAATAGATTATAGTCATAAATTAATTGCTTAATTGTAATAAAAACCTGATAACCTGTTTGAAATTACGTATACTAAGATAGTCCAAACCTTAATAATAACAATAGGTTTAGAGAGTTACGATCTTAAATTTCCTTAGCGAGCATCTTTTCTATTTGCTCGTCTGATAGTATTCTTACATTTGTAAACAGATACTTTGAGTTCAGAAAATCACCATATTTATTGATTTCCTCCAAAGCCTCACTAATAACCCTGCGCGCATCAGAGTCTATAGGAAACAGCATTAAGATGGTAAAATAGTTATCTTTTATTTCAAACTTTTCAATTGAAATACCCGCCTTTTCGAAGTAGAATATGAACTCACGCTCAACAATCTCTCGTTGCAGCTCGGTAAGTTCAGCACGGTTTTTTGTGGCAAACAGACCAAAGAATCGAAGCCGCTTGTCGGCCCCTCCCAACCCTGAGGATATATATATTTGTTGCTGTCCCGAAAGATTTGAACTCAAAAGTATCCGACTTCCAAGAAGTGACATGGAAGACCAGTTTGTGAGCTCCGGTTCTGCGGGGCTGCTATGGTATGTTTCAATAGCACGATATGCCCTCACATCCGGTATGGAAGCCAGACGCAAAAGACTCTTCTTTTTTCTTTCCAAAGGCTGATTCGAAGAGAATAGTATTACTATTTCCTCATCCCTGTCAAAGCTGGCATTCTCGACTCTAACTTTATCATAATGACGAAAATAGTCCATTTGATCCTCAATGGGCACCAAATCTTCAAGGAGATGAAATGAATCAATCCCCTGTTCTTTTATAATTTGACGTAGATTTTTTAATATATCTTCTTCTTGACTCATAACAATACAAATGTATATAAAAGTTTTCACTTTTACATACACCAATCAAAAAGCATTCGCTTACTCTCCCTGTTCGGGCAGTGTGGCAGCACCTTTTCTTTTGTTTTTCAAAACACTGTGCATAAGCGAGCGCTGTTTTCTGGCAGCAACTATTTGCTTACGATACAAAAACCAGGTAGTTACAAAGTAGAATATGGTAAGTATCCACAGCCCCTTAAACTCGAAGTCTATTTGTGGCAGCGAGGCACCCATACTATTCACCTTTACAAAGGCTTGCACCCCAAAGGTAGATGGGAACAGATATGACACCCATTTCCAAAACACAGGAATTGCCGATTGAGGCCAAGAAATACCCGATAAAAACAATAGAGGAACAGATGCAAATACAAACGCAAGCATAGGAGTTTCTCTACCCGTAATTAAACAAGACAGAGTCATAGATAAAAATATGCACGAAAATATATAAGGCAAAGAAAACAGCACAAGTGAGCTAAAGCTGCCTAAGCGTGGCAACTCAAATATAGCAGGCACCACCATAAGCGCCCATGCACTCACCAATGTATAGATAATAAAATATGCCAATGCCTTGCCTAAGATTACACGCAAAGTGCCCGAATAATGTTTAGATACAGGAATAAGGCTTCTAAAACGATTGCGCTCACGGGCAGTACCCGCCAGCATGCCCACCCCCAGAAGCATAGTTTGCTGAATTACCAGTATTAAAATACCCGGCAACAAGAAAGAAGAAAAACCATTTTGTGTATTGTATAACGCTACCGACTCATATACCACGGGATAAGCTATCACCTCATCAAGGCTGGCGCTGACGCTACCCGGTTGATTTGCCAGGCGTATATCGGCACCCATGGCTAAAGAAGCTTCGGTAGTAGACAATAAAATAGCTTTATAATAAAGCAAAGCACCCATATCGCAATACAAATTAACGGTGGTTTGCTTGCCGGTGTGTATATCGCTGCTAAAGCTAGAGGGAATATACAGTATGCCGTAACCCTTTTTGGCGTCCAACAGAGCTTTAGCCTCCTCCATATCCTGACAGTAAGCAGCTACGCGCACGTCGGGACTGGCCTCTATTCGGCGCACAAACTCGCGCGAGCTGGCTGTAGCAGAATGATCTACTACCAGCATCTTTACTTCGTGCACTACCTCCGGGTTGTAAATAAGTCCGTACAACACGGGATATGCCAGAGGTACCAAAAAGAAGAATATCATTACTCCGGAATCACGAAACACCTGTTTTAGTTCCTGTTTCCAGATATAAAACAAATCATGTAGGGCGGTTTGTATATACTGCTTCATTGTTTATGGCTTATATTCAAAATGCAACAAAGCCCTTTTTAAGTTGCGTAAAATAAAAAAAGGTAGCAACAAAAACAGCAACAGGGCTATGAAGTGAGGGGTTGAGTAAAAGAAGTCTCTGCCGTTTAGCGCCTGGTCTACATATATTAAATAGTAGTGCCTAAGCGGAAACAACAGACTTAGAGATTGCAGTGCCGGATACATTGCCGATACCGGAAAAGAGAAACCTGCAATAGAAAACGATACCATACCAAAGAGGCTGGCAAAGCTAAGACCTAAGCGCAGGGTGGGCAGCACACCTATCATTACAATACCCAGGGCTTGCGCCGAAAGGATAAACAACAATAGGGTAAACAACATCGAAAATATACCGCTGTTGATGGGGAAATGCAGAAAGCCGTACAGAAGCGCTATAAGACCTGAGCCTACTATAAAAAACACTATCGTATGCGGAAGCAACTTTCCCAAGAGGCTGAGCGAAAGAGAGTTCTTACCCATTGCCAGCCATTTTCGCGCAGTGCGCTCTTTAATTTCCAGCCCGATGCTGTAAACAGTAACCAAAAATATCATTAGCTGCAATATACCGGGCAATATCATATTGTTGAGATACACCGAGTAGTTGAGCCACGGATTACCCAACGGACGGGCATCCACCACAATGGGTTGCAGCTGCCCCATCAACTGATCGTCGGTATAACCTTTGGCACGACCCAAGGCACGACCAACAGACCCGCCTGCCAGTGTAGAGATGGTTTTCAGGTCTTTAAACAATAACGAACCTGCAATAAGGTAGGTATTGTTGGTATAAAACGACAAACGAGGCTGCTTACCCGAAGATGCATCACTTGAAAAGTTGTTTGGAATAAGCATTATACCATATATATCACCTTCCTGCATATGCTTACGAGCTTCGTCAAAAGTGGCACAATGCATAACAATCCGAGTTTGACCAAACGCATCAAGCTGTCTGCCCAAGCTGCGCGAGTTTGCCGAGTTGTCCAAATCTACCAAAGCTATGGGCATGTTGGTGGGCAGCCCATTCCACATCAACGAGATGAAGAACAGGGTACTTATCATGGGCGCACCCAACATACACAACAAGTATATTTTGTTGGAGAACAGGCGCTTCCACTCGCGCCCCATAATTTGTAAGAGTTGTTGCCTTCTGTTCATTATTTAATTAATACTGACATTCCCGGACGTAGTCCTTCTACTTTTTGGAGAGGCTTTGCACGAACTTCAAATGTTTTAAGGTCAAACTGACCCGTAGTTTTTGTAGCCTTCCAAGCTGCATAGCTACCCATGTCTTTCAAGTAGCTTACCTCTAACTCTATACTTTGATTGCCCAAAGCAGGCACAACAGCGGTAAACTTAGCACCCATCGGGTAGTCTACCAACAAATCTTCGCGCATATTAAAGCTCACCCAGATATCATCTAAGTCGGTTAAGTTCATAATAGGTGCTCCGGTGCCTACCAGCTCGCCCTTCTTAGGGAAAATCTCCGAAACTTCTGCCCTAAGAGGAGACAACAATACAGTTTCATCTATATAAGACGAAACCTCCTCTACTGCCGCTTTGCTTCGGTTTAGCAGAGCTTCGGCAGCTAGTTTGTCTTCTTTCTCGGCTCCGTTGACAGCCATATCATATTGCGACTTGGCAGCACGCTCGGTAGCCACCATGGCGTTAAAGTTAGCCTCTGCCTCATCTTTTTTCTGAGCAGTTACCACCCCTTTTTCAAAAAGGTTTTGCACACGCTGAAACGACTTTTCGGCGATACTTTTGCCCGCCAATGCTTTTTGCCACATTTCATAGGCCCCGGCTATTTGCTCTTCGCGGGCACCTTTAATGGCCTTCCTGTTTTGTGCCGAGGCAGCATCTTCTGCAGCCAAAGCCTGCTTCAGCTTAGCCTTTACCTCGGGACTATCTAAAAACACCAAGGTATCACCGGCTTCCACCATCTGACCTTCCTGCACCACCAATGTGGCAATACGCCCGGGCACTTTGCCCGACACACGCACCTGCGTGGCTTCGGCCTGTCCTTGAATAACTTCCTTACCGGGTTTTAGGACAAACAATCCCATTACTGCTACTACTATTATTACTAGTAAGAGGGTCAAAAAAGCAGCCATCATGTTGCTCATTTTTAATTCCTTCTCTGCTTTCATGTCTTTATTTTTTAGTGTTTTTGAATGTTTCCTGTTGCTTTCTTTAAATACACGCGAGCCAATTGATTATCAATTTGTGCATCTATCAACTCTGATTGGGCTTTCAACCAGGCAGTTTGCGCCTCCATTACTTGCGAAACGGAGATAACCCCCTCTGAAAATCCCAATTGTGCATAGTGCAGGTTTTCGGCTGCACTTTCTTTATTTTCATATGCTGTAAGCAGGGTCTTTTCGGCTTCGTTTAAGCGAAACACCGATTGATTTACCTGCAGCTCCACTTTTTCTTTTGCTTCTGCCAACTCCAACTGCTTAATTCTAGTTTCGGCTTTTGCGGCACTCAGGTTGTGAAAACGTTCGCCCCAATGAAATATAGGCACATTTACTACCACGCCAATATTCCACATACCACCAAACTTTTTTTGAAATCCGTTGAAAGAATTGGGGTTAGTAACCATATAACTACCGGTTAGCGCAATAGTGGGAAGAAGCTCTGAACGCACTATCGCCTCTTTTTTCGCCATCATTTGGGTGGCAAGAGTAAGACTTTTAAGCTCGGGGCGCTCCAGAAGAGCCTCGCTTACGTTAACGTTAAGTCTGCTTCCGGGAATAGACAGCGTTTCGGCCTCCTCATCGTCCAGCTTAATCTCACTATCCATAGGCAAACCGCAAATCTGTGCCAGAAGCATTCTGCTAAGGCTAAGCCCATTGCTAACTTTGGTTTGAGCCATCTCTGCCTCATTTCGCTTCACCTTAACATTTAGTCCATCGGCTTTTGTAGCCAATCCCTCATTAATAAGGTGATCTACGTCCTCTTCCATTTTACGCAACAAATCGGCGTAAGCGGTGGTAAGCTTTTGCTTATTTACCAAAGATACAACCTGCCAATAAGCCTGATCGGTTTCCAATAGCAGATTTTGCAGCTCAGTCTCTTTTTGAGTACCTGCCAGGTTGTGTGCATACTGAGTAATCTTGTTGTAGGCTGCTATTTTTCCACCCATATAAACGGGTTGAACTACCGACAAAACACCCACCCACACGTTTCTGATATCAATATCAAACTCCGACTTAGGAATAGTGGTATACTCATTCCACTGAATTTTTTCGGGATTTTGTGTAGGATCAAACGGCTGTCCGTTGGCATCAATGGGCACCCACTGTCCGTTAGGTAAAACTTCTCCCTTCACCTGACTTGGTGTAAACCCAAACGAACCATCACTCATAACAGTGCCAATAGGCAAAAACTTATCGGCATCTAAAAGTGACAATTGTTTCTGATTGCGTAAGTAGCTGCCCGTAAATGAAAAATTAGGCAAGTATTGCGTAAAAGCCGCTTTCTTGTCGTAATACGCCTTACGCTCTTTTTCCGAAGCTATTTGCAATGCTTTATTCTGATTGATGGCCAATTGCCTGCACGAATCAAGCGACAAGCTTTGAATCGTGGAGCTACCTTGAGCCTGAGCAACTATCAAACTGCCCAAAACTGCGATTAATACTAAATAACTACGCTTTATTCTCATAATCAATTTATGTAATACAATTCCACAAAAATACTTATAGTTGGCACACTAACAAAAAAACCTTAATGTTTTTAATAAAGATACACACCTTTAAGCCAAATCAAACCGTTACAGAAATAACTTTAACAAACTAATACGCCCCAATAACACCAAACACACCTATAACTTATTGCTTTAGGAATTAAGAGCACTTACCAAACCTTTATTTAATTCAAAACATAGATAGGATTGGCTATTTTATGTTTGTAAAAACAGAAAAATTAGTTGCGACTATATATTTCGACAAAAAAACACTAGAAAAAGATACCTGCATTGGCTGTTTTGAAAAAGAATCAGCACAAATTATAAGTGTGTTTTGTTGTTTCAACTTTGTAAAAGTAGAAACCATACATTTTTAAATGCTGTTTCAAACGTATTACAAGCACAAATACCTTTTATTGATTCTAATTTATTAACAACAGCAAGAAAAATTCTATACATTATGACTTATATGTTAATAGAAACAGGAAAAATTTGATTTATTCCTACTTCTACAAACGTAAACCTTAGAAAAATAAGTATGTTTCCTACTAATACATTCGTATAAGCAGAAACCATACTTTTTATAGCCACATCAAAGTTAAATTCATTAACAAAACACCCTTTTATTCTATAAATTATATTTAAGACAAAGCAATATCGGCAAGGAACAGCATAGTTTATGTTTATTTATATACCAAACACATGTGCTGATGGGGCTAAAATGTGCGTAAACCTATGAAAAAAATGTGTGGTTTCTTGTTATACATTTGTATAACATGCAAACACACATGTTAAATTTAAGATTTCGAATGATTTGATATGATTTAAAGCTATTTCACAATTCGCAATCAACCATCTATCAACAGACTAGCATTATATCAACACATTTTAGATTAATTAATTATTAATTCACAATATGATATCTATCATCACAGCCATACATTTTGCGTATAGCTTCACTCAATATCAATCACAATAAAATTAGTTCGGCAGCTATCGAAGCGCAACTAACACATATTAAAAAGGCCGTTAAGATATTGAGAGGTGTTAAGATTAAAAATATAATGCCGGCATATGCTACATATATGCCTATTATTGATTAAATTCGCAGGTTAAAAACAGATTCTCAGATATAAAATGATGATCGATTAAAACGTTATGGAAATAAAAATAATAAATAAATCAAAACACAACTTACCCGAATATGCAACCCCCTACTCTGCTGGAATGGATTTGCGTGCCAATATTGAACAGCCTATTGTATTAAAACCTTTGCAAAGAATGCTTATCCCAACAGGGTTGTTTATACAGCTTCCCGAAGGATATGAGGCTCAGATACGCCCAAGGAGTGGCTTGGCATACAAGCACGGCATCTCAATAGTGAATGCTCCGGGAACAATTGATGCAGATTACAGAGGAGAAATTGGCGTGATTTTAGTAAACTTATCGGATCAGGACTTTGTTGTGAATGATGGTGAGAGAATATGCCAGATGGTGGTTGCAAAGCACGAGCGGGTGGAATGGACAAGCGTAGAAAGTCTTGAGGAATCTGAACGCGGAGATGGTGGCTTTGGACACACAGGAAAAAAGTGATCAACATAAGAACTACAGAATGAACTATCTAAAGAAAACAATAACAACTACAATATTATTTTTATTCGTTGCATTAGGTGCCTTTTCTCAGAAACTCGACTACTACTTTTACACAGCATTAAACGAGAAAGCAAAGAATAATTATGCAGAGGCTTTTGACTATCTGCAACACTGCTATGCACTTGACTCAACCAACGCAAATGTTATGGTGGAGCTGGCAGCATTCTACAGTTCGCTGGGTGAGCTTGAGAAAAGCCTTGACCTAGTTGCCAAAGCGCTGGAATACGATTCGGATAATTATTACTACAACATGATTGCAGCCAGCCTCAACAAACAGTTTGGCAACAATAATGAGGTTATAGACATATACAATTCTTTATTGAAAAAATATCCGGCAAAGGTTGACTTATATATCGAACTTGCAGATACATACAGCGATGAGGGTGAGCTTGAAAAGGCAATTCAGTCATTAGACTCACTGCAAAAATACTCGGGCGACAATCCGGCAATAAGCATAAACAAGTTCAGGCTTTATAATATGATGAACCAAAAGGAGAAAGCCTTTGACGAATTGCTGACAATAGTAAATAAAAACCCCGACAACATTAGATACAAATTGCTTATTGGTGATTTGTATCTTCAGGACAATGAATACGAAAAGGCAAGAGGTTTTTATGATCAGGCACGGTTGATTGATGAAGAGGACCCCACGCTTATCTTGTCGATGATTAATTATTATGACAAAACGGGAAAAAAAGATAAGTCATCTGCTGAGATAGAAGGCGCAATGAGCAATCCTAAAATGGATGTAGACGCCAAACTGCAACTATTGGGCAAGTATGTTTCAATTTTAAATCAGAACAAGCAGGATACTGAAAGGGCAAACCCCTTGTTTGAACAATTGTTTGAGCAGCACCCCAACAATAGCGAAATTAGTTTGCTCTATGGAGAGGTTTTGCTGTTGCAGGATAAAAAGGATCTTGCTCTAGAACAGTTCGAGCGATTTAAGAATGAGAACAAAAACGAACCAGCCGGATATTCAAAGATTTTGGAGGTGTTGCTGTCTGACGGCACCACCGAAAAGAGCACTCTCAACAAAGTTATTGAGTTAACAAATGAAGGTATGGCAAACATACCTCAATCACCCGAGTTTTATTACTACAACGCAATGTCGTATTTGCTGCAGGAGAATAATGCAGAGGGAATGGCCGTGTTGAAAAATGGATTGCAAAATGCTGTGTTCCAAAATCCTGCCATTGAATCCGATTTTTACGGACAGATCGGGGATATATATCATATGCAGAATGACGATAAATCTTCGTTTGAATATTACGAAAAAGCATTAAAAATTAACCCCCACAACGTACATGTTTTAAACAATTACAGTTATTATCTGTCTCTACAAAGAAGGGATTTGGATAAGGCTGAGAAGATGAGCGCACTAACCATAAAGGCTGAGCCTACCAACGCCACTTTTCTAGATACATATGCGTGGATACTATTTGAGCAGGAAGCATATGTGATGGCAAAAATATATATAGAAAAGGCTATTGAGTATGGCGAAGGCGAAACCTCGGCCGAAGTATATGAACACTACGGAGATATTTTGTTTATGTCGGATATGCCTGAGGAGGCTGTTGAACAGTGGAAGAAGGCCCAAGAGATGGGTTCTAAATCCAAATTATTGAAGAAGAAGATTAAACGAAAAAAATATTATAAGAAATGATTCGCAAGAAGTATATATTTTTTATTGCCATTATGCTGATATCACTTGGTATAATGCAATCGTGTAAAACAAAACGTGAAATTGTTTCTGCCGCTTATGTTGAGTCTAAAGTAGCAGAGGAATTATTTGTGGACGTTGTGGATAAGCAATTAGATTTCAGCACGTTTTCATCTAAGCTAAATCTAAGTCTTTCATCGGGAACAAGATCATTAAGCTCGAGATCAAGTTTAAAAATAATAAAAGATAAGGCCATTCAGTTATCAATTCAACCTCTATTTGGTGTTGAAATGCTTAGACTGTATATCGACAAAGACAGCCTAATCATCCTTGACAGGATGAATAAGCGCTATGTTAAAGAAGCAATTGCAGACGTAAAAAGAGAATATCCCGTGGGCTTTGACTTTACTACCATTCAGTCATTACTTACTAACAGAGTTTTCATTTCAGGTAATCCTCAAATATCGTATTCCGACTTTAAGAATTTCTCAACAAAACAGCTTTCAGAAAAGTACTATATAATTGAGTCGGTGGATAAGAAATCGGGCATCGAGTATAGCTTTTCTATCGATGGAAATGATCATATTGCAATAACCCAAATGAGCGAGCCCAGAAGGCAGTATCAGCTAAATTGGGGTTACGATGAGTTTATAAAGGACAATAGTAAATTATTCCCACACAAAATGTCTATTGACTTTGTAACGCCTAAACGAAAATCAAATGTTGGGCTGGAATTTTCGGGGATAACACTTGACGAAGTATTTAGTCTTGACGTTTCAATACCAAACAGTTATGCCAGAGCATACATCTCAGATATTATAAAAATAATAACATCTATTTGATGCAAAAACTATTAATAATATTATCAGCACTATTATTGTCGTTCCCTGTTATTAGCCAAACCAAACAAATAGAAAAACTAAGGGAACAACAGAAAGCTATTCTTGAAGATATTAAGAATACCAACAAGCTATTTCTGGATGTTAAGAAAGAGACCACAACCATACTGCAGAGAATTAATCTGATAAACAAACAGATATCATCGAGAAAAGAGATGATGAAGCTTCAAAGTCAGGAGATTGCCGAATTAGACCGCGAGCTTAAGAGAATAGAGTCTGAAATAAAACGACTGGATGAGGAGCTGGTAGCAAAAAAGGATAACTATGCCAATGCTGCACGCACTCTTCAAACCAACAGAAGCAGCCAAAACGAGCTATTCTTTGTTCTGTCAGGGAAGTCGTTTGGTGAGTCGTTGCGAAGAATGCAATACCTTAAGGAATACTCAAAATGGAGGAGAGCACAGGCAAACGAAATAAAAAAGAAAAATCAGGAACTTAGCAAGAGGAAATCAGACTTCGAACAAACAAAGCTGGACAGAGTAAGTGCTCTTCAGGCTTTGGAAGAGGAGGAAAAGAAGCTTAAGGAAGAAGAAAGCATTAAGCAAAAGGAGATGAGCATTGCTAAAGGGAAGCAACAAAATATTCAAAAGACCTTAAGAGAAAGAGAGAAGCAGAAAAAGAAAATAGATCAGCAGATTGAGCAGATGATTGCCGAAGAGGTGGCAAGACAAGAACGCGAAGCGGCTGCCAGACGAAAAGCTGAAGAGGCAAAAAGAGCTGCAGAGGAGAAAAAAAGGGCAACAACTGCGCCTAAACAAACTGAAACGGCAAAGACCACAACTAGCAAAAGTGCTCAACCCGAACCTAAAGTTGCCGCCGCAAAGAGCAGCGTTAACGAAACATTTGCTTTGTCCAAAAATTTTGTTTCTAACAAAGGAAAGCTTCCAATGCCTGTGACAGGAACATCAAGCATTGTGTCTCAATTTGGAGTGAACAGACATAGTGAATGGAATATTTCAACAAATAGTAATGGAATCGATATACAGGCACAGAGCAGTTCTAATATCCGATCTGTATTTGAGGGTGAGGTTTCAAAAGTAGCATATTTCCCGGGAATGAATACCTGCGTTATCGTTAGGCACGGAGATTATTATACTTTCTATGCCAACATTTATGATATTCATGTGAAGATTGGCGATAAAATTAAGACCGGTCAATCTTTAGGAAGCATATATACAGACCCCGACACGGGTATTGCAACTATGCATTTCCAGCTGTGGCATAAAACAAGCAAACTCAATCCTACTCCATGGTTAAAGCGATGAAATTACAGATTTTATTAATAACTTTACAATCAAAAATAACTTTATGAGCACAAAACTTAGACTAATAATTATGAACTTCTTCGAGTTCTTCGTTTGGGGAGCTTGGATGATGACCTTAGGCCACTATGGATTTGTGGAGAAAGCATGGAATGGTGCACAATTTGGATTGGTATTCTCTACAATGGGGTTTGCATCACTTATAATGCCTACCCTTTTCGGTATAATAGCAGACAAATGGAACGCTAAATATGTTTACTCGTTGCTACATTTGTTTTTTGGTATAACTATGTTTTTTCTGCCAACTATTGACTCCCCGGTAACATTCTTCTGGGTATTGTTTATAGCCATGAGCTTTTATATGCCTACAATAGGGCTTAACAACTCTGTGGGATTTAATATTCTAAAATCGGAAGGAAAAGATCCGGTAACATTTTTCCCACCTATACGTGTTTGGGGTACTGTTGGCTTTGTTATTGCTATGTGGGTGACAAATATTTTCACCAAAGATTGGGGATTTGGGTACAGTATTAAGGCTTCATTTATTATAGCAGGAATATTCGCAATATTATTGTCTGTTTTCTCTTTCTTTTTCTTGCCTACAGTAAAAACTCAGGAAAAGAAGAAAAAGGAAAAGAAAACATTGATTGAGCAGCTGGGACTTCAGGCTTTTGTTCTATTCAAGCAAAAGAAAATGGCGATATTCTTTATGTTCAGTCTTCTGCTGGGTGCAGCTTTGCAACTGACAAACGCATATGGTGACAGCTTTTTGCAAGACGCCTCAGTATTTCCCAAAGGGAGCATAATAAATAATTTCTCTACAATTATTTTATCCGTATCTCAAATATCCGAAACACTGTTTATTCTTGCAATACCATTCTTTATGAAGCGTTTCGGAATTAAGAATGTAATGCTATTCAGCATGGTGGCATGGGTGTTGCGATTTGCGCTGTTTGGAATGGCAGGCAACACAGTTTTAGGATTTACACTAATCATTGCATCCTGCATTATTTACGGTATGGCATTCGACTTTTTCAACATATCGGGTGCTTTGTTTGTTGAAAAGAATACAGACCCGTCAATACAATCATCGGCACAGGGTGTGTTTATGCTTATGACAAACGGGATAGGTGCTATTTTAGGTAATATTGTTGCAGGACAGGTAATTATGAAATGGTTTGAAGATCCTGTCACACACGTTAAGGATTGGCCGGGAATATGGATGGCCTTTGCTGCTTATTCATTGGTAGTAACCATTCTGTTTGCATTGATATTTAAATACAAACATACTCCCGAAGCTGATGTACAGAAATCTTAAAATGAAACTTTACATCAAGAATATGGTTTGCGAGCGTTGCATTATGGCTGTGCGTAATGTAATGGAAGAGCTGGGCATAGACTATAAAGACATAGTTCTTGGTGAAGTTTTGTTGAATTCGAAAATAACTGACAACCAAAAGAGCAAGCTTTTAGAGAAACTTAATTCTTTGGGATTTGAACTGATTGATGATAAAAGAAGCAGAATAGTTGAGAGAATAAAAACGATAATTATTGACATAATCCATTATAAGAATGGTTTTATGGAGTCAAATTTATCGGACATGTTGAGCACCGAGCTGAATCATGATTACAGTTATTTGTCAAATCTATTTTCCGAAATTGAAGGAACCACAATCGAAAAATATTTTATTGCTCAGAAAATTGAGAAGGTGAAAGAGCTATTGGTTTACGATGAACTTACTCTTACCGAGATAGCTTATAAGCTAAACTACTCGAGTGTTTCTTATCTTAGCAATCAGTTTAAAAAGTTGACGGGACTCACACCCGGTCATTTCAAAAAGATAAAGGAATCAAAACGAAAGCCACTGGATAAAATATAGGGCTGATTATACAAATAAATCTATCACTATCCCATCTGTAAATGACATATATTAGTTGTTTGCAGATGGGATAAACTTTACAATTATAATCCATAAATACACAATAACTCCTTCTGCATAATCGCTATATTTGTATCATAGAAATAAAGATTTACAAATATGGTAAACAAAGAATCAACAATAGATAAATTTACAGTTCACGGTATGACTTGCATGCACTGCGTAGGCAGAGTGGAAAAGGCTA
>CAZHWC010000025.1:4634-30914 GCA_964535975.1 uncultured Proteiniphilum sp. | reverse complement strand
GCATACATCCCGACGACCCGCCCTTCTCTGTATTGGGACTGCCTAGAATAGTTACTTCAATTGAGCTAGCTCAGCTTTTTGCACATCGCACTCACTTCGTTCACCTTAGAAGCACAAATATTAAGGACAACGGTGATTTTCTTGAGGCCTCTCACCTTGAAGGTCGCGGGCATTTGATAGATGTGGTGCAAATATTTGAAAAAATTAATCCATCGTTGCCAATGCGAGTAGATCATGGCAAAATGATGTTGGGCGATGAGGATAAAGGATACAATCCCGGATATTCATTCCATGGAAGAATGTATGCTCTTGCACAAATGGATGGAGTGATTGCTACAGTTAGAAAGATTAGTAATCAGTAAACTACTGAACACTATTATAGACAAGATTAAATAAAAAAGAATTACTGACCGGTAATTTATTTAGTACATATAAGCACACTAAGATATAGCACACTATATTTTAGTGTGCTTTTTATTATGAAAACATACAACACACAATATTATTAGGTGCTTTTTTAAGCAAAAAGGTATATTACATAATATTTTATTGCACCTTTTATTATATAAAGATATGGCAAATAATATTTTATTGCATTCTTTATTCCAAAATAATATTATCAAAATTAATTTTTAGGCTTTTATATTTAGGTAATTGACTTTAATATAAATCTGATTTATTAAATAATTATATATGTGTAATATAAAATATAGAGTATGTGATATTTCACTATTTAATCATATGTAAATGTATATTTGAACTAATAATTAATTTGTGAAATGCGACTTCAAATCTATATTAATTGATATATAATATTTTAAATACTATCTCCGATAGATAATGTATCGTAGATAATAAATAAAAAATAAGAGCTAATAAAATTTTTATTAGCTCTGTTCAATTCAAAATACTATTAACAACCGTTTATATTATCTTTTATAATAAAAACATGCTATTAAATATATTTGGTGGTATGTTAAAGTGAAATAATCATGAAAGAACTAGATTAAATATAATCTTTTTTGCTTCAGCAGCGATATTAAATATATTTGATATGATGTTTTTGATAACAATCATGCGCATAATTTTGATGATGGGAGTGATTGACACTGACTAACCTTGAGCTTCTGCGCCATAGCTGCAAAGGAATTGTTTGAATATATGTTGAATTAAATTTTATGATATACTTCTAATTTCATCGCCCTTGTTGTTGTAATAACAACTACGTATGACGCCGTCCAAAATAAAACCCAATCTTTTAGATGTTTTTCCTGCTTCCGAGAAATACTCGCCTTTTGATAGCGTAATTTATTCGGAATTTTTTTCAATAAGTTCTATTTGTTTTTGGTTCAGATGTCCGAACTCCAAAATATAGTTTATCAATTCTTCCATGGTGCAAAATTACAAATTGTTATGGACTAGTGATTTGTCATATGACAAAAACTGTTCAGACATCAATTCATTAAGGTTTATAAATATTAATATGCCCTAATATTTTACTTAAAATGCATCGCAGATATTTATATCTCCCTGATCACTCTGCAAGGATTGCCATAAGCCAACACATTATCGGGAATAGACTTAGTGACAACGCTTCCCGCCCCAGTCGTACAACTCTCCTGCAAGCATCTTTTCTTTTTCTGTCATTGTTATTCCTTTTTAAAATTTGCAATTAATGATATATTAACTGCTGTCTATTAGAACAAAGATATGCAATACAACTATACATAATGCAATGACCCCTAAAAGTAATCTTAAAACTTTTAGGGGTCGGTTTAGTTTATGTATAGATAGAAATATTAGTGATTGTGATGTCCTCCACCTTCCAATATATCATGTACTGCTTCAACCGAATGTGTGTAGTCCACATATGCTACTACGTATGCACGTCCATCTTCTACTGAACGATCTTTTACTTTGTATAATTGGGCAGCCTTTTCATACTTTTCCATTAACTGACCATTCACATGTTTGTTAAGTGCGGTTAGTAATCCTTCAAAATTGCCAAATTCAAGCGCCTTGTCACTCATAACTGTAATATGTGCAGTGGTGCCGGCAGGTTTAAGTCCGGTAAATGTGGCGCCTTCCATTTCTCGGTGAAGGCGAACTAATGTTTCATAAAAATGAGTTTTAACGATTTCATATATTTCAGCGTCACCATCCTTTAGGGCATACGCTTTATGAAATAGAGGAACTACTATTGCTTCATCTTCTGCACGAATCCATTTCTTTATTAGCTCTACATTATTGGTCTCTAGTGCTTTTGCTGCATCTATAAGGGCAGGGCCATCAAAAGAATCACAATGAGCGGAAGCTTTCTGAGTGCTCATTATAGAAAACACGGATATGAGAGATAGAATAAAGAATGATTTTAATAATCTTGTTGTGAACATTTGATTTCTTGTTTTCATTTGATTTCTTGTTTTAGAGATTAATATATTTCTTAAATTTTGTACAGCAAAGATACTGTGTGGCGCCCTCGAAAAATGTCACCTAAGTGTCACTTATTGTTTTTAGTATCTTTTAACCTGTTTTGTGTTTGAGTGCTGTTTAGTATTATAATGTGGGCTAATAAAGTTTGATTGTTAAACATGCTGAGAATGAGCTGAGTGTCTCTAGGGTGACACTTTAGATTGATGTGCTGATGAACTTTTGTGTATCAAACTTGAAAGCGATATAAATAATCAAAATACAACATACAACGATTTATATTACATAGTAAGAATCAAATAACATTGATTAGTTCATTATTAATAGCTCTTGCATTTATAATAAAATGGTCTGCAGGAAATAATGCTGTTTTTACAGGGGCATTGGCGTTTGCTTCCGTACTGGGTGTAATTCCAATTGCAATTCAAGCTTATCAAGCCCTTAAAGTGAAAGTAGTAAGCATCGATGTTCTTGTTACAATAGCGGTGATGGTATTAATGACAGCCCGTCTTTGGCATTGGTTTGGCAAAAGCTACGGCTAGAAATATGAAACAAAATATATTTATAGCAGTGGGAGTAGTATTAATCTTATTTGCTGGTCTTTTCTTTAGTAATTGGGTTAGCATGTCTGTAGGCATGCTGGTGCACGAAGCTAGTATCTTGATTGTGATACTTAATGGGATGAGGCTGATGAGGTATAAACTTAGAGATTAAAAAAACAGGAAATAATAAATGAAATAATATTAATAAAATAAGGAGATTTTAAAATGAAAAAAGCAATTATTCAACTAGAAACATTAACATGCCCATCGTGCATAAGAGCAAATTGAAGATGCGATAATAAAGATGGGGTATCCAGTACTTTCTTCAAAAGAAAAAGAGTTATAAAGAAAACTAGAGTTCTCAATAGAACAATTAGTTGTTTTATTGGTTTTATAGTTAGTATCTAACTTTATGTGCTTTTGTTAATCAGTATAGAAAAGTATATAAACTAAATGGAAAGCAAATAATTATATTGTAATGAAAGAACAATCGCAAGAAACTAACTATTCTGTACAAGGGCATTCTCATGATCATTTGTATCAGCTGTTGAAAAATCGTGATTTCCCAATAGATGCTTTAAATTTGAAACATCATTCGCATGAGCATCATCATCATGAACATAAATTGTCGTACTGTCCTCTTTTTCGGGGAATGACACAACGAGAGCATGATGAATTTCTGGATAGAAATGTGCGAGATATTCTAACCTTTGAGAAAGGAGAGATTGTGGTTCGACAAGGAGATCCAATACAGTCGGTAATGCTTTTAATACAAGGAAGGGTGCGCGAAGAAATGATTACTATGGAGGGGAATGTGCTGGATATAGATATTTTAGAGCCGGTAATTCCCCTTGCTCCTTCTTTCTTGTATGGGGCAAATAATAATTATCCTGCTGATGTTATTGCAATGGAAACTGCTATTTTTCTGAAAATATCAAAGGAAGCGTGGCTGGATGAGATGGCAAACAACAAACAGCTGCTTACTAATTTTCTAACTATGAATGCAGACTTAACCTTGTCTTTGACAAATAAGTTGCAGATGATTTCATTAAAAAGTTTGAGAAAAAAGTTGGCTACTTATTTTTTAGTAAACACTACAGCAGATAATAATTCTTTCACGATGAATAGAATGAGAACTCAGCTTGCAGAGTATTTGGGAGTTCAGCGACAATCGCTGGCACGATCTTTAAAGGAGATGGAAGATGATGGCATTATTGAGCTGAAGGGGCGGGTAGTGAACATTCTGGACAGAAGCAGACTGATAAGAGAATAGGATTCGGATGTGCCCCCTTTCATCTGTAAATTGCTTGGATAGCTCAAATGTGGTGACAAATTCTACCATGCTGTCAATCCCTAAGCCTTCTTTCGACTTAGGGATAAAATAGACTTTTGATTTTCGAATGGTAATGTTGTTATTGATAGGCTTATTTGCTTGCGGAAATGAAAGTTTAAGCAAATCAATACTATTTTCGCCTGCAAAAATGTACGAGATGTTCATCTCTTTCAGGTAGGCGATATACTCTGGTCTTACACGTTTGGTAGTTACCACCAAGACATCATTTTTTACTTCGTCAGGAAAGAGTAATGTGCGTGTATTCCACAGTACTTTCCCTTTAGAGTCAAACGAAACGTAACAGTTTTGTCTTTAATTAAATATTCTACGTTTGATAACTTTACGTTTAAAAGTCCGCCAACTCCGTGGCAAACAGCTGCTTACTAATTTTCTAACTATGAATGCAGACTTAACCTTATCTTTGACAAATAAGTCGGCAGATAATTTATTTTAAAAAGCATTATAAAAATCAGACTTAATGCATATTCCAATTCTAAATTTTAGGTCATATTGTTTGTAGTCAGTCATGCTGTCGCCAGTTCCATTGAATAGTTCACCAAATATATACTGATTGAACTTAGTGGAAATCTTATAGCTGGCAGTGAGAGTTGTGTTTGAAGTGAAAATTTTATTTCTTGGATTATAACTCCCCGAAAGCCACCACCTATTGTTGTGTGTGCGAAAATCAAACGACAGATATCCCAATCCCCGGTAATCTGTTATATCCATATTGTTTTTTCCGATATAAAAAGGAGGACCAACATTTAGCCTGACGAGAAAATTGTCATTAATGAAATATTTAACCGAAAAGTTTATATAGTTAATGTCGCGAGACTCTTCCTCATCTCTACCATTGGACTCATGTTCTATTTGAATGAATACAGCACCCTTCAATTTGTTATCGGAAATGATGTATCTACCCAGACCAATTCCGGGATTGTAATTGTTGTCTCGAAATGGTGCTGACTTTTTGTATATATTCCAAAACGACTTCTGGGTATAAGTTAGATACAGGAACGAATTAAACGGTAGCTTACTGTTAGTAAGCCTCTGGCGAAAGCTAATTTGATATTTTGCATCCGCTGTTTCACTATTCAAACTTTCATTAAGAGAAATACCAGTAATTAAGAAGTTATCTTTGTAAATAGAAAAAGCAGGTAGTGCATCAATCCGTTTGAGGATGTCATCTTCCGTTACTTCCAACTGATGAGCCCTTAATTCACTCAAGGCGGTGTCCCAAAAGCTCACCTTAATATCGGAAACGGTGTCTTTTAAGATTATCTCTTCCTGACTATAACCGACAGCCAAGAAGAAGATAAAGCAAAAAAGCAAAAACCCAATCCTTTTCATATCTCTACTACCTTGTTTTCTTATAATTAAATATAGCCCACGAATTTAAAACTATTGCAAAAATGGACATAATCACAAAATGATATTTAATATCGCTGAATCCACTACCTTTTAGAACAATCATACGCATAACCTTAATGAAATAGGTTATTGGACTAAATTGTGTGAGTGTGGCAGCCCATTTTGGCATGCTTTCGACGGGGGTAAACAATCCGCTCATCAGCGCAAATATCATCATAAAGAAAAAGGCGATTGACATTGCCTGCTGTTGAGTTTGTGAATAGGTGGATATTAATAATCCAAGTCCTAAAACTGCAACTAAGTATAAAGATAGATAGCTGTAAAGTAAAAATAGGTTCCCTATTGGCACAATTCCATAAACCAGCCATCCAATACCAAATATCCCAACTGTGAATATGACCATGCCAATTACCCAAAATGGGATTAATTTTCCTAATATGAATAGGTGCTTCTTGATAGGAGTTACATTGATTTGTTCGATAGTTCCTATTTCGCTTTCTCTCACCACATTCAGTGAGCTCATGTATGCGCCAATCATTGAAACGAGCAAGACAAGAATACCCGGAACCATAAAGAAACGATAATTCATCATAGGATTGTACCAGTTGGAAGAGGCAACATCTATGGTGGGCAACGGCTTATACCGGGGCATCTGAATTTGTTGAAGACGAATATCGGTATTGAACTCGGCAATAATTCTGTTGAGATAACTTCCGCCCAAGCTCCCCTTCATGCCATTTATGGCATTTATGGCAATAAATAGCTCCTGACTTCCTTCCCGAATTAGATTTTGTTCAAATCCGGCAGGAATTTCTAAAATCAGATCAGATTTATCGCTTTCAATATATTTGAACGCATCATCAAAGCTTGCAGGATAATCAATCATCTTAAAATATCCGGAAGCTATTACTTTAGAAATCAGTTGTTGCGAATAGCCCGATTGGTCGTGATCTACAACAGTGATATTGATGTTTTTGATTTCAAAATCGGCGGCTAATGGCAAAATTAGCAATTGCATTATGGGTGCTGCAAATAGCATTGCCAAGAGTGGCTTGTTACGAAAAATTTGACGAAACTCTTTATATAGTAAAAATTTTAATGTTCTCATCTTCCTTGTTTTTTTATGAATAAAACATATATGACAATTTTTATTCCAACCTGATTTTAAATTTTCGTATATTGATAATAACAAGCGCCACTGCCATCACAATAAGAATTAGAGTTTCCTTCCATATTGCTGTGAATCCTAGCCCCTTAATCATTACCGACTTGACTATGATATAATACCATTTTGCCGGGCTGATATGAGATATTAACTGAAGGGCATAAGGCATATTCTCTAATGGGAACATAAATCCTGTAAGTAAAATAGAGGGTACCATCATACCCATCAATGATATCATCATTGCCACTTGCTGTGATGTTGTGAGATTTGAGATTAAAAGCCCCAACAACAATGCTACAACTATAAACAGAGTGCTGATAACGTAAAGTAGCACCAGGTTGCCATGAACAGGCAGATTCAATACAAAAATACTTAGCAGCAATATTACTGTAAGGTTTACCAGAGAGAGAAGCAGATAGGGCACAGCCTTTGAGACAAGTACCATAAATGCATTGAAGGGCGAAACAAGCAAAATCTCCATAGTGCCATTTTCTTTCTCCTTCACGATGGATACAGAAGTCATCAATACACAAATAAGCAACAGAATCAGAGACATCACGCCGGGAACAAAATTCACAACTGATTTCAATTCAGGGTTGTATAGCATTCTGATTTCAGAATTGATTTTGAGTGGCATATCTTGAAGCTGCATCAATTCTTTTTGATAATCCATTATTATGATATTGGCGTAGTTGATTAATGTAGTTGCCGTGTTGGGATCCGATGCATCGGAGATAAGCTGAATTTGCGCACTATTGTTTTGCAATAGGTCGTTGTTGAAGTTGGGTGGAAACACTACAGCCAGTTTCACATCTCCTTTCTTAAACTCTTCTTCAATCTGCTCATAACTTATTAGAGATTTCTGAACATTAAACTGATTGCTCGCCTGAAACTTGCCAATGATTTGTTGTGTTGCATCATCTTTTGAATAATCGCAAATAACTATATTGGCATTTTTGATTTCATTGGTTACTGCAAATCCAAAAAGCACAATCATTACTACTGGTAGTCCAAAGAGCATCAACAGAGTTTTGCTGTCTCTGAATACATGCAGAAATTCTTTTTTAATGAAAGCAGTAAATTGATTATTGGGTCGTTTGATTGCCATTGTACTTGTTCTTTTAATCTTGTTCTGTTCTATTCTGATCTTTTAGCTCCCCTTGCTAATTCATAAAACACATCATCCATCGACTCTGCCGAAAATTGTTCTTTTAGTGATGCGGGAGAATCAAGTGCCTTTATTTCACCATCAACCATCATTGAGATTCGGTCGCAATACTCTGCTTCGTCCATATAGTGGGTAGTCACAAAGGGGGTTATGCCTCTGTCTGACGCATCGTAGATTAAATCCCAAAACTGACGGCGCGTTACAGGGTCAACTCCGCCGGTGGGTTCGTCCAGAAAAACTATTTTAGGCTCATGGATAATTGCCACCGAAAAGGCAAGTTTTTGCTTCCAGCCCAGTGGTAGTGATCCAACAAGTTTTTTTGCCTCCTTTTGCAATCCCAGGGTTACAATCAGCTCATCGCTTTTCTCTTTGATTTGCTTGTCAGATAATCCATAGATACCACCAAAAAAGTAGATGTTTTCCAGAATAGTCAAATCTTCATATAGTGAGAACTTTTGACTCATATATCCTATATTCTTTTTAATATCTTCCGTTTGTTTGTAGATATCAAATCCTGCAACTGTAGCCTCGCCCGAAGTAGGAGTCGATAATCCGCACAACATGCGCATGCCGGTTGTCTTGCCTGCACCGTTTGCACCTAGGAAGCCAAAGATTTCTCCTTTATAAACATCAAAAGTGAGAGAGTCGGCAGCTGTGAAGTTGCCAAACTTCTTTGTAAGCTTGTTGGTGGTTATCACCTTTTCCCTTTGGTCATTAAAAATCGAGTTTGTATTTATATTTGCATTCATTTTTATTCGGATATGGTGATTTTGTTTTTATTTCCCATCAATGCGATGAAGCAGTCTTCTATTGTAGGGTCCACGCTTTTTAGTTCAATATTTTCATGTTTCAGTTGCTCTAATTGCCCTAATAGTCTTTCAATTTGATGATAATCGGATGATTTCTCGCTATTGCTCCATTCGTTTGAAATGTTTTTGTGAAAAGTGATATGATGAAATTCTCCAAATGCATTGCAGCTTTTGATGTCATCTAATTGGCGCAAATCTTTGAGCAGTTTGCTCATGTTGTTTGATCTTATTGCAAAAAGCGGCTCATTGTAGCTGTTGATAATATTTGCGGGGGTGTCAATTGACATTATTTCTCCATCTTGTATTAATGCAATTCTCTCACACATAGTTGCTTCATCCATATATGCGGTAGAAACCAAGATGGTTATCCCTTGTGATTTTAATCTCTTTAGCATTTCCCAAAACTCTCTTCTCGAAACAACATCAACACCGGTTGTGGGTTCGTCTAAGAATAATACCGTTGGTCTATGAATTAGTGCGCAACATAAAGCTAATTTCTGCTTCATTCCTCCAGACAGTTTGCCGGCTTTTCGATCCTTAAATGGCTCAAGTTGCACATAAATATCCTTGATTAAGTCATAGTTCTCCTCTACCGTAGTATTAAACAGAGTTGCAAAGAAATTTAGATTTTCTTCGACTGATAAATCCTGGTATAGCGAAAACTTACCGGGCATATATCCAACAATGCTTCTTATTGCCTTAACATCCTTCTGTACATCCATGCCGTTTACAAATGCCGAACCGCTGTCGGGCAAAAGCAATGTGGTTAGTATCCTAAAAATGGAGGTTTTGCCGGCACCATCAGGACCTATTAATCCAAAAAGCTCACCTTTCCCCACTTCCAAAGAAACGTTTTTTACCGCCTGCACACTGCCATTATTGTAGCTCTTGAATAGATTCTTTAATACTACGTCTGCCATTTTATTTGAATTTTATTTCGCCATACATTCCTATCTTATACATACCATCGTTTTTAACTTTCACCTTTACGGCATAAACCAGATTGGCGCGTTCGTCCTTGGTTTGAATGGTCTTTGGGGTAAACTCTGCTTTGTCACTAATCCAGCTCACCGTTCCTTGAGTCGTATTGTATCCGCCTTTTCCATCATCAGTCATAACATCTACAGATTGGTTTAGCTTTATATTATGAAGTTGATTGCCGCTAATATATACTCTCAATATTATATTAGACATATCGGCTATCTTGTAAAGGGGTTTCCCCATTGCAGTCATTTCATTTTCCTTGGCGTATTGCACCAACACTGTGCCGGGTGTGGGATTAATTATTACACATTTGCTTAGTTGATCGGCAAGTTGCTCTATCTGAACCTGTATAGGTACAATTTCTTTACTAATACTTTCGCTTGATATATTAAGTGAAGATTTATGTGCTTCAATCTGACTTTTCAATACATTGATTTGAGCATTTACATCGTCAAGTTGCTTGGGCGTGGCAGCATCTCCTTTCACTAGGTTTTCAACTCGATCTCTTTCAATCTCCGCTGCCTTGAGCTGATCTTGCAATGCAGATAGCTGTAGGGATATATTGGGTTTGCGACCTAGCATAGCTACTATTTGTGCCTCCAATTGTTTTTTCTTAAGATACAGTTGGGTGCTGTCTATATATCCCAGTTTCTGTCCGGTTGTTAATATTTGGCCTTCTTCTATTACAAGTTCTTTAAGAATTCCATTTGCTTCAGATGATATTATATACTCATCAGCTTCAAAAGAACCTGATGCATCAAAGCCATTATAACCGCTACTGCATGAAATTAATATTGTTACAAATAAAGTTGTAATTGCTGATGTAATAGCTATTCTTTTCATATTATTTATTTTTTTGAGTTCTAGTTATTGATGATTAGTTTCCTACACTTGTTTTTAGACTGTACTTGGCTGCTAAATTCTGTATCTCGTGATATATAAGATTTTGTTTAGCCTGATCCTCTGCATTGATATATGTGAGATAATCGTTGGTGGTTACTGTGCCAAATTCTAATTGGTTCTCTGCGGATTTTCTAATATTCTCACGAAGCTTGATTATTTCCTTGTCTGTTTCGATAATTTCATATAGCTTTTCTATTTCATTATTTTGTCGTGAAATATCAAGTTTTAGATTAAACATGAAAGTATCCTCTTGTACGTCAATAGCATTTTGGTTATTTATTAAAATCTTTTTTTCCTTTTTATATGTATAAAAATTAGAAATATTCCATGTCAAGCGCACTCCGCCCACATAGTAAAAGTCAAAATCGTTGACCAACATATTCAACGCCGGTTTTCCATATCCTCCTTGTGCAAATAAATTTAAACGGGGCATGATAGCTGCATCAAGCAATTTGACTTTAGAACGAATAGCTTGTTTTTGTGAATCAAACATCTTAAGCTCAGGTCTGTTTATGCCATTTACTAATACAGCTTCCTGTGGCCATTCCAAACGCATATCTTCATTCACATCTCTGTTGATAAAGAAAGATAGCATTTCTGAAAAAGTTTTTCGAACAGATTGCATTTCAATTGTTCTTTGTTCTACTTTTAGAAGCTCGGCTTTGAGCATATCTGCGCTACTCTTTAAAGCCACTCCATTATCAATTGCAGTTCTGTTTTTTTTAATTGCTGACTGAATGTCCTTTTTCATAATATCTACCTGAGTGATCTGGGCATCCATCAGCAATATTCCAAAATAGAGTTGATTGATTCTCTCCCTGATTTTATGTATCTCTACATCAGTACGAGTTCTTTCAACATTGGCCTCAGACTCCACTATTTCTTTCTTGTACTTTATGGTGGTGACAATATCGCTTATGGGTTGCACTAACTCTCCCTGCACCCTATACTGATCCTTGCTTAATGTTGGGACATTAACACCCTGCATAGTAAATGGTATCTTAGTGACATCAGATTGGTAGGTTGCCTGACCCATAACCGTCAGCTGAGGTAGATAACCTTTTGAAGCATTAGAGAGAGAGTAATCTCTGCTCTTCTCTATCAATTCATATTGCCTTACAAGCGGATAGTTTTTTTCTGCCAATGTATAACACTCTTCCAAGGTAAGAGATTGCCCCATTGCAGACATTAAAGTGAGTAAAGCTGATGCGATTGTAAAAATAATTCTTCTAATCATACTCTTTATATTTATACTTTATGTTTCTAGTTTAATTTTTTGATTAAAGAGAGAATAAAAAAACTATATCCTCAAAATTGCTCTAGCCCAATCAATAATAAGTTCTTTTCTCTCATTCATTTGCTGTATGAACTTTCGTTCATCGTTATAAAAAACAGGTTTGGAAACGAAAGGAAATAATATCATTCCAAAAAATGAAATTACAAATTGGAGTGGATCTATTTCAGGCAGTGCCTCCCTTACTTGACCCATAAAATGCGATTTGTTGAATAACTTGTCAATCTGTATGTTTTCTTTGAAGTTCTCTGAATCCACCTTTATTTCATTGAATATAAAAAGGGGTAAATCGGGATTTTCTATTAATAAGTCGATATAGTTATCTGTTAGTCTGCCTATCTTTTCTATGAGAGTACTTTCCGAGTCATTTAATATAGGCAGAACCACGCTAAAGAACTTATTTAAATTTTCGGCCATCACTATTTCAAACAGTTTTTGCTTGCTTCTGAAGTAATAGTTGACTAATGCCATGTTTAGTCCTGCCTCTTCGGCAATGTCTCGATTGCGAGTTCCGGCATAACCTTTTTGGCTAAATACTTTATTTGCAGCTTCTATAATCTTTTCTTCTGTTGTTTGTATATCCATTTTTTTCTAAATCTATCAGTTAATATGATGCAAATATATAACACGATTCATGGAATTCCAAATTATTTAATCGGTATTTTTAATTTTTTGATTAAAACATATTTTTACACGTAAATGAAAATACTTATGATATCCATTGTAAAGAATTAGGTTTACTTATCCCCCTTTGTATTAAACTCTATATCCACCAATAAAAAAAACCTACAAGCTTTTGAACTTGTAGGTTTTATATGTCTGGTCTAAGACTTTTTTGCGGAGAGAGAGGGATTCGAACCCCCGGAAGCTCTCACTTCAACGGTTTTCAAGACCGCCGCAATCGACCACTCTGCCATCTCTCCAAGGATTATCTCCTTATTGCGAGTGCAAAGGTAAAACATTTTTTTAAAAGAAAAAACATTCCGCTGATTTTATTTCAAAATAGATGAAAAATCATATTTAATAGTATCTTTGTAGAAACTAAACCTCCATACATGCTATTTAAAGAACTTCCCCTTTGTGACGAATTATTAGATGGTCTTGAAGCAATGAATTTTGCTGAAGCAACACCAGTGCAAGCTCAGGCTATACCTGTTATATTAGAGAAAAAAGATATTATTGCTTGTGCTCAAACGGGTACGGGAAAAACCGCAGCCTTTTTGTTGCCGCTTATCAATAATTTGTTTTCCGAACCTCATGACAAAGATAGAGTAACCGCTATTGTGATGGCTCCTACTCGTGAGCTGGCTCAACAAATTGATCAGCAGATGGAGGGTTTTTCTTATTTTACTCCTTTTTCTTCTGTTGCTGTGTATGGCGGCAATGATGGAGATGCATGGAATATACAGAAAAGAGGATTGCTAAGCGGGGCGGATGTAGTAGTGGCCACACCGGGCAGACTTCTTTCGCATATCAATATTTATGATATTGACTTTTCGGGTGTAAAATACTTTATCCTTGACGAGGCCGACAGGATGTTGGACATGGGTTTCTATGATGACATTATGAAAATTGAGAAGCTTTTGCCAAAGGACAGACAGACTATTATGTTCTCAGCCACGATGCCTCCAAAAATTCAGGAGATGGCTAAAAAGATTCAGAGAGACCCGGAAATTATTTCTATTGCTATTGCACGTCCACCTGAAACTATTTTACAATCAGCTTATATTTGTCATGAGCCACAGAAGATTGAAATTATAAAACAACTTTTTGCCAATAAGAAGCCAAGGAAGGTGATTCTGTTTTCGGGCAAAAAGCAGAAGGTTAATGAAATAGCACGTGTATTGAAAAAGATGGGACTATCGGCTGATGCAATGCATTCTGACTTAGACCAATCGGAACGCGACAAGGTGATGCACGAGTTTCGTCATGAGCGTGTGGATATTCTTGTGGCTACAGACATTGTGTCAAGGGGAATTGATATTGATGATATAACACTGGTTATCAACTTTGATGTTCCGTTTGAAGTTGAAGATTATGTTCACAGAATTGGTCGCACGGCACGTGCAGGAGATTCGGGAGTAGCTATAACACTTGTTTCACCTGAGGAGCAGTTAAGATTTTCGAAGATTGAAGATTTTCTTCAAAAACAAATATATAAAATACCAATAGACCCTGAATTGGGTGAAGCACCTGCATATAATCCTTCTGAGTATAAAAAAGAAAGAAAGAAAAGTGGTGGTTTTAGAAACAAACGCAGAAGTCCCAACAGATCGTCGAATACAACAAATACTTCTGAGCAACCAAGATCAAAAAGACCAAGCAACAAAAAGCCTAACAATAGAAAACCAAAAAACCGGCCTGAACAATAAAAAATGTTCAGACCGGTCTTAAAAAATACAATTCTCTTTTATATTAATTATTCTCAGCCACCTGCTCTTGCACAATAAGTTCCATTCCTTTACAAATTGCACTCTCATTCATAGGCAGGAGATGGTGATGACGCTCAGGCAAAGATTTCTTTAATCCCTCCATAACATTCTCTAATTGTACAACAGGAGAAATCTTGAGCAGTCCACCTAGGATAATCATATTGAATACTCTCGTATTATCCATCTTAAGCGACTCTTCCATCGCTTTTATTTTATACACGTTTATATCTGTACGAGTTGGACTCTTTTGGATTCCATAATCATCATATATCAATACTCCACCCGGCTTCACTCTTTGTTCAAACTTATCTAAAGAAGGTTGATTAAGAATTATCGCAACATCATATTGATTTACAATAGGCGAGCTTATTAGTTCATCGCTAATAATAACAGTCACATTGGCAGTGCCACCTCGCTGCTCTGGTCCATAAGCAGGAAACCAAGATACCTCTTTGTCTTCCATAATACCGGAGAATGCCAAAATCTTACCCATCGATAAGACTCCCTGACCTCCAAAACCGGATATAACTATTTCTTGTAACATCTTATTCTATTTAGGTTAAATATTTTTTAAATCTCCAATTGGATAAACAGGGAACATATTTTCCACCATCCAATCATTAGCTGCAACGGGAGTCATCTTCCAGCCGGCATTACAAGTAGATACAACCTCCACTATTGAAGTGCCTTTTCCATCCATTGAGTTTTGAAATGCTTGCTTAATCATACGTTTTGCTTTTCTCACTGCTGCAGGAGTATGAACACTTACGCGAGTGGCAAGACACACACCATCAAGAGGTGCCAACATATCAAGTATTTTAAGAGGTCCACCCATTGTTTGAACATCTCGCCCATCGGGACTGGTGGAGGTAACCATCTTACTAAGAGTAGTGGGCGCCATCTGACCGCCTGTCATTCCGTATATACCATTGTTTATAAACACAATAGCAATATTCTCACCACGATTGGCAGCGTGAATTGTTTCGGCTGTTCCAATAGCTGCAAGGTCACCATCACCTTGATATGTGAATACCATCTTATCGGGATTAAGACGTTTTACCGCAGTTGCAACTGCAGGAGCACGACCGTGGGCTGCTTGTTGCCAGTCTATATCAAGATATTTATATGCAAAAACAGCACATCCAACCGGTGCAATACCAATTGTGATTTCTTGAATATCAAGTTCTTTTATAACCTCGGCAACAAGTTTATGCACTACACCATGAGAACATCCGGGACAGTAGTGCATATAATTATCGTTCATAATCTCAGGCTTGGTATGAACCAAGTTCTCCGGACTAACTATATTATTTACATCCATAATTATTAGCGTTTAGTGAATCGATAGAAAAAATAAAAAAAGATAGCACACATCCCAGTGATCCAAGTCCACTTCATATCTTTGTTTGTGGCAAAATAAACCACTATAGTTGCTAAAAAGAAAAGCAAAAATAGGAATGAGAAAATTTGATTGAGTTTTGGGTTCACAGTTTTAATAGTTTTATTTAATACACTTTTCTTTTAATGCGTCTAAAACCTCATCAGGTGTTGGAACAATTCCACCAAGACGTCCGTAATGCTCTACCGGCACTTTGCCATTCACGGCCAAACGAACATCCTCAACCATCTGTCCGGCATTTAGCTCAACAGTTAGCATCCCTTTCACCTTATCTGCATATTCGTTAAGAATTTTAGAGGGGAAAGGCCAAAGAGTGATAGGGCGCAATAAACCAACCTTTATACCTTCGGCACGAGCCAAATCAACTGTTTTTTGGCAAATACGAGCTGAAGAACCAAAAGCTACCAGGAGATAATCAGCATCTTCACACTGAATTTCCTGATATATAACTTCTTCTTGCTCGATTACTTTATATTTTGCCTGAAAACGAAGATTGTTTTCCTCCATTTTAGCAGCATCAAGTTCTAGAGATGTGATTACATTGGGTCCTCTTTCCGCTGGTTTGCCCAGAGTTGCCCAAGGACACTGTTCTCTTATCTCTGCTTCGGTGCGACGAGCTTGTTGCTTAGGCAATTTTACTTTTTCCATCATTTGTCCGATTACTCCATCAGTCAAAATCATAGCCGGATTATTATATTTAAAGGCAAGATCAAAACCAAGCGCAACAAAATCTGCCATCTCCTGAACTGAGTTTGGAGCAAGAGTAATCAACCTATAATCTCCGTGTCCCCCACCCTTTACTGTCTGAAAATAGTCAGACTGCGAAGGCTGTATTGTGCCCAAACCCGGTCCTCCGCGCTGAACATTTACTATTAGACAAGGCAGTTCTGCACCGGCAAGATATGAAACTCCTTCTTGTTTAAGACTGACACCGGGACTGGACGAACTGGTCATGGAGTATTTTCCACAAGCAGCTCCACCATATACCATATTAATTGCAGCCACCTCACTTTCGGCCTGCAATACAACCATACCTGTTGTCTTCCATGGAGCCTCTTCCATCAATGTTTCAATAATTTCGGATTGTGGCGTGATGGGATATCCAAAGTAACCATCAACTCCATAGCGGATAGCTGCATGGGCAATGGCTTCGTTTCCCTTCATCAATGTTATTTCTTCTGTCATAGTTTGAAATTAAGTTTTTCTGATAAAAAATAAGTATCTTGTTGATTGTACAAGATTAAACTTTTTGTACATATGTCCTCAGTTACAGTTCGATTCGTTTTCTGTAAACAGTGAGCACACCATCAGGACATACAGTGCTACAACTGGTACAACCATTGCAATCGTCAGGATTTTTCATATATACATAATGATATCCACGATCGTTTACTTCACGCGGCTGAAGATCCAACACATTGTCGGGACACGCCACAACGCAAATATTGCATCCCTTGCATCTTTGCGTATTTACAACTACGTAGCCTACTACTTTTTTTGTTTTTGCCATTATTTGTGTGGTATTTTTTGGGTTTATTGCAAATTTATAAGATGTTTTTAAAGTACTCAACTATTCAATGTTAAATCTTTAGCTTCTTTCATATCAATGGGTTAAGAATAAAATACTATTCAAAACCAAACCGACTAAATAAATTACAATTACGCTAAATAAAGAACACTAAACCTAAAACAAGAATACAATTTAGAGTTAAAAACTACGATTTATAATATTTACAAAACTTTTTTCTCACCAATAGAATGTGTCATCAGTAATCCACTTTCCTTGCACTTTCATCACTTGCTCAATGACATCACGAGCCACCCCTTCGCCACCAATGATTGGTGAAATATACTTTGAAATTTCTTTAATCTCGGGACATGCATCTGCCGGTGCAATAGGCAGACCCACCTCTTTCATAACCAAATAATCAATCATATCATCACCCACATATATAATTTCATCAAGTTCATAACCGGTCTTTTCAATATAATCTTTTAGTTGTTCTGTCTTATTGTAAGCTTTAAGATAAATATGTTTCACACCCAATGCCTCCATTCGTTTGCGAACTATATCAGAACGGCCTCCGGTAATTACAGCAACATCATAACCAGATCTGAGAGCGTGATGAATTGCATATCCGTCGCGCACATTAGTAGTTCTTAGGGGCTGTCCATCATCAGCATGTGAAACAGTTTGACGGGATAATACACCGTCAACATCAAAAATAAACGACTTGATTTTGCTCAAATCGTAATTAATTGCACTCATAAATATATATTGTATAAATTAAAAAATGTAGTGTAGTTTATCAAATTATTGCTCCTCAGTGTTAGAAACTGAAAATTTACCAATATGAACTTTCTCCCAAGAAAGATTTGCAAGGTTTGCAGGATTTTTCTGCTTATCCTTTTTTCCAAAAGTGATTATACTTAAAGGCTGTAGAGGCATTGGTATATCCAAAAGCTCATTTATATACTCAGCCGACGTTACCGTGTCAGAGAAATTGCGATCACGAATCTGAACCCAGCAACTACCAATATCCAGTGCTTCGGCCTGGAGCTGCATAAAAACAGAAGCAATAGAAGTATCTTCAATCCATACATCACTCTCCATCGGATTGCCCAAAACCACAACGGCCAAAGCAGCGTTGGCAATGAATCCGGCATTCTGAGGTTTACAGTTAGCAAGCATGGCAAGCACCTCTCTGTCTTCTACCAAAACAAATTCCCAGCACCTACTGCCCTTAGATGATGGAGACAATAATGCCGCCTCTAATATCAATTGCACTTCATCTCCTGACAATGGTTCGTCGGTATATTTACGATAACTTCTTCTGTTTGCTAATAATGTATTAAGTTCTTCCATAAAAAATTTGTATTAATGCGTAACAAAAATATATATAATAATCTATTTAGCCTAAAATTACAAGTCAACATTATTATATAGTTGTGCGTTATAAATGATTAAGTTTTCGGTATGATATAATATTGTAACTTTGCATCAAACAAAATCAAAATAAAGAGATAATGGACTTAGCGTGCAAAACGTTTATAAAATGTGACATGAAGGTTTATGACCTTATAGAAGAGAATCACTCTCTGCTACTTATGTTGCAGCATTTTGAGATAGACTTTAGAGTTGATGATCTAACAGTTAAACAAATATGTTCTAACAAAGGCATCAGCGAAAATCTCTTTATAGCTGTTGCTAATCTTTATAATGGGTTTAAACCTAAAGCAAATCCAATAAGAGATATTGAAGATGTGATGCACATCATTAAGTTTCTTAGAAATAGCCATATCTATTATCGGGAAGATAAATATCCCGAAATAAGCAACTATATTCATCAGCTACAAGAGAAGCATCCCGGAAAAGAATTGGTTCTGCTTGAGCAATTTTTTAATGTATATTTTGCTGAGGTTATTGATCATCTAGCTTATGAAGACAATGTTGCATTTCCATATTTTGTAAAACTTATAAACGAAAGACAAGGCAATCAACATAAAGTTGACTCCGAATATTCTGCCAGAGAATATAGCGAGCATCATACAGATATAGAGCTAAAATTGAAAGACTTGAAAAGTCTTTTACTAAAACATATATCTATCAGGTCTGATCTGACTTTAAAACGAAAGTTGCTAAATTCTCTTTTTGAATTAGAGTATGATCTATATATTCACTCACTCATAGAAGAGACGATACTTATTCCGTTCGGTTATAATATGGAGACAACAGTATGAATGGACATAGAATACATATTGCCATAATGGTCTATTCAGATATAATCTATCAGGGGTTATACACTGTCCTTATTCAGTCCGACCTGAATTGTACTGTCTGCAAAGTGGACTCGTTGGATGATTTTCATGAGATAATACACTCTAAAAAAGTGGATATACTAGTTACAAACCCTATGCAGCTTGTAAATCGCACAAAAGAGGTAAAAAAAATACGGAACAACAATCCTAATCTATCTATTATAGGTATCAACTTAGGACTTATTGACAACGAACTGATGCAGCTTCTGGATGACACCTTCACAGTGTATGATTCAACAAATCAGGTTTTGAACAAACTGTATAAGACTACAGAAAGCAATGACAGCAAAAGCAATAGTAACACCGACAACCTTACTGAAAGAGAAATTGATGTATTAACAAATTTGGTGCACGGCAAATCAAACAAAGAAATTGCAGATACACTTAATATCAGCATTCATACTGTAGTTACGCACCGTAAAAATATATCTGCAAAAACAGGGATCAGAAGCCAATCGGGGTTAACTATTTATGCTATTTCAAAAAAGATAATTTCTATTGATGAAATTGATTTACTGAACTAATTATAGTATATATCTACTGACTTCTATATTTACCCGGACTTAGTCCGGTTTTCTCTTTAAATACTCGGTAAAAAGCACTTATGCTTGCAAACCCTGACATTTCTGATATTTCCAGCATTGATAATTTACTGTAGCTATCATCTTTTAACAGGCGCTCAGCCTCTTCAACTCTATATCCATTAACCCAGTCATTAAAATTAGTCTGATTTACGTCGTTTATTATCTTTGAAACATAAGTGCGGTTAGTATTAAGTTGATGAGCCACATCTGTGATTTTCAAATCAGATCGTTTAAATAACTGAGCCTCCTTCATTAGTTGGTTCAACTGTTCTACACTAATATTGTAAGGATTATGAATATCAACGAAGTTATTTTCATATTCATCCTCATCTTGATCCAATTTCTCGTTATGGTTATATTTATCAACCTCTGCTAAAAACTCTCTTATTGTAAAATTCTGCCTAACAGCAATATAACCAATGAAAAACAAAAATGAAGAGAAGAATAAAGAAGGCACAATCAACAATATGTCTTTATTGACAAAGAACTCTCTTCCCAAAACAGATGACAAGGCGGAAACAATAGAAATAAAAATCAAAGATACAACCACCCATTTAAACATCCTCATATCTCTACCATCCTGAGCTGAATAAAACTCTTGTACCTCCTCATTATATTTATTAATCAACTTGCTACTATGAAATAAAGTCAGAATTGCCTGGGATACAAAAACAATTTTATAGAAATTATTTTTTAAAATTTGAAGATCTATTAAATATGATTCCGGGCGGTCAAGTTCACTTTGACGATACATAATACCCTGAACAAAATATGTCAACTCATCAGGAGACATCAAATAATATAAAGTAAAAGAGAATATTGAGATTAGCACGGCAGGAGCTAATATCCACACCCAGCGATAATCAATTTTCAAATCGATAGTAAGAAGACGAATATAATAATAGAACAATGGGAAAGAAGCGGTACTTGTAAACATCCAAATATTATCCATGAAAGCATAAAGGCTATATTGATGGCTAAAGAAAGTAGCATGTACAAAATAGTTTACAGATATAACCAGAAAGAAAAAAGACAAATACCTTTTTGCCAAAACCGCTCTTCGGTCAGCCATGAGCACTATTGCCCAAAACAAACAGACAAACATTGGCATAATTGATATGATTTGATCTAATAACATAAAAAAGTGTTTGAATGTAAAAATAGGTATTATTCATGAATTAATAGCACATTTTTACGATTTAAGAATAAAAATTGACTAAATAAGAAAGAAAATACAAATATTATACAGACATTTGCATTCATAATTCAGACATGTCCTGTTTTTATGGTCCAATGTAATTTTAAATTAACACCCCCTGTCGACTAAAGTATTCGAGCACTTTTGAAGATTTAAACACTATAATACACAACACTTAATAAAACAGAGTTCTTATTATGAATATATATTTGATAATATGGCTTACAACTCTTGTCTCAACTCTTATTTTTCTCATGACAAAGTTACACTACAAGTTTAAAGCCGTAGAGACTCAGACAAGAAAAACATCGTACAATATTAACCAAATATTAAGATCACGGTGCAAGGTTACATCAAATTATGTCAGCTTCTTAAAAAAATACTTAGAGGATAGTGCAAAGACATGCAATGACTTTAGTATGCTGCAAAGAAAAATATTGTGTTATGATCTATCTTCCAAAAGTTTATTAGAGATTAACAATCTATTTAACGAGATTGGTATCGCAGTTGATAATACACTAAAATCCTATCCGGGATTAAGGAAAAACAAACATCTTATACTACTTCAAATAGAAGTTGAAGAACTGGAAAAAGAACTAAATGAAGCTATTAACGAACATACAAAAATAGTTTCTACATATAGTGATCAGATAGAAAAGTTTCCTGAGTGGCTGTTATATCTAATCAAAGCCCCCAAAGTAGAGTGTCCGATTAGAATAGCATAAACAAACGAAGCAATAAGTATTTATAAAGGCAAAATAAAAGAGGACATCCTTAGATGCCCTCTTTATTCATTTATTATCCTAATTAATATTATCGTCAATAATATTATGCTTTACCTGCACTTCCTAAAACTTCCTGAGTTTTGTGCATATAAAGTTTTTTAAGCTCATCACGTGCAGGACCTAAATATTTACGTGGGTCAAACTCTTCTGGTGATTCTGCAAATACTTTACGAACGGCAGCAGTCATAGCTAAACGACCATCTGAGTCGATATTAATTTTGCAAACTGCTGATTTTGCAGCTTTACGTAATTGCTCTTCAGGAATACCGATTGAGTCTTTCAACGCACCACCATATTTATTGATAGTTTCAACATGCTCTTGTGGAACTGATGAAGAACCGTGAAGTACGATTGGGAATCCGGGTATACGTTTTTCAATTTCTTCAAGTATGTCAAAACGTAATGGAGGAGGAACCAAGCGACCATTTTCGTCTGGTGTACATTGCTCTGGTGTAAATTTGAAAGCACCATGTGAAGTACCAATTGAGATAGCCAATGAATCAACACCTGTACGTGTAACGAAATCTACAACTTCGTCCGGCTCAGTGTATGTGTGGCTTTCAGCAACTACATCATCTTCGATACCGGCTAAAATTCCAAGTTCACCCTCAACTGTAACGTCGTGTTGGTGAGCATACTCAACCACTCTTTTTGTAAGAGCAATATTCTCTTCATAAGGTAGGTGTGAGCCGTCAATCATAACAGATGAGAATCCACTGTCAATACAATCTTTACATAGTTCAAAGCTATCGCCATGATCTAAGTGGAGTACGATAGGAATTTCATAACCTAATTCTTTTGCATATTGTACAGCACCCTGTGCCATATAGCGAAGCAAAGTTTGATTTGCGTATTTACGTGCACCGCTAGAAACTTGCAAAATAACCGGAGATTTTGTTTCAACACAAGCAGAAATAATAGCTTGCATTTGCTCCATATTATTGAAGTTGAATGCCGGAATAGCATATCCACCTTCAAATGCTTTTTTAAAGATTTCTCTTGAGTTTACCAAGCCCAATTCTTTATAACTTACCATATTCTTGAAATTTTAAAAATTAATTTACTTTCTCTTTTATATATGCCACAAAAATAACACATATTCTTTACAATGAGAAATTATTTGACAAAAAGGACGGCTAATAATTATTAAATAAATATCTGATTAAAATGTATTTTGTTCAAAAATCATGACGTTATGTAATTTATTTACACTAATTTTGTTGACAACACCTGATTATTCTAACAAAAGAAAACATCAACGTAATCGAATGCTGAAAAAACTGAACTTTAAATTATATATTAACTATGATCGTAGGAATTCCAAGAGAAATTATGGCTGGTGAAGCCAGAGTTGCTGCTACACCAGAAACAGTGAAGAAGTTTGTGCAAGACGGAGCAAAAGTGTTTGTAGAAGCCGGAGCAGGAGAGAGAGCTCTGTATAGTGATAACCTATATGAAGAAGCCGGAGCACAATTGGTAAATGACACACAGGGACTATTTGATAAATCCGACCTTATTCTAAAAGTAAAAGAGCCATTATTCAACGAAAAATATCAGAAGCATGAGGTTGACATGATGCATAAAGGGCAACACCTTATAACTTTTATTCATCCTGCATCTCCCGTAAATCACGAAATGGTAAAAAAACTTGCTCAAAATGAGATAATATCCATGACTCTTGATAGCATACCTCGTATTTCAAGGGCTCAGAATATGGATGCTCTAACATCTATGAGCACATGTGCAGGATATAAAGGCATAATTATGGCCACAGATGAACTATCCATTTTCATGCCACAAATGTTTACTGCTGTGGGAATGCTCAAACCAGCCAAGGTATTGGTTATTGGTGCAGGGGTGGCAGGACTGCAAGCATTGGCAACTGCCAGAAGATTGGGCGCTATCACATATGCTATGGACATCAGACCGGCAGGAAACGAGCAAGCCGGAAGCCTTGGAGCAAAACAAATTGAGTTGGGTATACCGGAAGAACTTGCTGTGGGCAAAGGAGGGTATGCACTAAAGCTACCGGAAGAGTGGCTGCAAAAAGAACGCGAGAAAATAGCTGAAGTGATAACGGAAATGGACATTGTTTTTTGCAGTGCTCTAATACCAGGCAAGGTAGCTCCAATGCTCATTACCGAAGAAATGATTAAAAGCATGAAAGATGGCTCTGTTATAGTTGACATATCAATAGATCAGGGTGGCAACTGTGAAATGACAGTACCCGGAAAGAGTGTAAAAGTGCACAATGTAACCATTCAGGGAATTAAAAACATTCCTGGTCTACTGCCCACAAGCTCCACATGGATGTTTGCCAACAATGTTTATAATTTGGTTAAATATCTGACAAAAGATGGAGAGCTACATTTAGATATGAATGATGAGATAGCTCGCTCAATACTAGTCACAAAAGATGGACAAATTGTTCACGAAGGCACTAAAGAAGCAATGAACCTATAAACTTATTCCGAATGAACCCTATTTATTTAATACTAATATTTGTTGTAGCAACTCTGATTGGATACTTCATTATAAAAAATGTCCCCAGCTTGTTGCATACACCATTAATGTCAGGGATGAACGCATTGTCTGGCATAACCATTCTTGGGGCAATTGCAGCTGTGGGAATTGCAATGATTAGCGACAATCAAAATACTATTTTGGCACATGTTTTTGGAGGAATTGCGATTATTGCAGCAACAGTAAATGTTGTAGGCGGATTTGGTGTTACACATCGAATGCTCAAAATGTTTAATAAGAAGAAAAAGAAATAATGATATGACAGCAACTATATACTTAATTATTTGTGCAATACTTTCAGTTTTGGTATTAGCAGGAATATCGATGATGAGTCGGGTAAAAACGGCTGTACTCGGAAACTTCATTAGTGCAATAAGCGTATTTGCAGGAATCATTATAACACTTTTATTCAATAATATAATTTCCATAAGTAGTATTTACGTCTATATTATCATTGGGTCTATTATCGGCAGCATGCTGTCTGTGAGGGTAAAAATGATTGAAATGCCCCAGTTGGTAGCACTACTCAATAGTATAGGTGGCTTGGCTTCTGCATTAGTTGGTGCTTTATCCTTAGTGGGGATAGGCATTGATTCATTATATCCTGTATTTTCTAATGTCACTGCCGTACTGGCTATTATTATTGGTACAATTACTTTTGTTGGGAGTTTGGTTGCAGCAGGCAAATTACACAAACTATTACCACAAAGACCTGTAATATGGAAATCACACTCGTTAATACTTAATATCAGCATATTATTATTAATCTCGTCAGTGATTATTACTGCATTTATAAAAAATGATACTAACAACCAAGCTCTACTGGCAATTATATTTGCAATAAGCATAGGTATAAGCACATTGTTTGGCTATGCATTCTCCATCAGAGTTGGAGGTGCAGACATGCCTATAACAATTTCGTTATTAAACTCACTAAGTGGCGTGGCAGGTGCTATTGCTGGTATGGCTATTGGAGATATTTTACTTGTTTCAGTAGGTGGTATTGTTGGTGCTTCAGGCTTATTCTTAACTCAGATAATGTGTCGTTCAATGAATAGGAGCTTGTTAGATATTCTGACAGGAAAGACTTCAGTTGCGGCTAAAAAACAAACAAAAACCACTCAAAGCCCAACAGATAAAGAGAGAAAAGACAAGGCTATTTCGTCCAACAAAGACTCGAGTCAAGTATTACAAAATGCGAAGTCTGTAATTATCGTTCCTGGATACGGCATGGCATTGGCGCAAGCACAACATCAGGTGAAACAACTTGCAGATAAACTCGAAAACAACGGTGCAGATGTGAAATATGCAATCCATCCGGTGGCAGGAAGAATGCCGGGACATATGAATGTGTTACTAGCCGAGGCCGACGTTTCATACGAGCAACTATATGAGATGGACGTTATAAACGACGACTTCAAAAATACAGATGCCGTTATAGTAATTGGTGCAAACGATGTATTAAACCCTGCTGCAAGAGATGCTGTAGATACTCCAATATATGGAATGCCGGTGCTTAATGTAGATGAAGCAAAAGAGAT
>CAZHWC010000025.1:0-4534 GCA_964535975.1 uncultured Proteiniphilum sp. | reverse complement strand
TAGATACTCCAATATATGGAATGCCGGTGCTTAATGTAGATGAAGCAAAAGAGATATTTATTTGCAACTTCGATCTTAAACCAGGCTATGCAGGAGTGGAAAATCCATTATACCAAAAAGAAGCGGGTGTTCACCTAATGTTAGGCGATGCAAAAGAAAGTCTCAACAAACTAATTTCTGATTTGGATAAAAAAGAAAATGCAAAGCCAAGTAATATCGATGGTGCATCCGTATTACAAAATGCGAAGTCTGTAATTATCGTTCCGGGATATGGAATGGCTCTTGCGCAAGCACAACACCAGGTGAAACAACTTGCAGATAAACTCGAAAACAACGGTGCTGATGTGAAATATGCAATCCATCCGGTGGCAGGAAGAATGCCGGGACATATGAATGTGTTACTAGCCGAGGCCGACGTTTCATACGAGCAACTATATGAGATGGACGTTATAAACGACGACTTCAAAAATACAGATGCCGTTATAGTAATTGGTGCAAACGATGTATTAAACCCTGCTGCAAGAGATGCTGTAGATACTCCAATATATGGAATGCCGGTGCTTAATGTAGATGAAGCAAAAGAGATCTTTATTTGCAACTTCGATCTTAAACCGGGTTATGCAGGAGTGGAAAATCCATTATACCAAAAAGAAGCTGGTGTTCACCTAATGTTAGGCGATGCAAAAGAGAGTCTAAATAAACTTTTGACTTATATATAAAATCAATACCCTATAAAATGCCTCTTAATGAGGCATTTTATAGTTAAAGCGCACTTATTAGCCTTCTCAATATATGGTCATTACCTTTGAAGTTTGAGCAATTTTATGTTTCTTTGTTTTCAGCTTAATAATTATTATATTTTATTTAATTTATTAATTCAACATCAATGGAAAATCAAGATCTCGACAATCAAATTCAGATAGAATTATCGGATGAAATTGCACAGGGTACTTATTCGAATTTAGCAATTATATCACACTCCACTTCAGAGTTTATTTTAGATTTCGTACGTATAGTTCCAGGGGTGCAGAAAGCAAAAGTGAAATCTAGAATTATATTAACTCCCGAACATGCCAAAAGACTACTCTTGGCATTAAGTGATAATATTGACAGATTTGAAAAAATAAATGGAACAATAAACTTAAAGAATAATGAGATTTCGGGATTCCCACCTCCTATTGGAGGTATGGGGCAAGCATAAAACCCCACATTTATTATTCAAAATAAAATTATTATTCAAAATAAAATCACAGACAACATTTATGAATACAGAAGTTAAGGAAGTAGAAAAATTCAATTGGTTTAAGATGTTCTGGGCAGGTTTTACAACCATGTCAAAACAAAGCAGAACTCTTTGGATTATAGTTATTGTAAAACTTATAGTGATGTTTGCTATTCTCAGACCCATCTTTTTCCCTAATTTTCTCAAATCTCAATCTAAAGATAAAAAAGAACAAGCAGATTATGTAAGAGAACAGATGATTGAAAGATCAACATCCTCAATTGAAGGAAATCAACAAGCAGAATAATATTTAAACTAAAAAAATCAAGAGTATATGGATTTATTACTAAATGCAACAGTCAACTGGTCGAGAGCTCAATTTGCACTTACTGCCGGTTATCACTGGATTTTTGTACCAATAACCATTGGTCTAGCCGTAATCATGTCGGTCATGGAAACGATATACGTGAAGACAGGAGATGAAAAATGGAAGAAAACAACCAAGTTTTGGCAATTGATTTTTGGTATCAACTTTGCCATCGGAGTAGCTACAGGAATTATACTTGAGTTCCAATTTGGAACCAACTGGTCAAACTACAGTCTTTTTGTGGGTGATATATTTGGCGCCCCCCTTGCGATTGAAGGAATTATTGCATTCTTCCTGGAAGCAACTTTCATTACAATTATGTTCTTTGGCTGGAACAGAGTAAGCAAGAAAATGCACTTAGCCTCAACATGGTTAGTGACGTTAGGCACCACGCTGTCAGCTTTCTGGATCTTAGTTGCAAACGCATGGATGCAACACCCGATTGGAATGGAATTCAATCCCGAGACAATGCGTAACGAAATGGTTGATTTCTGGGCAATAGTTAACTCGCCTGTTGCTATTAACAAGTTTCTCCACACGGTCACATCTTCATGGGGAGTGGGAGCTGTATTTGTTACCAGCATCAGCATGTGGTATTTGATTAAAAAAAGAGATCAGGAGTTTGCACTCAGAAGCATTCTTATTTCATCAATTTTTGGACTCTTCGCATTCCTAATAGTTGCTGCAACAGGTGATGGATCTGCATATGAAGTAACACAAAAGCAACCTATGAAACTAGCAGCAATGGAGGGCTTGTATGAAGGAAAAGAAGGGGCTGGATTAGTAGCAATCGGACTACTTAATAACGAAAAGAAAAGATATGATGATGGTGTTGATCCATACATATTCAAAATAGAAATCCCAAAACTGTTATCCTTAATGGGATATAGAAACATCAATGCTTTTGTGCCGGGAATTAAAGATGTAGTAGAAGGAGGCTTCACACTACCGGATGGTACTACAGCTCTTTCATTTCAAGAGAAAAAAGAAAGAGGACTTATAGCCCATAAAGCTTTGGCAGATTTTCAAGAAGCCAAAAGTGAAGGAAGAGACACAGATGCAGCCAACTTTGAGAAAGTTATCAGAGACAATTACGATTATTTTGGATATGGATTTTTAGAAAAAGAAGAAGACATGATACCTAATGTACCTTTAACGTTCTACGCATTCCACTTAATGGTGATGATAGGTGCCTACTTTATTCTGTTCTTTGCTGTAATTTGGTATCTGCATAAAAAGAAAAAGCTTGAGTCAATGACTTGGCTTCATCATGTAGGACTTTGGAGCCTTATATTAGCATTGGTTGGAACACAGCTTGGCTGGGTAGTAGCCGAAGTGGGTCGTCAGCCATGGACTATACAAGATATCCTGCCCGTGCAAGCAGCTGCTTCTGCAGTTCCCGCTGCCAACGTTAAAACTACATTCTTTATGTTTGCATTTTTATTCTCACTTCTTCTTATTGCCGAAATCATGATTATGGTTAAGCAAATCAAGAAGGGACCCGAAAAATAATATTTCACATCAAGTAATATTTAAACTAATAAAACAAAGCAAATTATGATTACATACGAATTTTTACAAAACTATTGGTGGTTTATAATATCGCTTCTTGGAGGAATATTAGTATTCTTACTTTTTGTGCAGGGTGGCCAGTCAATGATAAAGTCTCTAGCCAAAAATGAAGATGAAAAGAGCTTGGTAATAAACGCCATTGGTCGCAAGTGGGAATACACATTCACTACTCTGGTAGTATTTGGGGGAGCATTCTTCGCATCATTCCCTCTTTTTTACGCAACAAGTTTTGGCGGAGCATATTGGGTATGGATGTTATTGTTATTTTCGTTTGTTGTGCAAGCTGTTTCTTTCAAATTTGGATCAATGCCCAACAACTTCTTAGGAGACAAAACATATCAAAACTTTTTATTTTTCAATGGAATAGTTGGCCCTGTAGTATTAGGAGTGGCTGTTGCAACATTTTTCACCGGATCTGAGTTTACTATCAACAAAATCAATTTGGTTACATTTATGAATGGTGGCAACACAATGAGCGGATGGGACAACCCTTTGCATGGTCTTGAAGCATTGGGCAGTCTAAGAAACTGGACATTAGGTTTAGCGCTATTTTTCTTATCAAGAACTCAGGCAAGTCTATATTTTGTGAACAGACTTGACCACCACGCACTTCAGGCAAGATCTAGAAAATACACACTTTATAATGCAATACCTTTCTTGGTGTTTTTCCTTACTTTCCTAATATGGACTTTGGTATCTGAGGGCTATGCCGTTAATCCTGACACTAAAGAAGTCTTTATGCAACCATATAAGTATCTGAACAACTTTATTGAAATGCCAATTATTATGACATTGTTTATTCTTGGAGTTGTAGCTGTTTTATGGGGAATCTTTGCCACGGTTTTCAATAAGTCATATAATAAAGGCGTTTGGTTTTCAGGGGCAGGCACAATACTTGCCGTAACAATGCTGTTACTAATAACGGGATATAACAACACCGCTTTTTATCCCTCATACACAAGCTTGCAGAGCTCACTAACGATACAAAATGCATCATCAAGTGAGTTCACATTAAGAGCAATGGGCGTTGTGTCCTTCTTTGTTCCTATAGTAGCAGGATACATCTTCTATGCCTGGAGAGCATTAGAAGGTAAGAGACTAAGTCTTAAGGATACTAAAGAGGATGGAGGATATTAGTATTAGAAAATATCAGACAATATATTTTTAAGAGTATCCGCAAGTTTGTTTTTTCAGACTTGCGGATTTTTTATATCCTTTTTCTTTTTCATCAATAAAACATTAAAATGATTTAGATCTATTTTACAGAGGCATTGAACGAGAAGTGTTCAGTGTGAAAAACACTTTACATAACAACTGAACGAGTAGTGTTCAGTGTGAGAAACACTTTACATAACGACTGAACGAGTAGTGTT
>CAZHWC010000024.1:24308-31361 GCA_964535975.1 uncultured Proteiniphilum sp. | reverse complement strand
CCAACGAAATCTTGGAAGAATACCTCAGCCAAGAGGAAATTGCTGATTATAATTCTAAAACCACAGTTATATATAGTATTACAGTGTATGGGGAGAAGCCAAAAGGGGAATAAGAAATTAATAATCAGTTAGTGTCTACAAGGCTTTTTATATCTCTATAAATATAATTTCTTTTGTAAAGAAAATCGCAAAACCTTTACATATCTAGGAATAATTTCAAACAATTCAGAAATGTTCAACAATCACGAAGAATGATATTTAAAAGCTAAAATACAAATATTTTTTTTGAATTAACTTTGTGCTGATTTAAAAGTAAATACACAATATTGGCATAATCCAAAACTTGTATTTCTAATCTAAGAGACAAGAATGAAATAATGATAAATAATATAAAAACAATAGCATTTGATGCAGTCGACACTTTGTGGGTCAATGAGTCATACTTTCTGGAAGCAGAGAAATAATGAGTGACATGGGCACAGGAGCAGCACGAAGAGGAATTTAATTACGACAACTATATAGAACTAAAAAGTATTGATAATATTCTAAACTACTTATAGGATGAAGACATTGATAAACATAGAGCAATGCCCGTCTCAATCTATATTGCAATCCATCAGCACTCCAAGCAGGAAGTGAATCAGCATCCACATGTGTGAATGAAGGCTCCATATCTTCCAACTCTTTGGGTAGCGCTACCCATATCTGCATTCCATGCAATGTTTTTTCCTGATTACGAAGATATTCAGGCGTTCGCTCAGAGTGAACTATACCCTTACCCGCAGTCATCTAGTTAACAGCACCGGGCTGTATTTCAATATCCGAACCAATGGAGCCTTTATGCATTATAGCACCGTCAAAAAGATAAGTTAGAGTGGAAAGTCCGATGTCCGGATGTGGAGCAACATCAAGTCCCTCTCCTACTCCCAACACTTTGGGCCCCATATGATCTATAAACACAAACGCTCCGATACTTCTCTTTTGCACAAAAGGTAACAGACGGCCAACCAAGAAGTTGCCAATATCTGCAGCACGTTCTTCTATTATTAAATTTACATTCGACATATTGATTAAAGTTTAAGTTTAAATGACATTTTGAATCTCAAAGATAACGATTTATTATATATTAAAGATAGATGCCAAAAACTATAGATATAAAATCAATTATATCACTATGAAACACATCTTTAATATATAAATTTGTAGCGTTGAGGTAAAATCCAAAAAAATCATTGTATGTCTTTGATTTCTTTGTGTTATGACATATAAATAATATCTTTGTGTCAGCATAGCTCAGCACAGAATCTGATCAGAATTTTTTTAAATACCTTATAATAATTAAATGGCAACAGTAATAATAATGCCCAAGCAGGGGCAGTCAGTTGAAACATGTATTATCTCAACCATAGATAAGAAAAAAGGAGATACCGTTAAAAAAGGAGACATTCTATTCTCGTACGAAACAGACAAGGCCTCTTTTGAAGAAGAATCACCCATTGACGGCGTAGTTCTTGAGTCTTTTTACAATGAAGGAGACGAAGTTCCAGTATTAGACAACATGATGATTATTGGCGAAGCAGGCGAAGACTATTCTGACTTAGTGGCAGATGTGAAGAAGCCGGAAGCAGTAACCGAAGAGAAAGTGGATGTGGTAGAAGTTAAGCAGGAAGAAAAAGCTGAGGCTCCAACTACTGAGACTAAAGTATCACAGAGCAAAGGAGCTCAATTTATTTCACCACGTGCAAAAAATCTTGCAAACAAGGAGGCTTTAGATTATAGCCAGTTAGATGGTTCGGGTCCTAAGGGCAGAGTTATCGAAAGAGATGTTGTTGCAAGCTTGGAAAACAGACCTAAACTTACATCTTTGGCTAAGAAGATTGTAGCAGAAGAGGGAATTACACCTCCACCAAGCGGTTCAGGATTGGCAGGCAAAGCTAAAGCAGCCGACCTAAGTACTCCTGTGAATGCTGTATATGGCGTGGACTATGAAGACAAAAAAGTTTCGAACATACGTAAGCTTATTGCAAAATCAATGCATGCTTCATTGCAAAACTCTGCACAGCTTACTCACCACCTGAGTGCTGATGCTCGTCGTTTACTTGAACTAAGAAAAACAGCTAAAGCAGCACTTGATGCAGGAAAGCTTTCGGCAAACATCACCATCAACGATATGGTTTGCTTTGCAGTTATCAAGGCTCTGAAGAAATTCCCTAGCGTTAACTCTCACTACAATGGCGATACTATTAGATTCTTCAATAAGATTCACCTAGGTCTTGCTGTTGACACAGAAAGAGGCTTGATGGTACCTGCTGTTCGCAACGCTGACGACTTATCTATCTCAGGATTATCAAACCAGTTGACAGAGGTTGCAAATGCATGTCGCACCGGTAGCATAAGTCCGGACTTACTATCATCTGAGGCCGGGACATTCACTGTTTCTAACCTTGGAAATTATGGGGTTGAAATGTTTACTCCTATTATCAATCTGCCTCAATCTGCTATCTTGGGTGTAAACACAATAGTGCCACGCCCTAAAGATCTTGGTGGCGGTGTTTACGCATTTGTTCCACATATCGGATTAAGCCTTACATATGACCACCGCTCACTTGATGGTGGAGAGGCTACAAGGTTCTTAAAACAGATAGCTATTGAAATAGAAAATTTAGAGCTTGACATCTAATTATTATATCACTAAACAAATCTAAAACAAAATAATCTCAATATGTATGATTTATTAATAATAGGTGGCGGACCGGCAGGATATGTTGCTGCTGAGCGAGCTGGTGCCAAAGGACTTAAGGTTGCACTATTTGAAAAGAAAACTTTGGGTGGTGTTTGCCTTAATGAGGGATGTATGCCTACCAAAACTATGCTATATAGCGCAAAGACTTACGAAAATGCATTGCATGGAGATAAGTATGGAGTGTTTGCTGACAACGTTACTTTTGATTACGGTAAAGTGGTAGCACGCAAAAATAAAGTGGTGCGCAAACTTGTGGCAGGTGTCAAATCCAAAATGAAAGTCAATAATGTTGACGTAATTGAAGGTGATGCTTTCATCGACGGTCGTAGCTCTGAGGGGATTAAAGTAAACAGCAACAATGAGAGCTATTTAGGTTCTAGTCTGCTTATTTGCACTGGTTCAGAAGCTGCTGTGCCTCCAATACCCGGATTAAAAGAGTCGGGAGATGTGATTGTTACCAATCGTGAGATTTTAGAAATGAAGGAGCAACCACAATCACTAGTTGTAATTGGTGGCGGAGTTATCGGGATGGAGTTTGCAAGCTTCTACAATAGCATTGGCACCAAGGTTACTGTGATAGAGATGTTGCCTGAGATTCTGGGAAATAATGATTTCGAGATTTCTGCAATGCTACGCGATATCTATTCTAAGAAGGGAATTGAATTCAACCTTAACTCAAAAGTGGTGAAGGTGGAAGGTAACAAAGTGATATACGAAAGAGACGGAGAATCGTTCACAGCAGAGGGAGACAAAATATTAGTCAGTGTTGGAAGAAGAGCCGTTACACAGGGCTTTGGATTAGAGAACATTGGAGTAGAACTTACTCGCGGTGGAATCAAAGTTGACGAAAAGATGAGAACTAATGTTCCTAATGTTTTTGCTGCAGGAGACGTAACCGGATTCTCTCTTCTTGCTCACACTGCCAGTCGTGAAGGCGAAGTGGTAGTAAATAACCTGACAGGTGGTAGCGACATAATGAGATATGATGCAATTCCGGGAGTTGTATATACTAATCCTGAAGTTGCAGGAGTTGGCGAAACTGAAGAATCAGCAAAAGCAAAAGGAATTGCTTATAAAGTTTCGAAACTACCTATGGCTTACGCCGGACGCTTCATTGCTGAAAACGAAGGTGGAAATGGTGTTTGCAAGGTTATTGTGGGAGAAAAGTATGGTGAAGTACTAGGTGTTCATATGCTTGGCAACCCAAGCAGTGAAATTATATACGGTGCCTGCATTGCCATTGAACAAGAGATGACTCTTAAAGAAATGCAAGAGGTAGTATTCCCCCACCCTACAGTAAGTGAAATTTTTAAAGAGGTGGTATTCTCATTCTAAAGCAGAACACATCAACACATTATTATAGATAATAAACAACAATAAATATAAACTTTTGTATTGCCTTTATAAGAGCATATAAGTCTGTTAAAAGGTAATATATAAAGTAAAAGATTAAAACAATGCCAAAAATTCAATTTATAAATCCATCAGAGGCTCGCAAGCCTGGATTTGTGGAATTCCAGCCAATTCCTATCAATCAGTATCAAAAAACAGTGAAAGATGAGAAAGGAAACTTCACTGACGAAGAGTTTAAGTCGATTTATCACGATATGGTTCTTATCCGTGAGTTTGAAACAATGCTTAACCTCATCAAAACTAAAGGTGAATATAACGGTGTTGCCTACAATCACCCCGGTCCTGCTCACTTGTCAATAGGACAAGAGTCAGCAGCAGTGGGTATGGCGTGGACATTAGGCGTTGACGACTTCATTTTTGGCAGTCACCGTTCACATGGTGAAATTATTGCTAAGGGTATGTCGGCAATAAATAAACTAAGTGATGAACAGTTGACTGAAATCATGGAGTCTTTCTTTGATGGAGCAGTTCTGAACGTAGTGAAAAAAGATTTTAAAGGAACAGTAAAAGAACTTGCTCGTCGTTTCCTTATTTACGGTACACTTGCTGAAATTTTTGCAAGGGAAACAGGTTTCAACAGAGGTTTAGGTGGTTCTATGCACGCTTTCTTTACTCCTTTTGGTGTATATCCAAATAATGCAATAGTGGGTGGCTCAGGAGATATTGCTGTAGGTGCTGCATTATACAAAAAAGTAAATCGCAAACCAGGCTTGGTAGTTGCAAATATTGGTGATGCTTCTTTAGCTTGTGGTCCTGTTTGGGAAGGTATTACTTTTGCATCTATGGATCAGTTCAGAGAACTGTGGGAAGGTGATATGCAGGGTGGTCTTCCGGTGATTATCAATATTATGAATAATCAGTATGGTATGGGTGGTCAAACATCTGGCGAAACCATGGGATACGATGTTGCTGCAAGAATTGGTGCCGGTGTGAATCCTGACCAAATGCATGCTGAGCGTGTGGATGGTTACAACCCATTGGCTGTGATTGATGCATATAGACGCAAGCGTCAGATTATCGAAGAGAAACGCGGTCCTGTTTTGCTTGACGTTCTTACATATAGATATAGTGGTCACTCACCAAGTGATGCTTCTTCATATCGTACAAAAGAAGAAGTGGAGGCATGGGAATCACAAGATTGTATTATAACATACGGAGAACAACTAATAGAAGCCAAGGTATCTTCTCAGGAAGATCTTGACAATGTTTGGGCAGATATTAAATCTTTGGTATTTGAAATGTTTACAAAAGCAATTGATGATGAACTATCACCTGTGATGAGCAATGCAGAAACTATTGGTGATATGATGTTCTCTAATGGTTCTGTTGACAGCTTCTCAGATGCTAAGCCTGATGTATTGATGCCGTATGAAGAGGGACCAAGATCTAAGCGTATTGCCGGAAAAGAGAGATTTGCATTTGATGCCGACGGCAAACCATTTAGCAAGATGAAGCAATATCAATTGCGTGATGCGCTTTATGAGTCTATCATGGATAGGTTCTACAAAGATGCTTCACTTATTGCATATGGTGAAGAAAACAGAGACTGGGGCGGTGCGTTTGCAGTATATGGTGGAATGACTGAGGCATTGCCATATCATCGTCTTTTCAACTCTCCAATTTCTGAAGCAGCAATTGTTGGAACAGCAATTGGATATGCAATGTGTGGTGGCAGGGTAATACCTGAAATTATGTATTGTGACTTCCTTGGCCGTTCGGGCGACGAGGTGTTCAACCAGCTTCCAAAATGGCAGGCTATGAGCGGAAACGTATTGAAAATGCCTGTTGTATTGCGTGTTTCTGTAGGTTCAAAATATGGTGCTCAGCACTCTCAGGACTGGAGCTCACTAGTGGCTCACATACCGGGTATTAAGGTTGTTTTCCCTGTAACACCATATGATGCAAAGGGACTTATGAACTCGGCTCTGCAAGGTACTGACCCTGTTGTATTCTTCGAAAGTCAAAGAATATATGATGTTGGTGAGCAGTTCCACGAAGGTGGTGTTCCTGAAGGATATTATGAAATTCCTCTTGGTGAACCTGATATCAAAAAACAAGGAAGCGATATCACAATCCTGACAATTGGTCATACTTTGTATCCTGCGTTGGAAGCAGCTAAGGAATTGGAAGAAAAGTACGGAATGAGTGCAGAGGTTATTGATGCTCGCTCTCTTGTGCCTTTCAACTACGAAACTGTTATTGAGTCAGTGAAAAAGACAGGTAAGATAATTGTAGCAAGTGAAGCTACTGCACGTGGTTCATTCCTTAATGACCTTGCTGCAAACATTGGATCTTTGTGTTTTGATTATCTTGATGCACCTGTTGCTGTGCTTGGATCTCGCAACTGGATTACTCCTGCTCACGAGTTAGAGCACGCTTTCTTCCCACAACCATCATGGTTCCTTGATATTATTCACGAGCGCATTCAGCCATTAAGTGGATATATACCCGAGCAAAACTTTACTGATGGTGAGTTTATAAGAAGATCTAAAAAAGGAATTTAAAATAATAGCTGTTTAAATAGCGTTCGAACAGTGTTCGAACGCTATTTGTTATTATTTAAAATACTTGTATTCAAAATATAACATTACTCATACAATTTAAATAATCGAAACATAAATGATTTATTTAGCAGATACAGCAAATATTGAAGAGATTAAAGAACTATTTAATTATCTTCCAATCGAGGGCGTAACTACCAATCCTACTATTGTTAAAAATGCTGGGAAGCCTATTTCAAAAATTGTACCTGAAATTCAGGAGTGCATAGGCGATAAAATGTTGCATTTTCAGGTTGTAAGTCATACAGCTGAAGATATTATAAGAGAAGCTAAGTTTTACAGAAACTATTTTGACTTGAAAGACAACTACTTCGTAAAGATACCTGTAACGAAGGA
>CAZHWC010000024.1:22487-24208 GCA_964535975.1 uncultured Proteiniphilum sp. | reverse complement strand
GGATGTCATGCCATGACTGCGTCATATGATGTGCTTATGTCTATAGTGAACCATCCAATGACCGACAAAAGTGTTGAAGACTTTGAAATGGATGCTGAAGGATTGTATGATATTAAACCAACATTTTAATTCTTATGAAACATTTGAAAGTTAACGCTCACCTACACACTCCTTATTCATTTAGCGCATTTGATGTACTGGAAGATGCACTTGACAGAGCAAAAAATGAAGGCGTGAGCGTGGTAGGTATAAACGACTTTTATACAACCAAAGGCTATGAAGAGTGGTCTGATGGATGTGAAAAGAGAAATCTATATCCTCTTTTTAATATAGAGCTTATCAGCTTAAACGAGAAAGATCAAAAAGATGGACTTAGAGTTAACGATCCCGGAAATCCCGGAAGAACATATATAAGCGGAAAAGGATTATCATTTCCTTTTAAATTGGATGAACCTTATTCATCACAATTAAAAGGAGTTAAGCAGGAGGCAGATCTTCAGGTTGAGGCTATGTGCAAAAAGCTTAATGAGTTTTTGAAAAGCAAGGGAGCCGATTTTACATTAGATATTGATTGGATTAAAGAAAACCTTACTAAAGGTTCAATTCGCGAAAGACATCTGGCAAAAGCTTTGAGACTTAAAATATATGAGTCTTGCAAGAATAATGAAGGGCTCATAAAGGAGCTTTTCAATAACCTGTTTGATGGCAAGGATTTGAAATCAGCAGTTGAAAATGTGGCAGCAGTTGAAAATGAAATCAGGGGTAATCTTCTTAAAGCAGGTGGTGCAGCATTTGTGCCTGAAACGCCTAATGCTTTCTTACCTGTTGAAACTGTTTGCAATATTATTCTGGCAGCAGGGGGGATACCTACATATCCATTCCTTGCAGATGACGCAAACGGCAACTATACAGATTTCGAGAACAATCTTGAGAGAGTGGCAGACGAGCTCACCAAACGTGGGTTTCACTCTGTAGAATTCATAACTACTCGCAATGATGTTACTCTTTTAGAAAAGTATGCTTCATTTCTTCATAATAAAGGATTCGTGGTAACACTTGGAAGTGAGCACAATACTCCCGCTATGGAGCCTATAGAGCTATTTGCAAGAAACAGCATTCCACTATCAGACACTCTGTTAAAAATTAACTACGAAGGAGCATGTGTGGTAGCAGCTCATCAGCACCTTGTGCAGCAAGGGCTGACGGGATATGTGGACATTAACGGAAATGCGGACAGAAGCATGCGTGATGAGTTTGTGAAGCTGGGTGATGAAGTAATCAAAAGTGCAACAAAAGCTAATAATTAAAATGAAAGAGATACAAGATTTAATTTCCGTTTCTCAGTATTATGGCAATAATACCAAGTATGTGATTGCCGGAGGTGGAAATACTTCATATAAGAATAAAGATAAAATATGGGTTAAGGCAAGTGGTTCTTCTTTGGCTACAATCACTGAAGATGGATTTGCTGTATTAGACCGCTCGCTACTAAACCTAATGTCGGACAAACAGTATAGCAGTGATACTGTGGAACGTGAGGAGCAGGTGAAGACCGACCTCGAAGTTGCTACTATAACCAAAGGAAGGCGTCCTTCTGTTGAGACATCAATGCATAACGTAATTGATTATGCTTTTGTGGTACATCTTCATCCTACATTGGTAAACGGCTTGATGTGTGCTCAGAATGCTGAAGAAGACCTAATCAAATTATTTGGCAAAGA
>CAZHWC010000024.1:19610-22387 GCA_964535975.1 uncultured Proteiniphilum sp. | reverse complement strand
ATGGATATCAACCAAAGGTGCTTATCATTAAAGGAATAGGACTGGTTGCTGTTGGTGATAATGCAAAACAGTGTGATACAATTCTTGATGTGTTTGAAGATTCTATGAAGATTGCATATCTCGCTTTGTCATTTGGTGGAGCTCATCCGATGACACAACAGCAGATTGACTTCATCGACAATTGGGAGGTTGAAAACTATAGGCGTAGTGTTGCTGCCGCAGGCTCCAGAGCCGGAAGAGCAGAAAACAAAACTATTATAGTGACTGGTGCTGCACAAGGTTTTGGAGAAGGAATTGCTCGCAATTTACTCTTGGAAGGAGCCAATATTGTTGTTGCCGATTTGAATGAAGAGGTAGGACAGAAAACAGTAGAACACTTCAACACATTGGTAAAAAACAATCGTGCGATATTTGTAAAGACCAATGTAGGAGATCTTGAAAGCATAAAAAACATGGTTCACAAAACTGTGTGCAATTTTGGAGGAATTGATACTTTCATTAGTAATGCAGGAGTGTTGCGTGCGGGAGGTCTCGAAGACATGACACCTGAAAACTTTGACTTTGTAACCAAAATTAATTATAATGCTTATTTCTATTGCACAAAGGTTGTAAGCTCTGTAATGAAATTGCAAACAAAGTATTCTTCAAAAGAATATTATGGCGATATAATACAAATCAATTCTAAATCGGGTCTGAGAGGCAGCAAAGCTAACTTTGCATATGCCGGCGGTAAGTTTGGCGGCATTGGCCTTACTCAGTCTTTTGCCCTTGAGCTTGCACCGAGCAGAATTAAGGTTAATAGTATTTGTCCCGGAAACTACTATGAAGGTCCACTTTGGAGTGATCCTGAAAATGGACTATTTGTTCAATACCTAAGAGCAGGAAAAGTTCCCGGAGCTAAGACAGTAGATGATGTAAAGGCATTTTATCTTGCACAAGTGCCAATGAACAAAGGGTGTACACCCGAAGACGTTACTAAAGGTGCATTATACCTGATGGACCAATGCGGCGAAACTGGTCAGGCATTGCCAATAACCGGTGGTCAGGTAATGATGTCATAATTTATTATTCAGATTAATTAATTGAAAAACAAATAAAAACATATATAATGAAAACAAGAGCAGTTAGACTTTACGGTAAAAATGATCTTCGTTTAGAAGAGTTTGACTTACCACAAATTAAGGATGATGAGATTTTAGCAAAGGTTGTTTCCGATTCTCTTTGTATGTCATCATACAAAGCAGCAACACAAGGTTCCGATCACAAAAGAATTCCTGATAATATTTCGGAGAAGCCTATCATCGTTGGACATGAGTTTTCAGGCGTTTTGCTTGAAGTAGGAGAAAAGTGGGCACACAAATTTAAAGCAGGAGATAAGTTTTCAATTCAACCTGCGCTTTATTACGATAAGGGTCCTGTAGGACTTTTGAGTGCACCAGGATACAGCTATGAATATATTGGTGGTGATGCAACTTACATTGTAATACCTAACGATGTGATGGAAATGGATTGTCTGTTGCCATATCACGGAGAAGGATTCTATCCTGCATCACTTTCTGAACCCCTATCATGCGTGATTGGTGCAATGCATGCCAACTACCACACTACTCCAGGCAGCTATATTCACAAAATGGAGATTGTAGACGGGGGTAAGATGGCTATTTTGGCGGGTGTTGGTCCTATGGGTCTTGCAGCGATTAACTATGCACTAAACAGAGATGATCGCAAGCCTTCGTTATTAGTTGTTACTGACGTTGATCAAGCTCGTCTTGATCGTGCAGCGTCAATCTACACAGTTGAATTTGCTAAGTCTCGCGGAATCGAACTACACTACCTAAACACCGGCAAAGTTGAAGACCCGGTTAAAGCTCTTAAGGATTTAAATGGTGGTAACGGATACGATGATGTATTTGTATTTGCACCTGTTAAACCGGTAGTAGAGCAAGGTGATGCAATCTTAGGATTTGACGGATGTCTTAACTTCTTTGCAGGTCCCAGCGATCCTGATTTCAGAGCATCGCTGAACTTCTACAATGTACACTATGCTTACACTCATATTGTTGGAACAAGTGGTGGTAATAACGATGACCTTGTTGAAGCTTTAGAAATGATGGGCAAAGGTCTTGATCCTGCAGGTTTGGTTACACATATTGGAGGATTAAACTCTGTTGCAGAAGCAACGCTTAAACTTCCTGAAATTCCGGGAGGTAAAAAACTAATCTATACTCATATAGATATGCCTCTGACAGATATCGCGCAGTTTGAAGAACTAGGTAAAAACGATGACTTCTTTAAAAACCTTGCAGAAATTTGTAATAGACACAACGGTTTGTGGAGTGTTGAAGCAGAAGCTTACCTGTTAGATAATCACCCTTCACTAAAGGAAGCATAATTCAAATTTAATAAATAGTTGATATGAAACAATTAGATGTTCATTTAATGCATCCTGTAGAACAGATTAACGTTATTATAGGAAGAATCTACTGGAATGGAATGACCACAACTTCTGGTGGTAATATTTCTATCAAAGATGATAATGGGGACATCTGGATTACTCCTTCCGGGGTAGACAAAGGTAACCTGACAACTAAGGATATTATCTGTGTTAAAGCAGATGGCAGTATTGTTGGGCCCCACAAACCATCATCAGAATTTCCTTTTCATAAGGCAATATACGAAGCACGTCCGGAAATTAAAGCAATTATACACGCTCACCCGCCTGCATTAGTGGCTTTTAGCATCGTAGGAAAAGTGCCCGACACTAAAATTGTTCCTCA
>CAZHWC010000024.1:7026-19510 GCA_964535975.1 uncultured Proteiniphilum sp. | reverse complement strand
TCAATTCCTTTTGGATTAATCTTTAATGATATTGACGGAGTAGCTGAAATGTTTAAGGAGAATCGTGTTATATTGGTAGAAAATGACAGTGTATTCGTAACAGGAGACAAACTTTTAAGTACTTTCGACTACCTTGAAGTTGCTGAATTTTCGGCAAACTCTTTGGTAATGGCTACTACCATGGGCGACTTGCGTCCAATTGGTGATGCTGAAATTGAAGAACTTAGGATTGCTTTCAATGTAAAATAACATAAAACTTCCTTACAGAACCAAGTAAATACCTCTTCCAATGTTTTAGTGAAACTTATGGAGGAGGTATTTTTTATCCTTAAGAAATAAAGGAAAAGTCAAATTATAGAAATAATCTATGATAAATATCAAAACACATAGTTTTAAAATCATTTTATAGATTGAAAACAAGACTAATAGTCTGTATTTTTGTAGTTAATAAATAAATACCTTTTTATATTAATCATGTCATGACTGATATCAGTAAATCAACTTTTTTAGCCATAGATTTAGGTGCTACAAGCGGGAGAGCAATTGTAGGAACTATAGAAAATGATAAACTCGAATTAAGAGAAATCAATCGTTTCCCCAACCCAATAATTGATATTAATGGACGCTCATATTGGAACTTGTTTCACCTATACGATGAGATAATAAAATCAATAAAAATAATAACCAAAGAGAATATCTCTGTCTCCTCATTAGGAATTGACACATGGGGTGTTGACTTTGTATGTTTCGGAAAAGATGGTGAGCCTTTGAAAATGCCTTACAGCTACAGAGACTCACATACACACGATGCTCCTGAAATATTTTTCAAAAGAGTGCCCAAAGAGGTAGTTTATAATAAAACTGGAATTCAGATAATGAATTTCAACAGCCTCTATCAACTTGACACACAACTTAGAGAAAAGTCTTCTACGTATGAAGTTATAGATAAAATTTTATTCATGCCTGACGCACTATCATATCTCCTAACAGGCAATATGGTAACTGAATATACTATTGCATCTACTTCTCAAATGATAAATCCTTATGAGAAAAAGTTTGATAAAGAACTTCTTGAGGCTGTAAAATTGACGGAGGACAAATTTGCGCCAATTGTATTTTCAGGAAGCGAAATTGGCAAGTTGTCCGAGTCAGTAAAACAACAAACTGGAGCAGGAGATATCTCAGTAATTGCAGTTGCTGGACACGATACTGCGTCGGCTGTATTTGCTACTCCGGCTGAAAACAGCAACTTCGCATATCTAAGCTCCGGCACTTGGTCTCTAATGGGCATTGAATCAGACAATCCTGTAATTACAGATGAAACATATGCATTGAACTTCACAAATGAAGGTGGTGCAGACGGTTCAATTCGTTTGCTAAAAAACATTTGCGGAATGTGGTTAATTGAGCAGTGCAAAAGAGAATGGGATAAAAATGGAGAACTAACATATCCTGAAATTGTGAAAGCGGCTCAAGAAGCAAAACCTTTCAGGAGCTTTATCAATCCCGATTCACCGAGCTTTGCTAGTCCTGTATCTATGATTGATGCAATTCAGGAGTATTGCAGAATAACAGAACAGCCAGTTCCTGAAACAATTGGAGAAATATCAAGATGTATATACGAAAGCTTGGCTTTCAGATACAATCAAGTACTTACAAACTTGAAACAATTATCTGACAAACCAATTGAGAAATTACACATCATTGGAGGAGGTTCAAACAACAAGATGTTGAATCAACTTACAGCAAATGCCATCAGTCTGGAGGTAATATCAGGTCCTTCTGAAGCAACTGCCATTGGCAATATCATGTTGCAGGCACAAGCTGCAGGCTTGGTAAGCAATAAAAATGATATAAGAAGAATCATAAGAAACTCAGTAGAACAAGAAGTTTTCGTGCCTGAAAATGTTGAAGAATGGGCAATTAATTATAACAAGTATCTAAAAGTATTTAGAGAAATATAGAATTTACTTTAATAAAAGACATAAAATGAACCTAGAACAAATCAAGAGAAATTATGAAGATGCAAAACTACAATTTGCATCTCTTGGAATTGACGCAGACAAAGCGTTAGAAAAATTAAACGATGTAGCGATATCAATACATTGCTGGCAGGCAGATGACGTATCAGGATTTGAAAATCCTGACGGTGAGCTTACCGGTGGCATTCAGACTACTGGAAACTATCCTGGAAAAGCCAGAACAATTGAAGAGCTAAGAAAAGATATAGAAGAAGTTTTAAAACTTATCCCCGGAAATCATCGCTTCAGTTTACACGCAATTTATGGCGACTTTGGTGGTGAGTTTGTAGATAGAGACAAAATTGAACCAAAGCATTTCCAAAGCTGGATTGACTGGGCTAAAAAAGTAGGTGTTAAACTTGATTTCAACTCTACATTCTTCTCTCACGAAAAATCAAACAGCGGCTATACCCTATCTGATTTTGATCCTGAAATCAGAAAATTCTGGAAAGATCATTTACGTCAGTGTCGTAAAATTGCTGCAGAAATTGGTCGTCAACAAGGAAGCCCTTGCGTTCACAACATATGGGCACCTGACGGAGAAAAAGACGAAACAGTATCAAGATATGAGCATAGAGCACTGCTAAAAGAATCTCTTGACGAAGTTCTTTCAGAAAAGATTAGCACTGAATATCTAAAAGACTGTATAGAGTGTAAACTATTTGGAATTGGAAGTGAGAGCTACGTAGTAGGTTCTCATGAATTCTATCTGGGATATGCTACAAAAAACAATATGATGCTAACTCTTGATGCAGGACACTTCCATCCAACCGAAGGTATTGCAGATAAGATTTCATCTACTTTGCTTTTTGTTCCGGAATTGGCACTACACGTAAGCCGTCCTGTAAGATGGGATAGCGATCACGTAGTGATTTTAAGTGACGACCTTCTTGATCTTACTCAAGAAATTGTTCGCTCAGGACACTTAGATAAAGTAAATATTGGCTTAGACTTTTTTGATGCTTCTATCAATCGTCTTGGTGCATACGTAATTGGTATTCGCTCAACACAAAAAGCAATGCTGCAAGCACTACTTGAACCAACTGCTGATTTAAGAGAATTTGAATTACAAGACAAGAGATTCCAACGTTTGGCATATCTTGAAGAACTTAAATCAATGCCTTGGAATGCTCTTTACAACTACTATTGTTACCAACAAGGAGTACCTGTTGGCAATGACTATATTAGTGTGATTGAAAAATACGAGGACGAAGTAACCTCTAAACGATAGTTAACACAATGAACACCATAATTGGTTTATTAATTGTTGCAATAGGAAGTATGGGCCAATCAAGCTCATACGTTCCTATTAATAAAATTAAAGATTGGTCATGGGAGAACTTCTGGCTTATGCAAGGAGTTTTCGCGTGGCTTGTATTTCCTTTGCTTGGCGCTTTTATGGCCAACTCAATGCCCGAACTACTGAGCATATACTCAGCCAACACAACTGCTGCATTTCAAACTATTGGATATGGAGTTTTATGGGGAATAGGAGGATTGACATTCGGTCTTAGTATGAGATACCTGGGAGTTGCTTTAGGACAGTCTGTTTCATTAGGTACATGTGCTGCTTTTGGCACAATAATACCAGCTATGCTGGTAGGAACAGACCTTTTTTCACCAAAAGGATTAATTCTTCTTTTAGCAGTTGCAGTAACACTTGTAGGTATTGCCCTTGTGGGTTATGCCGGAAGTCTACGTTCTAAAAATATGTCTGAAGAAGAGCGAAAGAAAGCAATTAAAGACTTCGCTTTAAAGAAAGGATTATTAATAGCACTGTTTGCAGGGGTTATGAGTGCATGCTTTAGTTTAGGCTTGGCTGCCGGAGAACCAATAAGACAAGCAAGCATTGCATCAGGCGCAAAAGAACTATTTGCTCTAAATCCTGTAATTCTATTAGTCACTGTGGGTGGCTTCGTTACCAACTTTGTTTACTGTACTTATATGAACAGAAAAAACAAAACTAGTGGTGAGATCTTCAGCTCTTCAAAAAGTGTGTTGGTAAACAATATCATGTTTAGTGCTTTGGCCGGTGTTCTTTGGTATTCTCAGTTCTTTGGACTAGGTATGGGACAAAGCTTCTTCGAGCCAAATAGTGTAATGATGGCTTTCTCATGGAGTATACTTATGTCTCTTAACGTCATTTTCAGCAATGTTTGGGGTCTTATTCTAAAAGAATGGAAAGGCGCAGGACAAAAAGCAGCAGTATACTTGGTGATTGGTATGGCAGTATTAATCTTCTCACTTATTATTCCAAACATGTTTTAATGAGTAACAAGAGCAAGACATATTATACCTAAATTAAAAGAACATTCATTTCTCTTTTTTATTTATAGATAGCACAATGTGATCAGAATATTTTTTATTAAACTACTGAACTCACATTGTGCTTCATTTTTTATAAGATATTGCAGACTAGGCCTATGCTAGATACAATTATACTTATTAGAATCTAACAAGGAAAATCTTTTTATAAACTTATTGAAACAAGGCTTTTTTATTTCAACTTTACAAATACAATGATAAATAAACTTTCAACTTTACTACTTTTTATTCTATTTATAAATACTCTCATGGCACAACCAATTGCCTCTATAAACGAAGGGAAGCACCATGAAGAGAGAACTTTAAGATATATTCCTGATGGGGAAGATTTTGTAATTATTAATGGAGACAAAAAATTCAACCGTGCCTTATACGGTGGACATTCAGGCTTCAGACTTGAGACGGGAGATGTTCCCGAGTTTGCTTTATTCCTACCAAGAATGGGAGGAAATCTATCTTTTGCGATAAGCAACAACAATAAAAGAATCAATCTGAATGATGCCAAATGGACTGAAACCAGATACAGACCCGGAAAGAGAATGTATTCAATAACCGACCCTCTACTTGGAAAAGGAAGAGTGGAAATTGAAGCACTTGCACTATACGAAATTGAAGGCGGAATATGGAAGATAACCTCACACAACATACCAAAAGACATTAAATTACATATCACATTTGGTGGTGCGTCGCTAACAGGATTTTCACGAGGTGGTGACATGGGTGTTGATCCGGTAGATGGTTTTGAGCTGAAAGATAAATATTGTGTTGGCAATAAATATGATATTCATGATAATACATTCACACTATCATTTGGTGCTGACAATGACCAATATCTTTATGGAACACTACCAAACAATTCTAAATTGACAACTGACAATAGACCTGCATTAAACGGGGAGGTTGTTCTAACTGAATCACAATATATTTATATAGGTAGAGACGATAAAGCGGGAAAGGAAAATCTTGAGGAGTTATTTAATAAAACAGAAAATGCAAGAGAAGAATTAGCCTCCAGAATAAAGTTTACAACTCCGGATCCATTCTTTAACACAATAGGAGGAGCCCTATCAGTAGCGGCAGATGGTATTTGGGATGAAGAGGTGTGGCTACACGGTGCTATTGGCTGGAGAATGCAACTAACAGGATGGCGCGCAGGATACACAGGCGACTTTTTAGGATGGCATGACAGGGCACGTACTCACTTTGACAACTATGCAAACAGCCAGGTGGTGGATGTTCCACAAACAATTCCACATCCTGCTCAGGATTTAGAGCTTAACATGGCACGATCGGTTAAGAAATGGGGAACACCACACTACAGCAATGGTTATATTTGCAGAAATCCAAATAAGAATAATCAAATGCACCACTATAACATGAATCTGTGTTATATTGATGAACTGCTTTGGCATTTAAACTGGACTGGGGATTTAGACTATGCCCGCAAAATGTGGCCGGTAATAACCAGACATCTTACTTGGGAAAAACTAAACTACGACCCTGATGATGATGGACTTTATGATGCTTATGCATGTATATGGGCAAGCGATGCCTTATATTATAATAGTGGTGCAGTAACACACTCCACAGCATATAACTACAGATCAAACAAAATGGCAGCCTTAGTTGCCGAAAAGATTGGTGAGGACCCTACCCCATACAAAAAGGAAGCAGAAAAAATTAATAATGCCATAAACAAAACATTATGGTTGCAAAACAAAGGACATTGGGCAGAATATAAAGACTTTATGGGGTTGCAACGACTACACGAAAGTGCAGCAGTATGGAGTATTTATCATGCTATCGACAGCGAAGTAGGCGATAATTTCCAAAGATATCAGGCAACTCAATATATTGATAATGAAATTCCACATATACCGGTAAGAGCCAAAGGATTGATTGATGATAATTATCAAACAATATCTACTACAAACTGGTTTCCTTATTCATGGAGTGTAAATAACGTAGCATTTGCTGAAGTAATGAATACAGCACTTGCCTATTTCCAAACAGGCAGAAATGAAGAAGGGTATAAACTATTGAAGAGCTCCGTTTTAGACGGAATGTACTTAGGCGGAAGCCCGGGCAACTTCGGTCAGGTAAGTTTTTATGATGCTGCCAGAGGCGAGTGCTACCGTGATTTTGCTGATCCAATCGGTGTTGGTTCAAGAGTATTTATACAAGGTCTATACGGAATTAATCCCGATGCACTAAACAATAAGATTGTGGTTAAACCAGGATTTCCAAGTGATTGGAAGCATGCCGACTTACATACTCCTGACATCTCTTACAACTACAAAAGAGATGATAAAAACGAAGCATATGATCTATCCTTTAATCTTGACAATATAAATAATCTGGAACTCCAGGTTATTGCAAAATATGACAAGGTAAAAAGTGTAATGGTAAACGGAGTTAAGACTGATTGGGAGCTTAATACAAAATCTATAGGCAGACCAATGATTAATATTCATGCCAAAATTGAGAAAAACAATATTTGTAACATCGAAATAGAATGGGATGGAAATGAAATTGAAAAAGAAAACAACACACTTAATAAGTACAAACCAAACGAAAAGGTTGAGTTCCAAAGCAAATATCAAATTTCAGAAATATACAATCCACAAAATGCTTTAACAAAAACATCTCATGATAAATATAAATTAAGTGGCATTGTTAATGGAAAGTCACAATACCATACAATATTCATCAAGGTTAGCTCAGGCGACCTGTCATGGTGGGATACGGTTAACTTTGAAGTTGAACAGGATATGTCTGTTAACTACTCCAACTTCTCTGATGTGGTTTCTCAAAAATGTGAAGTTGTCAATATTGACGAGTATTTCAATTCAAATGTGACCGATATTTTCAACAACAAATATCTCACACCAAGATCACCATATACTACCCTTCAACTACCTGTTCAGGGAATTGGAGAATGGTGTCATCCAAATTTGACAGCCGAAATTAATGACTCGGGAATGAGAAATGCAACTCAGAATAATATTTTAAAGAATAATTTGGGAATAGACTTCAGAACACCAAAGCAAGGGAAAAACATTGTTTTCACATCACTTTGGGACAATTATCCTAACGCTGTAGATATAAAATTATCAGGAAAGGCAACCAATGCATACCTGATGATGGCAGGAAGCACAAACCATATGCAGAGCCATATAGCCAACGGCATAGTTACAGTACACTACAAAGATGGAAGCAGCGTAGAGGTAGAACTCATCAATCCTGACAACTGGTGTCCTATTGAGCAAGACCTATTTGTTGACGACCATGCTTTCAGCATTAAAGGAGAAAGGCCTTATAGAGTGCATCTAAACTCAGGGCTAATCTCCAACAATCTTGAAAAAGAGTTGAAAATATCAGGAGTATATGGACGTTCTATTGATGGAGGAGCAGGAGTTCTAATGGATATACCGCTAAACCCTGCAAAAAAGCTAAGCCACATATCATTGAGAACATTGTCTAATGATGTTGTGATTGGATTAATGTCAGTTACACTACAAAGACCATAAAATTAATAAATCAAATAAACACTTATCACAATGAATTTCAAAAAGAAAAACTTTATAATTTTAATTTTAGGACTTATGTTTTCTGTCAACATAATTGCACAGAATAGCAAAGAAGCTTGGGAGAATATTTATCCCGAAATTGAAAAGAATATTAAAGCACCAACATTCTCAGAAAAGTATTATAACATAACAGAATTTGGAGCAATCCCCAATGACACCACAATATTAAATACAGAACCAATAAACAGAGCTATTGCTCATTGCAGCATCAATGGAGGCGGTCACGTGATAGTCCCTGCAGGAACATGGCATACTGCACCCATAACTCTTAAGAGCAATGTAAATTTACATCTCGAAAAGGGCGCAACACTATTGTTTACCACAGATCCACAATACTTTCCAATAGTATTAACACGTTGGGAAGGAATGGATTGCTACAATCTGCAACCTCTTATTTATGCCTATGGCGAAACTAATATAGGACTAACTGGAGAAGGAGTAATTGACGGTGGTGCCACCAACGACAATTGGTGGAAAAAGTGTGGCGCAACAAGATTTGGATGGAAGGAAGGAGACATATCACAACGTACCGGCCGACCAAAACTTATGCAATGGGGCATCGACAATAAGCCATTTTCAGAAAGAATACTTACTGAAACAGATGGCATGAGACCACAATCTGTAAATTTCTACATGTGCAACAATGTATTAATTGAAGGAGTTAAACTAATTCGCTCTCCATTTTGGGTTATTCACCCCCTAATGTGCGATAATGTAACCATCAAGGGTGTTCATATTGAAAATGCGGGACCTAACGGAGATGGATGCGACCCTGAATCATGCTCTAACGTTTTAATTGAAGATTGTTTCTTTAATACAGGAGACGACTGCATTGCTATTAAAGCAGGAAGGAACAACGACGGCCGCTTTTGGTCGAAACCAAGCGAGAACATTATTGTACGTAATTGCCAAATGAAGAATGGCCACGGTGGTGTTGTAATTGGCAGTGAAATAACCGGAGGATACAAAAACCTATTTGTTGAGAATTGTGTAATGGATAGTCCTCAGCTTGATCGTGCAATAAGAATTAAAACAAGCACACTAAGAGGTGGTACCATCGAAAACATTTATGTAAGAAACGTAACCGTAGGAGAATGCAAGGAAGCTGTATTGAGAATAAACTTGCTATATGAGTCAAATGAAATTGGCGAAAGAATACACAATCCGATTGTACGTAATCTGTTCATGGAGAATGTTACTTCCACAAAGAGCAGATATGGAGTGATAATTGATGGTCTCCCCGATGATATTTGTGTGTACAATATCAATCTAAAGAATTGTGATTTTAATGGCGTCAAAGCTGATGGAAACAGAATTTCAGGAAAGACAAAAGATATAAATTTTGATAATCTCAAAATAAATGGAGTAATCTCAAAACTATAATAATAACTTGAAGAGAGTGAATTACATTGTGATTTCACTCTCTTTCTTTTACTCAAAAATTAAAATCACCTTATGAAGCACATATATCCATTACTTATACTTATTTTACTGTCATCCTGCTATAAAAAAACTTCTGATAATGACACTTTAGCGGATGCACTTTATGGATTTAACAATATTCAGGACAGCACAAAAACTAAAGTATGGTGGTTTCATGGTGAAACCGAGACAACAAAAGAAGGAATCACTGCCGACCTCGAAGCTTATAAAAAGGCCGGAGTAGGTGGTGTTGTGTATTACGACCAATCACATGGCAAGGCAGAAAATGCATCACCGGGATTTTCAGAAGAATGGTGGGAAATGCTTCGCTTCTCAGCCGAGGAAGCACAACGATTAGGTTTGAGTTTCGAAATAAATATATCTAACGGATTTGTGGCAGGCGGCGCATGGATTACCCCTGAGTATGGAATGAAGAGACTTGCAGCCAATGAAATCATTGTTAAAGGAGCCAAATACTTTGAAGACATAATTACCCCTCCGTCAAACTACATAAAGGACGTTGCTGTTCTGGCCTTTCCTATTCCCACTGCAGGGCACAAATCCACAAAGACAGAAACATATAAGTTATCTTCAAACAATTCTATAGACCTGGAAAGCATATTTGACCTTAAAATAAACAATCTGACAAAAATTCCTATTCATAAACCCGGAAGCTCTGTTTTTATAAATATCGAATTTGAAAACGAATTTGATGCACGAAGCATTACATACGAAGTCAGACCAAAGGGCAAGGCAACAACAAGTGCAACTAACGTTCCGGCCCCACCCCAGGAAACATTTGTGGGCACAGGATATCGCATTTTACCCGATTTGGGACAATTGGAAGTTTCAACAGATGGAATTAATTATACCAAAGTGTGCGACTTAAAACCAATATACAGAGCACACGAAAGTTGGAGACAAAAAACCATATCATTCCCGACAGCTAGCGGGAAGTACTTCAGACTAAACCTACACGATTGGTGGGAGGAAGACGACAGATCGCCCGACATGCAACTTGGAAAAGTTGTATTGGATGGAGCAGCAAGAGTTGACCAATGGGAAGAAAAGGCAGCTCTCTTCTCTGAATATATTGAATCAGAAAACACACCATCATATAGCAACTCCGAAACAATTGACATTAATCAGATTATTAATATAACTGATAAGATGGATGCCAATGGTACAATAAAATGGGATGTTCCCGAAGGCGACTGGAAGATTATTCGCTTTGCATACATTCCGACAGGAGGAAGAAGCAAACATGGAAGAAAAAACCTGCTGGGTCCCGAGTGCGATAAGCTATCTGCCAAAGCCGCTGAGTTTCATTGGAACAATTATGCAGGTAAGATTATTGATTCACTAAAAGCATCATCCAGCGGCAATGTTATTGGAGTGGTTATGGATAGTCACGAAGCCGGAGCACAAAACTGGACTGACAACTTTATTGAAGAGTTTGCACAAAGACAAGGCTATGATCCCACTCTTTTTCTTCCGGCAATGATGGGATATGTAATCAATGACAAAGAAACCACAACAGGCTTTTTATATGATATAAGAAGAAACGTTTCAGACATGATTGCCGACAACTATTATGGCACTTTCAACAGATTATGTAGGGAAAATGGAATTACATTTACAGCTCAGGCAGTAGGAAACGCATTGTGCATTGTATCAGACCCAATAAAAGCCAAAAGCAGAGTCGACAAACCTCAGGGTGAGTTTTGGCCAATACATCCGGATGGCAATTATGATATAAAAGAATCATCATCAGCTGCACATATGTATGGAAAAAATATAGCTTCGGCTGAAGCCTACACCGACGCAAAATATAGTCACTCAATAGCCGATCTCAAGACACTGGCAGATTATGCTTACGCATATGGGATAAATGAGTTTGTGATATGTGCATCAGCTTATCAGCCATGGCTTGACAAAACTCCGGGAAACACCGGGGGTGGCAGACACTACTGCATAAACAGAAACAATACATGGTGGGATTATAGCACACCCTTTTGGGAGTTTCAAGCACGATGTGCCTACATGATGAGAAAAGGCACACCTTCAATTGACCTGTGTGTGTATCTTGGCGAGAATGCACCGGTTAAAATACTTACTCACCGACTTCCTGATATACCGGGCGGATTTGATTTTGATGCTTTCACCACGGATGCATTAATAACCCGCATGTCATCTAAAAACAATAAGATACACCTTCCAAATGATATGAGCTACTCTATGATGATATTACCAAGAAACGGAGAGCTCACACTGGAAGCATTAAGGAAAATAGCATCAATGGTTAAAGACGGTATCACCATTTACGGACCAAAAGCTAACCTGTCAGGCACTTTCAAGGATATTGATAATAAAGAAGAATATCACAAACTAGCCAATCAGCTATGGGGTGACAACATAGCTGACAGTGGATTTAATAAATATGGAAAAGGCAGAGTATTTTGGGGAATGCCATTGGAAGAGGCGATAAAGCTTGCCGAGATTACTCCTGATATAACAATGGATATCGGAAATACTAAGGATAATATGATTTATTTCTCTCATCGCAAGCTAAAGGATGCAGATGTATATTTCTTAGCAAACAGAAAGGACGAAATAGAACAAACATTATTCACATTTGCTGCAAAAGCAAAGTATGCTCAACTATGGAACCCAGCTACAGGTGAAAGATTTGCACTTGATGTCCTTCAAAATGAAAATGGAACATCTATTGAACTTGAAATGCATCCTCGCGAATCATTTTTTATAGTTCTGACCAATAAAGATGAGGCACTGCCCAAAATGAAAATAAACAAATCTGAAAGAAAAGAGGATATTTCAAACCAGTGGAATGTATTTTTTGATCCTCAGTTGGGTGGTCCGGGAGATGTTATATTCGACACACTTATTGACTGGACAAATCACACCAATACAGGTATAAAATATTATTCGGGAACAGCAGTATACAAGAAAGAGATTGATATTACGTCAACACATAATTCTGTTTCTTTAGATCTCGGCAATCCGGATTTTGTGGCACGTGTTTTTGTAAATTCTATGGATACAGGTATTATATGGTGTTCACCCTGGACATTAGATATCTCGAAATATCTTCAGTCAGGAAAAAAC
>CAZHWC010000024.1:4327-6926 GCA_964535975.1 uncultured Proteiniphilum sp. | reverse complement strand
TTTACACATAATCGCGCCCGTTTTTGTTGCAGATATAAAATATTTGCTCTCGTCTAACATGTTAAATCACAAAATTGCAAACTTTTTAGTGTCATTTAAGGACGTATTTCATAGGTTTGCAAATGTTTTCTTCTAATTTAATGTCTTAGATCTGTGGTTTCAGTCCTTTTTGAGAGAAAAACATATAAGGACTACTTCAATTGATTTACTTTTGTTATTATTAATTTGTCATAATGCAAAAAAATGTAATCTTTTGAGAAGTAAATATTCGTTTTTTGATTTTGAGAAAGTACAAACCTCAGATCTAAGGTCGTAAATCTGAGGTTTACAAACTCTTTAGTGTGATATACGTTTGTATTTTTCAGATTTCCGTTAACTTTATTAACAATTAAACAATTTAGTCATAAAATACACTAACAAAATATGACATATCAATCTATACTTTCGTATTGTTTGATTTTAAACATATGCTCTGAGATCATTTTTTATAGCCAAAAATGGTCAAACTATAGATTTAAGGTCTTAAATTACAGGAAAACATTTGCAAACGGGTAATTTAATGTCTTAAATCAGTGGTTTTGCACAAAAATAAAAAAATTAATATTCATTACATATTCATATGTCTCTGTATTTAAGCAACATACATCACACAGATGTAACAATTAGATTTAAATTACATTTAAATTACTTTTATTCACAATCAAGTTTTTTGAGGTTTTACAAAAATAAAATCAATACAATGGAGCCTAAAACAAAGTGTGCTATAACACGGGATTTACAAATAAAATAGGGAAGTATAATCACAACGTGATACACTCCCCTACTTCTTCTAAACTAACTTCCCACTATTCTTATTTATTTACTATTTTTTCTCCATTAATAAAAGTATCTTCAAACGTTATACCATCAATATTGGTAAGTTCCATTGGCACTACGGCATTTTCAATATTTACATTTTTGAAATATACATCCTGTATCGGAGACTCTTCGTAAGCCTCCATCACGATACCAACCTTTCCTCCCTCATGAACAGTTAGATTTTCAATAACAACATTCTTTATGGTTGGCATGTAATCGCCTTTGTCTTCATAAAGCATAGTAAACACAACTGACTCATTTCTGGCTTTATCCACTTCGATATTTCGGAAGTAGATGTTTTCTGAAGTTCCACCACGATTTGAGCTGGTTTTGAAACGGATTGGCCACATCGGATTATTAAATTTACAGTTTTCGATAAATACATTCTTTGCTCCACCCGAAATTTCACTTCCGATAGCAACTCCGGCATGTCCATTTTGAGTTACACAGTTTTGTATTACAACATTTTCAGACGGGACATTAATGCGTCTGCCCTCAGCATTACGTCCTGACTTGAGAGCAATACAGTCATCTCCTGTTTTAAAATAACTATCTTTTATCCATACATTTACACATGATTCCGGATCACAGCCATCAGTGTTTGGACCACTACAATCTACATAAACATCACTTATAGTAACATTTGTACATAGCACAGGGTGAATTATCCACATAGGTGAATTTATGATTTTTACACCCTCAATCAAAACATTTTGGCAATTGTATGGCTGAAGAAATTGCGGACGCAAATAGTGTCCGTTTCCGAATATACGCTCCTCAACAGGCACGCCATTTTCAGCCATATCAAACAAAGCCTGACGGTTGCCCTCATCTGTTTGATTTGGCATTCCTTCTTTCCAACCAAAGGCCTTACGACCTTTCCATGGCCACCAATTTTTGCTTGTAGCTTGTCCATCTAAAGTGCCTTTTCCTGTAATGGCAATATTTGTTTCACCAAAAGCATAAATCAATGGAGAATAGTTCATTGCATCAACTCCCTCCCAACGTGAATGAACCAAAGGATAATAATCATCAGGATTAGTAGAAAACAACAAAACAGCATTATCTTCCAAGTGTAAATTAACATTGCTTTTTATATAAATAGGACCTGTGAAAAACTTTCCGTTTGGCACCACAACTCTGCCACCACCTTCACTATTGCATTTCTCGATAGCTGCTTTTATAGCTTCGCCGGAATCGGTAATTCCATCATCAACCGCTCCAAAATCAGTAATCAAATAATCAGCATCACGAAATTCAGGGATAATCATATTTTTGATAATTTCATCCATCTTCAACCATTCAGACTCTGCCTTAACACTAGTAGTGCAACTAATTTGACTCAGAGTAAATGACAAAACTAAAAATAATAATACTGTTGCTCTTAAAAACATTTTCTTCATAAATATATTTAATTGATTCATAACTTCAAACTTTCTATTTCTATAGACTAATACCCCGGATTTTGCCAAAATGATTCAGAAACAATACTATATTGCAAAACACCGTTAATCTGTGGAACCGAAATACTTTCATAGTTAGTAACACCCTCTATCTGTGACTCGGGGATTGGGTAGTAATAATGCTTTTCTTGAATATTGGCCGAAGCTTGCGCATTATACGCTTTCACTCTGTCAAGCAATGTGTGTGTTCTTTTCAAATCAAACCATCGTTGATACTCACCACAAAGTTCTATTGCTCGCTCTTCAAGAATAGTGTTAATATCTACAACTCCTTTTAT
>CAZHWC010000024.1:0-4227 GCA_964535975.1 uncultured Proteiniphilum sp. | reverse complement strand
CTCGATGAATGAACCTGATGCATTTGTTTTATAACGATAAGGCAAAAGATTCACCAATGAGTTAAGATTATTATCATAATGAACACCCCAAATAGCCTCATTATTTTTAGAAATCTCTTCATTTGAAAGGTTCCAGGTATCGTAGTAATTTGTATATAGTGAAGCACCTGAATTATCAATAACATCTTGTGCTGCAGCTTGTGCCAATGAATACAGGTTTTTTCCTGAGTAATTGTCATTAGAAGCTATGCTTGTTTCTCCAAGCCATGATGCTGCATATAATAATACGCGAGCTTTAAGTGCCTGAGACGAATAATAAGTAGCATGCCCGATTGCACTTGCCTTTGATTTATCAAAGACTCCTGCGGATTTAAAATAATCCATTGAAATATCCAGATCTGAAATAATATTTCCATAAATCACCTCTTCAGGAAGACGAACAGGAGAGGTTGACATAGTTGAAGAACTAATAGCCTCTGAGTTATAAGGAATAGGTCCCCACAATGCTACCATCTGCGAATAGTATAACGCTCGCAAAAAATAAGCTTCTCCCATATATTGTTGCTTAAGAGTCTCGTTTATGGCCGGACATTCAGGAACATATTTTATTGCATTATTACATACATCTACCGCGCTGTAAAACAACTCCCAATACTCATCCAATTGCGAAGTTGCAGAAGTAATGTCATATTGATTGAGCGTTTTCTGCTTATTATCGTATCCTGAATAAAAAATATCTGTTTTGGTTTCTGCAAAACCCAAAGACGCCTCTTTACCCCACCAGCCACGTGCAAAATAATAACATGAATTTACCAATCCGTTTATGCCTGAGGCTGTAGTGTAAGTTAAATCGGCGGTTGAACCCACTTTATTGTCTTCTTCCAAAAAATCGCTGCACGATGTGGTAGCAATAGCCAATAACATGGCCAGTAATATGGTTTTAATTATATTATTTATCATGATTTAGTTTATTATAATTGTAAATTTAGACCAACAACAACTTGCTTCTGTAGCGGGAAGCTAATTGCACCACCACGCTCTGGGTCATAGTTGTCTATATTGCTAAATGTGAAGTAGTTCTTTAGTGATCCATATACTCTTGCATTATATATTCCTACTTTCGACAATACTTTTTTAGGAAGATTATATGATAGAGTAATATCTTTAATTTTAAAATAATCAGCTTTCTCCCATAAAAGTGAAGACCCATAGGTTATCTGACCTGTTCCTGGGGTTTGGAATTTAGCATTAGGATTTTCAGGTGTCCAGTAGTCAATATCTCCCCAGTTTGTATTATCATAAGTAATCATTGAATTCATAGAATAATTGATATAACCACCTAAACGAGCATACATCTGAACACTAAGTGACAAATCTTTATACGTAAAGGTATGCCCCATTCCAAAAATATGTTTCGGAGATCTGTTATATACAATCTTATCATCATCCAACTTAATCTCTCCATCCCCATTCTGATCCACAATTTTTGTTGTTCCCGGATTTCCATAAGTGCTTACGGGTTTAACTGCAGTAATACCCTTTGCAGCCATCTCTTCCACATACTTTTCCCATTCACCAATTCCCCAGTTACCATCTGACTTATAATCGTAATAAATTGAAACAGGCTGTCCAACAATCAATGCCGATGTTCCATTAATATTACTTTCCAGATTATCTGCCAACTTCGTCAACTTATCTTCTGCGCGTGAATAAGTCATATCAATATTCCAGCTAATATCTTTCGTTTGCACCGGGAGGATATTCATATGGACCTCGACACCCTTTCCTTCTGTTTCTCCCACATTAGACAAAATACTGGTAAAAACCGAAGATGCCGGCGCACTTTTGTAATACAACAAGTCATAGGTACGAGTCCAGTAATAATCAATTCCCCCTGAAATACGTCCATTTAGTACTCCATAGTCTAATCCAATATTGTAAGCTGATGTTTTTTCCCAAGTTAAGCCTTCATTTCCCATAGACATAGGAATTAACTCTGAAGAATTTTTTACTACAGGAGACAAAGATGCAAGAGTTTCATAAGCATTTACTGCCGCATTACCCGACAATCCCCATGATGCTCGTAATTTTAGATTATTTATCCAAGATACATTTTGAAGAAACTTTTCTTCATTCATTCTCCACGCCAATGCCACCGATGGAAAATATCCCCATTTATGCCCGTCGGCAAGAACGGACGAGCCGTCTGCACGAACAGAAGCAGTCAGCAAATATTTTTCGTTAAACTTATAATTAAGCCTACCAAAAAATGATAACATAGCCGTTTTAGTATAATTGGTAGTGACATTTGGTGAGCTTATTTTACTAACATCATAAAATCCACTCTTATAGTAATGTTCCTTTCCCGCATCACCCGAAATACCACTACTTTCAATTACGGTCTGATATAGTTCCTGTCCCAACAGTATAAATGCATCATGCAAACGAGTTCCAAAATTGGTATTATAATTTAATGTATTCTGCAAGTTAATACCGGTAGACTGACTTTTTGCATTTGATATATACGAAGTAGAAGGTGACTGATAACGGTCACGACTTTCATAGTCAAGATAAGTTCCGGTTCTCACATCGCTACGGTCTACTGTGAACATAGATTTAAAGAACATATCCTTTACAGGCGTGATTTGTGCATATGCACTACCTAAGAAACGGGTAGTTTCAATATTGTTTTGATATGCTCCATCAACTTCGTCCAACAACGGGCTCCCATGCGAAGGATACCAAGGGTTAGGAGTTGCATTTATAGAACCATCATTAAGATATGCGTGAGAGATAGTTGTCATTTTCAATGCCTGACTATAAACTCCCGAGCTTCTTTTATCATGACTTTTATATGTATAAGACATATTTGAGCCAACTTTAAAAAACTTATTTACAATATGATCAATATTAGTTCTGGCAGTATATCGTGCCAACTCATCATTCTTCATCAGACCCTCATCCTGCATAGCTGACATTGCAACGTTAAAATTGGTTTTTTCGTTACCTCCATTTATTGAGACTTCATAATTTTGAGTTACCGAGTTTTGAAGTATATGGTCAATCCAATCTATATACGACTTGTCTTTGTATATATCGTAAGTACTGGTTCCATCATCCAAAGACGGAGTAAGCACATCTTCAGGTTTACTCTTACTGGTTCCCCATGTGCCCGTTGACTGATAAATAGCATAATTGTCTTTGTAATCTTTTGCATCCATCAAGCGTTGCACCTCCCTGTCCCCATACATAGGTTTTGCCGCACTTGTTGCACTGTTGAAGGACAAATAGCTATTTAAATTTACGTTCGTTCTTCCCAATTGTCCCCGTTTGGTTGTAATAATAATTACACCGTTTGCACCCTTTGTTCCATAAATGGCAGTAGAGGAAGCATCTTTAAGAACGTCCATAGATTCAATTTCAGAAGCCGGAATGTCTAAGACTTTTCCATACTCGACACCATCAACTAGTATTAACGGATCATTAGATGCAGAAATAGATCTATTGCCACGTAGTGTCATAGACACATCAGATCCTGCCTGACCGCTGCTTTGCTGGATGTCAAGTCCCGGAATTTTTGCCTGCATTGCCGACAACACATTGGATGATGCGGCTTTTTTCAAATCATCAGATTTGAGAGATGCTACAGAACCTGTCAGGTCACGCTTTCTGACAACTCCATAGCCCACAACCACAACTTCGTCCAACGCCTGAGTGTCCTCCTGCATTACAATTTTCATATTTACATCAGCACTTAGATTTTGGGATAAATAGCCAATGTATGAAACAACAAGAGTTGCTCCTTTAGTGCAAGATAAAGTGAAGTTGCCATCTATATCCGTGATTGTACCATTTGTAGTTCCCTTCTCCACCACATTGGCACCAATGATAGGTTCACCAGACACGTCGGTCACAATACCTTTTATCTCTATTGCTTGCTGAACAGAATGAACTGACAGCACCTCATCTGCAGCATTTATGATACTGCCACCCATAAGAAAAATCAAACTAAACATAGTCACGATTAGCAATCTACGTTTAACATAGGAATTAGAATTCATTCGTAAAGTGTTTTTATTAGAAATTTTAGTTCTTTTTAATTTTATGCAAATTTGCAAATGAATACAATGAAGAAGGTAGAGGTATGTTTATTTAAGGTGGAACAAATAAAATTAGTCTTATTTAGAACATAATTCAACTATGATTATTACAGAAAATCATTTTTAT
>CAZHWC010000023.1:1420-32688 GCA_964535975.1 uncultured Proteiniphilum sp. | reverse complement strand
GAAGTTGGGAAAGGACTGAACACTACCTGTTCAATGGTTTCCTGAAGTTGGGAAAGGACTGAACACCGCCTGTTCAATGGTTTCCCGAAGTTGGGAAAGGACTGAACACCGCCTGTTCAATGGTTTCCTGAAGTTAGGAAAGGACTGAACACTACCTGTTCAATGGTTTCCTGAAGTTGGGAAAGGACTGAACACTACCTGTTCAATGGTTTCCTGAAGTTGGGAAAAGACTAAACACCTCTTGTAAATCTGCATTTTAAAATATATTTTAGAAAAACGCTAACGAAAAGAATACCAAGCCAACTATAAAACAACAACATATTATAGCGTATTGGACTAAATCAACGACTTTTTTACCGGTAGTGGTGCATTTGCACACTCGACAAAATGGAGCCCTTCAAAGAGAAACAAGTGCCATATTTAACATAAAAACTACTCTGAATGCATAAAAAAATTTACAACACAGATAAATGCATGAAATATACTCCTGATTGTTGTTTGATAAGAAAATTATTATTACATTTGCCTTCAAGTTAAGCAACATTCGAAAATGCTTTTTCTTGGCAAAGGACGGTTTAACGAAATAATTATTAACAATTTAATTTTTTCGATATGAACAATAATCAAAGTTCAAAAAACCGTAAACGAATGAAGTTTACTTATTCATACGCTATAGACATTACAAACGAAAGATTTGAATCTCTAGTGCGTAGAATTTTCGTACAAATCGATCAATTTGAAATAGAAGATGAGGGTTTGTACGCAGTGATTAATGAGGCTAAAGGGCACCTGCCCGTCTTAATCAGTTTGGGGCAAACATCGCTTGCCAATCCAAACACGGAGGTAATGAATGAGATATCGGAACAATGCCGAGAAGAAATTATTGCCTTGCGGATGATGATAGACGGTTCTAAACGAGGCGGCACAGAGTCAACAAGAAAGGCGGCAAAAATTCTTAGCCAATGGATTAAGAAAGACCGCTCTGACCTGAGCACGCGCGGCAAAATCAAACAGGTTACCATAGTGAAGAGGCTGATGTCTAGCATTGGTGAAGATGAAAAGATTACCGAAGCATTGACAACTCTCTCGCTAATGGATAGATTTGAGAAGATTGTTGAACTTGCCGGCCAAGTTGATGTGCTTGAGCAATCAAGAGTTTCTGAAAGAAACAGATTGCATGAGCTTAGAGATCACAGAAGGGTATTGTGTTATGACGCTTTAGTCAATATGACAAATGCCTTTGCAGTGAAAGCCAACGCTAAAGGAGAAGACAAAGATACATATTATGAGATTTGTCTTGCCATAAAGAGGGTTATCGACGATGAACGCGCTGCTTTTTTATCAAAGAAGACAAAAAGCGCAAACAGCAAAGATACTTCTGATGAAACTCCCGAAGTGAATACTGAAAAGGAGCCTCAAGGCGACTTGACAGATGTTGGCGAAGCTGAATTGGATGCCGGCGAAGTGGCATAAAAAAAGCCCGTATAATAACGGGCTAGTATGTCGCTTTTAGGCGTTGTGATGAACATTAGAGTTTAGGAGATGGTGATTACGGGTTGCCGCCTGTAATTGATTTTCGAATCAGTCCTTTGGCTCAGTTTACTGAGTTTTAGACCAAGAAAAAGCCCATCTTCTAATTCTTTTGTTCTTTTTTTGTTTACAATCTCTACTATATAAACACAATCAAAGATTGTTTTGTTTAGTTTTCAAATACTATTAGGGGAAAGCAGCGATTATAGAGTCTAATAATCAGCTCACTGCAACAATTTTCATACAATAAAAAATTTAGTTTCCCAATACTTTCTGAATGCAAAGATAGAAAAAACATTCAATATTTTGCCAAAAAGCGCCAAAAAATGACAGAAACTGCCAAATATTGACAAATAACTCACTGTTTTAACACTTTATTCACAGTCTTTTTACTACTGTCCATCACAAAGAAGTTTCTCAATCATTAAGATAAGGATTTGCCTCTCTTGCCGATTTAGGGAACTGTAATGTATAGCGGGCATCATTTTTTTCTAGTTTGCACTCTACACCTTTTACAAACTTAGTGATTGATGGTTGCGAAGTTCTTCGCCAGTCATACCACTGGTGACCTTCGAGTGCAAGTTCCTTTTCTCGCTCATTAAGTATTTCGGCAAGCAAATTGTCGCCCGACAGGCCGTTTATCAACTCTGTCTGTGCTGATAATCCTTCGCTGTCATATCTGTTTTTTATCAAGTCCAGAATAGTGCTTCGTGCTTTAGCATTGTTGTCTAAGTTGGCTGCCGCTTCTGCAATATTAAGATACAGCTCAGCGCGACGGAAAGAAACCCTCTCGCTTGTGCTTGCAACTTTAGAGGTGATGTAATATCCATACCACGACTCTTCAAAATAGTTTCCGGGACGCAAGTCGCCATCCTTGTATGAAGACATCAGTTCATTAGAGATAGATGCATAATCTCTCAACTCAATTACAGTGACGTGCTCTAAAGACAGCATGGCCTCTTTTGATTTATAATTGGTATTGGAGGTGTATGTGCTGCTATTCATATCCTCAAGAAGAGAGCTTATATTTAATGCATTTTGCGCAGCATCAATTGACTTTTGCCACTCTTTCATATACAGGTATACTCTTGATTGAAGAGCATAAATACTTTCAAGTGAAAATCTGTATCTGTTATCCCCCGCTTGTTGAGAAACCTTTGAAAGCTTTATGGCATTGTCAATATCATCATTGATGCGGGCATACACCTTGTCTAATGTTGACTTTGGAAACACCTGCTCTATATCAATCTCCGTGGTAACGGGAACACCTTTTGTTTCTGACGCCGAAGACTTGTCATAAACAGGAGCATACATATTAGCCAGTTCAAAATACATATAGGCTCTAAGTGCATAAGCTTCGGAAATGATTTGGTCTATCTCTTCAGTGCCATCATCTATTGCATTCTTACCATTGTGTATTATCTCATTGGTGTAGAAAATAACCTGATAAAACGACATATATGGATATTCACTAGTCTTGGCATTATCAGCAGTCTGATCATTCCACATGTAGATATCTTTATATACATCAAACCCATCCAGTCCCATACCCCATGGGTCATCTTCGGGGCTAAACTGCGAACCGCGCATATTGAGCATTGCTTTATGCTGTGGAACCAATTTATAGGCAGTGTTGATTAATCCCCTGAATTCGGAAGTTTTGTTTGGAATAACCTGTCCAACGGGAGTTATATCAAGATAGTTGCACGAACTAAATATAACCACAAGCGACAGGGCAATTGATAAATAATATATTTTATTTTTCATCTTTTGTTTTAATTAGAATGTTGCATTAATACCAAATGATATAGTCTTAGGCATAGGTTGAGAGTAGATATTGCCATATGTTTCGGGGTCGAAGTATCCTTTGTAGCTTGAACCAAAAACAAATGGATTTCTTGCCTCAATATTGAAGCGAAGCGAAGAGATGTGTTTGCTCTTTAATATATTTTCTCCCAAAGTATAGCCTAAGCGTATATTGCTAATTCTCATATAGCTGAGACTTTTCATCCAGATATCATAATAATTGAAAGACCTGGACGGGTCGTATGAGTCTATCCAATTGTATGCAATATCTGCCATTTCATTACCCGTATTGCGTCCAAGAATGCGAGGATAAGTGCCCGACTTGTTATCTTCAGACCATACGTTATTCATATTCGTAGTGTAATTAATTCCGGGATCAACTTGCGTTGGATTATAAAAAGGAGTTACTCTTACGGTTCTGTCTAAGAAAAATGAAGTTGTAATTGATAAGTCAAGATTCTTGTATTTAAATCTGTTGTTGAATCCTCCGGTGAATTTTGGATCCATATCTCCCATATAGGTAAACAGCTCTCTGAACTCGGCTACAGAGTGATTTGTGACAACATCACCCCACATTCCAACCTCGAGATTGTAGAACTCCTTCATGCTTACAATATCTCCCTCTTTGTTGTAAAACTGCATAAGTCCATCTTCATCAAGACCGGCTGTTTTAATGCCAAATACAGCATTTACGGGGTAACCCTCACGCGATGGGAACCAATCATTGTCTGGGGTATTGATTTTATTTACCTTGCTGGTGTTTTGCGAGATATTAAAATCGGTGTGCCAGTTGAAGTCTTTCCCTTTTATGTTGTGAGTAGAAAGGAATATTTCCCATCCTTTGTTTGAAACTTCTGCCCAGTTGAGATTTACATAATTAAATCCATTCTCGTGGGGTATTTGCTTAGAGTTTATTAGGTCTTGACTCAAGCGGCTATATGCGTCGAAGCTCATGTTGATTCTTCCGTTGAGCACTCCAAAATCAAAACCAATATTGGATGTGGAGGTCTTTTCCCAACGAAGGTATTTATTGGGTGGCGACAACACATTGATTGATGGTATGGACTGACCGGGAAAGAATCCGGTGGTATTCCATGTACCTTTAACAAAAGGAGAAGTCTCCTTGTCGATATTGCCCTGCAAACCGTATGAAGCTCTCAACTTAAGATTGCTTAACCAGTCGACATCCTCAAGAAACTCCTCGCGGCTTGCATTCCATGCTCCCGAAATTGACCAAAGCGGCAGGTAGCGATATTTGGGGTCAACACCAAAAAGGTCTGAACCGTCATATCTCAAACTGCCAAACAGTGTGTATTTGTCGTCTAGAGTGTAGGAAGCTGTGGCAAAATATGACAAGAAGGCATTCTCAATAAATCTTTTTGAATATGGATTGAGCTGAGAAGAGTGAATTCCGCTAAATCCTTCAGGGAAAACAACGGGCTTGGTTGTCATAGAGTTTGGATCAAAGCCAAAGCCTTTTGTATGAATCTCTGTATAATTATTTTTACGCATCTCCATACCCACCATCATATCAACATCGTGACGCTGAGCAAAACGCTTCTGGAAAAATATTTGATTACGCCAGTTGTATTGGAATAGTTTATCATTCCAGTTTTGAATTATTCCTCCTTCGGGAAGCACCGATTGACCTCTGTATTTGTTGCTTTCCCGGTACTGACGGGTGAAGAATGTGTTGGCATCACCATACTTTTCTGTAGAGCTGTTTTCAAGCTGAAGCCCCAGTTGTGAGGTTATGCGAGTGGAAGGGAATAGTTTATATTCAACATCAAAAATTGATTTAAGCGACTGTGAGGTCAAAAAATACTCCGAGTTGGTCTGTTCCTCAATATAGTTGAAAGGAATCGGCAAATCGCTTGTATTCATCAAATCCGGGTCGTATATATACTTGCCATTATCATCATAAACGTTTAGATAAGGGTTTACTCTTCTTGTATAGTTTTGTGGGTTGGTGTAAGTGCCATTAACAAGATATGATTTTCTATCGTTTTGATTTGCAAATAGTCCGACACCAAATTTCAATTTTGATGAAATCTTGAAATCGGTATTTAATGTAACATTAAACCTGTCGAAAGATGTGCCCTTTGTGGTTCCTTGTTCTGTATAATAACCTGTACTAAAATAATAGTTGGCAATATCGCTGCCGCCTGACAAGCTAAGACCATATTGCTGGTTTACTACAGAACGATATATCTCGTTAAACCAATCGGCTCCCTGATTTCTGAGGGCATTTATTTGGCTTTGTGCATCGGCAGATATTCCCGAAAAACCATTCTGAATCAAAGAATTCAGTTGCCCCGTTTTGTCAAGTATTCGAGATACTTCGCCATTCTCACTCCTGTAGGTGTGATAGGGGTTTTGTGCCAACCCAAGTTCAAAATTCACTTTCTGATCGGCATTCATAAGGTTTAGTCTGTCAAACTGTGGCTTGAAGGTGTGGAACAAATCGGATGTGAAGTTAATTCTCATCTTTCCGCTCTTTCCTTTTTTGGTAGTAACCACAATTACACCGTTTGCAGCACGTGCTCCATATATGGCTGTTGCAGCAGCATCCTTAAGGATGGTGATATCTTGTATATCATTGGGGTTGAGACCTGCAATTGAGACATTGCTAAGATTGTCTATATTATCAGAGTCGCTAAAGTCTTTTGGTATATCGTTTCCCTCCAATGGAATTCCGTCTAAAACCCAAAGAGGGTCGGAAGATCCGGACAGAGATACAGTTCCCCTGATTCTAATTTTGCTCGCAGCACCCGGCGCACCGGTGGTTGGAGAGGAAACAACCCCTGCAATTTGTCCTGACAACAGCTGGTCGACGCTTGGAGCTCCAACCTGTATTATGTCTTCAGCATCTACACGTGATACGGAAGATGTGAGTTTTCTGCGCTCTATACGCTGATAACCTGTTACAATAACATCGCTCAAGAGGTTTGCATCTTCGTCTAATGATATGTTATATGTATCGCCAGAAGATAAAGTTACTGTTTGCGCGGTATATCCCACATAGCTTACAATAATTGTTTTTACCGAAGCGGGTATCGGGAAAAGGTAATTACCATCATAATCGGTTACAACTCCTTGTGGATTGTAATCAGAAAAACCTTTTTCATCAGGTGACAGGAAAACAGTAGCACCTATCATCGGTTCTTTTGTTTTGCTGTCAATCACGCGTCCCTTTATTGTCCGTGTGTTTTGTGCAAAAACGGAAATAACGAGAAGCTGAATAAAAAATAACAAGAAAAACTTCTTCATATTTTATTTAGTATATAGTGTGTATAATGATTTACATATTTAGTGCACTGTCAATTCTCATCAATAGGTCTTGATAATGATATCTTGTTGCAGGGTCGGAAAGCTTGGTTCCCTTAGCCACGCTTTTTCTGATATTCAACAACAGACCCCTCTTGGCAGATATTGCATCTGATATTCTGTCAGACAACGAGCCATAGAATGATATATTTCTAATAACATCGCTTGAGGCAGATATGTCGTCATTTTCGGCAGTGAGGCCAATAAGCGATTTGTTCTTTTTGGTTACCGCATCTTCTGAAACAGACTGTATCAGCGCATCAACCAATCCTTTTTGTATAAACCTCTCTTTCACAGTTAAAGTTTTATTGCTTACAGAGGGTTTGAATGTTGCATCATACAACATGTCCATTAGCTCCGTGGGTGTGAAGGCTGCTTTTCCATTTTGTTGTTCGTTTTCCGACATTCTGATAAGTCGTTTATTGTCCAACAAGTCCCAATAGATATAGCTCTGTGCATTCTTCAGCAATAGTGAAGGAGCATTCTCTATCATACCGGTGGGTGAACTTTTGAGAGGAAAGGTATATTTATTCAAATCACTGTCAAAAAGCCAGTCTGTGTCGGTGATGGTTTCTTTTAGCAGAAACTCTACAGACTCTTTTTGGATATCCTTTGGAACAAAAGTAAAAGTGCTTTTATTGCTGCCTCTTACATTGTTTTCAATATATATTCCTCCAATATTTGCCAAAGGATGATACACAAGGTTGTTCCAATGATTTATAATTGCATAGTAAAGTTGTCCCGCTTCATTATAGTTTTGCATTGTCTTGCCTGTTTCCGTAATGGCAAGTATTTTGGGCATAATACGTTTTAGATTGGCAATTCCATAGTTGCTTGCCTTAACAGGGTCGTCGCCCAGGTCTTCTGTTTGTGCACGCGGATCAATTGCAGAGCGGGCATCTTGCGCTTCGCTATATCTGTAAATATCATCTGTGTGGCGGCTTAATATTTCTGCTAAGAATGCTTCTTCATCATATGGATTATCTTTTCCTGACCATCTGTATCCATATTCAATAGCAAACATATCATATACACCAATTTGAGGGGAGAGTACCTCTACCCCATCACCTGGCTGTGCCACATAATTGAATCTTGAATAATCCATAATGGAGGCAGAAGTGCCCCATTGTTTAACAAAGTCATTGTTTCTAAGAGAATCGACAGGCATTACCGACGAGCCGCTCATATTATGACGCAATCCAAGCGAGTGACCTACTTCGTGACATGCTACAAAACGCATTGCATCTCCCAACAATTCTTCGGGCAAATCCCACACTTGAGCTTCGGGCTGCACAGCGGCTGTTTGTATTATAATCCAATTTCGCAACATTGAGATAACATTGTGCCACCAGATAATGTCTGCCTGAATAATTTCGCCGGAACGAGGGTCATAAACAGATGGACCCATTGCATTCATCTTTTCTGATGCTACATATGTGATGCTTGAGAAGTCGATATTGTCGGGGTCGTCTTCAGCAGTGAATTCTTTTGCTATTATCGCATTCTTAAAGCCTGCTTTTTCAAATGCTGTCTGCCAATCTTCAATACCCTTTTTCATGTACTTGCGCCATTGTGGGGGTGTGGACTGATCTAAATAGAAGACAATTGGTTTCTTTGGTTCAACCAACTCTCCGCGCATATATGCTTCTTCATCTTTAGGCTCTAATTTCCATCTTGTGATTATCTCTTTTTGTTCAACATTGCTTTGATTATCTGAATATGCAGTGAACGGTACGGTGAAATAGCCTACGCGAGATGACAAAAAACGCCCGGGAGTTGGTGTTTCGGGAAGTAGGACAATTGAGGATAGAGCCTCTACTGTAAGATAAACTGATGAGTAACCTTCATCTACTTTTGTTGACAACTCGGATACTACTGCCACGTTATTTTCAAATGCCTTGGCACGCACAATCCTAGATAAGTCCTTGGTAACAGAACCTCCAATGTTTATATTTTTATATAAGTTGTTGAAAACAGGCAGAGTTCCATTATATAGGTCGTTTACCTTTACTATATAAGTGGTGGAATCATTATTATACGCTTCAATTTTTAGACTTCCCATCAACGGTGATATAAAGTTTTCGTGAACTGAAGCGGCTATAAAGTCGTCTTTTGGATAATGTGGTTTGGGTCTCACATTTCTAACATATAGTTTATCGGTTTTTTTATCTACCTCAAACCTGATAAGTGTATTGTCATAATTGATGCCTTTATTGATACCGGCATCGTTTAATTCATAAGGCACTTTCAAAACCTTATTCACAATCAACAGATCTCTTCCAATCATATTTGATGGAATTTCAAAGTAGAGGTCGTTTTTTAACTGGTGAACAGTAAAAAGACCTTTTTGGGTAACAGCGCTATCATTTAATTGCTTAACAATGTCATTTTTCAGACTATCAGCTGGAGCTGATGATTTAGCAAATAGGGATACAGATAAAATAATTAATAATCCCAATAAAATACTTCTTTCTTTCATTTATAATTGTTCATTTTTTACGAAAGTAAATAACAAAATGACAGTTATACAAAAAGAATGTAGTGAAATGGCTTATTTTTGTAGTGAAATGATTAAAGTAATGGTATTTTAGATACGAACTCGTTATTTTGCACTTCAAAGGAACAAGCTTTTGAAGTTAAGTATGAATATCTCTTGGTGAGATTATCGAGTCCTATGCCTGAGGGCTGGTTAAGCTCAATAGGGTTGTAGTTGTTTGTAACTATAATGAAATTGTTATCTGTGTTTATCTTAATGTTCAAGGGACTTGCTGGAGTCATTTTGGTATGTTTAATGCAATTCTCAACCAATATCTGGAGAGAAATAGGGGGCACTTTTTGCTCTAAAGCATTGTCATCAATATCTATATCCACAATAATTCTATCTCCAAATCTTATCTTTTGAAGATAAATATAATCATTAGTGAACTTAAGTTCATCTTTAAGAAAGACTGTATCAACATTTTGTTGATTGAGCAGATATCTGTAAATGTTGGATAGAGAAGTGGCAAATAATTTGGCCTCATCGGGTTGCTTTGTGACAAGGATTCTTAAACTACTAAGTGAGTTGAACAGAAAATGGGGATTTAATCCTGACTTAAGTTGTTCGAGTTCGGTGGCAATGATTTGCTTCTTATTTTGCTCGTTTTGAAGCTCTAGTTTTACCTTATCATTTAATAATGATTGCTTTCTTAAAAACTCTCGCTTCCATTGTAACAGACCAATTATGAATATTAATGCAAAAGCAAGTGATGCAGACAATGAAATGTACAGGAAAGTGTTTTTTGCATCTGATATTAATTCTCCAAAACTGATAGCTGGTGTATTTGATGTAAAATACCATTCTTCGCCACCCATATCTATTGATGTATAATATCTGTATACCGGGATGTTGAGATAGTCTGAGTAAATATTCTGGATGAGCTTTTCTTGTGACTTGTTGAAGAGGACAATTTCAGACGTATCTTGTAATGAGCCTATTTTATGTTCATCTGGATGATAAATATATACACCATCTTTTATAACAGTGATATAGGAGTATGAAAAGCTGATGTTCTCGGCAATTATGTCATGCAGCTTATACAAGGGTATCTCTAATGATAGGTATTGGCGTTTACCGTTTTGATTTAGAGACTGCAAGTAGTGGATGTTCTTGCAACTATCGTCAATATAGATTTTAGACTCTAAGATTGTTTCATTATCAGGCAACTCAAGCAGGGATACGTTCTTAAATATGCTATCTTTTTCTATAAAGTAGTTTAAGTTATCATCCGACTCAAATCCCCACAAACTAATGTACTCCAGCTGTTCCTGATAATTATCAAAAATACGTTTGGCAATATCAATATTACTAGAGGAGATATTCCTGACCATTAGCTGGATATTTCTTTCTGTATCTCTCTCTAATTGTTGACTCTTTCTATAAGAAAAGAGAAGAATGAAAGCAAACAGAAGAATCCCAATCCAGAGAAAGGGGCTTGTGAGAATTTTGTTTCTTAGTTTTGGACCCATTCCTTAAATTCAATTACACGAGAACGACTTACAAACAATATGGCAGGTGATTCAATATTCAAAATAAGTTTTATTCTGCCTTTACTGCTTGACTCCCACCCTACAATATTATTTTTGTTGACTATAAATGCTCTGTTGATTCTAAAAAAGAGCACCGGGTCTAAAATATCTTCTAAATCTCTTAATGTATAATTGCAAAAGAGTCGCTTGCCTGACTCTATGACTGAAAAGACATATCGATCTTCAGCATAGAAATATATTATATCAGAAACATCAACTAAAATCTTAGATGGTCCTTGTGAAAGCAGTAGTTGATTTTTATATTTGGTGTCTTCTGTATCTGTCACATCAGAAATAAATCCTTCAATATTCTTTTGGTATGATTCTCTTAGACTTTCATATTTGGATATAGCTTTTTCGATATCTTCTGTTTCGACAGGCTTTAAGATATAGGCAATGCCATTTACATCGAAAGCCTGCATGGTGTAGTGGTCGTATGCTGTTGCAAAAATAACCGGCACCTTAACTTTGACTTTGTCGAAAATAGAAAAAGAAATTCCGTCGCTCAAATGGATATCCATAAACACAAGGTCGCAATCATTTAGGGAGAACCACTCAACAGCCTCCTCCACACTATATAGCTTGGCAACAACCCTGAACTCTGAATTAATCAATTCAAGCTTTTCCTGCAGCTCGTCTGCTAATAAAAGCTCATCTTCTACAATAACTATATCCATATTATCACATGCCAAACATCTCTTTATAATCCTTTTGAGATAGTCTTTTTACAAGTGGCTCAGGAATAAATTTCCACTCATTTCGCTTCTCTGCACTAATCTTTCCATCAGCTTGAAGCTGGTCATAAATTACTTCTCTTATATCAGAAAGACGTGATACGATACGACTTTGCAAATCATCCTTATCAATATCTGCTCCATTTGTAAGTAAGTCACCACCTCCACTTGCTCTGTAAGATGTGAGAGCTACGTTGTACTTTTTAGCAAAATCAAATATATCACCATTGGTCATTGATTTTATAATAACTCTTTGCCCAACAGGTTTTGTGATATCAACTTCATAGATTATTCCGGCAGCAGAATCAAAGTTATAATGAGGATTTTTTAATCTGAATCGTTCCCCTACTCCATCATTGAAGTTGAGCAAATGGTTACTTTGAGATGGATTTGGATTTACCCACAATGAGTAGGAGTATTCAAGATAGTTTTTTATCTCTTCGCCTGATAGCTCAATAACATTTAGCTGATTTTCGAACGGATAGATGTCTAATAGATTCTGGTAGTTCAACTCTCCTTTTGATATATGCTTATTGAAAGACAAAGGAGCAACAAAAGATATATCAGCTCCGGATGCTCTTAGTTGAACGGAATGTATCATATCTACATATGATGAAGGGCCAAAATATGCATCACGTGAGTCAATATCGTTTTCTAATGTTCCAATAATACGGTTTGTAAAATGCTTTACAGCAAGGAAGTCTTCTCTGAATTTGGACATATACTCTACACTGGGTTCGATGCCTTCAATCTTTAATGTTTCAGCTTCTACATTCATTGCAGCTACAGAGCCATCAATAATTGAGAGACTTAGTGTTGCTCTTGATAAATTGGATGCACGGGCGCCACCTTCAAGCAACCATACCTCTTTATCTCCATTGAAATGTTTCTCAGCAGTAACTCTGTGATCATGTGATGCAAAAACAAGGTCAATGCCTTTTATATGTTTAGTTACATAACGAGCCGGATTTTCAATATTGTCTCTATCTTCATCGCCTAAGCCTGCATGCATTGCAACAATCAAGAAGTGGGGGTTCTCTTTTTCTCTTACATATGAAATCCACCTTTGTAGTGAGGGAACAATCTCTTCAAAATACATTCCCGACCATATTTCGGGTGCCAACCAACTTGGAATATTGGGATTGGTCATACCTATTACAGCAATCTTGAGCCCGTGTCTTTTGATGATTGTATAAGGTTCGAAGTAGGGATTATCGGAGTCCGAAATTAAAGCATTGGCGGCCAAATAAGGCATATCAAATTGATCTTTCACTCTGTCATAAACATTGTGTCCCGTTTCTATATCATGATTACCTACAACGACTGCATCATATCTCATATAATTTGCAATTCGGGGATATATGTGAGGTGAAACAGTATCTATAAAGTTGAAATAGAAGGCTGCATTATCACCCTGAAGATGATCTCCAATATCTAATAGAATCACATTGTCATCACCCGCTTTAGCTCGAGAATCATCTATTACTGTTGCTATTGAGGCAAGTGAATGCTTATTAACCAAATGTCCGTCAAGACTTGAAACATACAGAGAATCAAAGAATCTTCCGTGAATATCATTTGTTGCATATATCTCAAATGTGTAGTCTCCATCCTTTACTTTTATGTCAAAACAAGAGGTAAGGGTTAATAAGATATAGGGTATTGTTAGGATATATTTGATATATGATTTCATAAGTAAGAATTGAAGTTTTAGAAGATGAAAACTAATCCCAACTGCCAAAATATGCAATTAGGATTAGTATATGCAAAAAATAATACCGGAATTTTATAGAATTAATCCAATATTATCAAATCTGTCATTATAGTCCTGAATTGCCTTTTGAATAACAATTAATGCTTCTGCCTGGTCGTATACATGACTAATTTCAGTTTTACGATCTTCACCCGGCATATCCTTATATGTGAGGAAATAGTGCTCAAGACGCTGAATAACAATTTTAGGTACTTCGCCAATATTGGTGAAATGACCATATACAGTGTCGTTCTTTAGAACAGCAATGATTTTATCATCTGCCTGATTTCCGTCTATCATTCTAAATCCACCAATAGGAATGGCATCAACCAAAAGATCACCGTGTGACAAATCTTTCTCAGTGAGCACACAAATATCCATAGGATCGCCATCACCTACTATATCTGTACGACCTGTTTTTTCATTGCAGAAGTCTCCTACGTTTGTTCCGCAAAATGTTTGTGGAATAAAGCCATATAGGGCCGGAACAACATTTGAAAACTTCTGTGGGCGATCTACCTTGAGGTATCCGCTAAGTTTATCTATTTCGTACTTAACCGTGTCTGTGGGAACAACCTCAATAAATGCTGTTAGCTCACTTGGTGCATTTTTGCCTATGGAAATGCCATGCCATGGGTGCGACTTATAACGCAATCCCATCAATCGACCAATTGGGTCGGAAAATTTATCTGCCATGTTTTATATTTAAAAAATTATCAATTAGATAATGAATTATTACTCTTCGTAAAGTAGATAGGGGCGTCGCTGTTCTTTAAACTTAGCTACGTCACACAACCATTTTTCTTTTATTTCATTTGCCGTTTTTCCGGCAATAATATCTTTTCGAATATAGTCAACTCCTACTAATTTCTCAAAGAAAGATGTGAAGAACTTATCTCCTATCTGAATATTATTGTATGCATCAATTATGTAGGATAAATCAAAACCCTTTGACCATATCTCTTCGTGTGAAACATTTCGTAAATCCACACCATAACATTTTTCATTAAGCAATGGGGGGTTTTTGGCCCCAGGAACACTACGAGGTGTGAAAGAAAAAGAACTGTTTTTATATTTAGGATGCCCATATGCTTGAAATGGAAAATTCGTCCCACGTCCTAAGCTTACAGGCGTGCCCTCGAATAGACATGTTGAAGGATATAAATAAATTGAATGAATATTAGGCAAATTTGGTGATGGTGCAACAGGGAGTTCATATCTGGTTTGATGTGTGTAGTTTTGGCAAGCTACAACTTCAATATCACATATCCTGCCTTCGGGCAACCACTTTTCGCCATTTATCATTAATGCTAATTCACCAAGAGTCATTCCATGAACAACAGGAATTGGCAACCACCCTACACCGGATTTATGTTTCATATCCAAAATTGGGCCATCAACATAAAATCCGTTAGGGTTGGGCCGATCAAGAATAATCATCTTTTTACTATGTTCGGCACACGCATCCATCAACCTTGCCATACTGGCATAGTAGGTATAAAAACGAAGCCCCACATCCTGCAAGTCAAATAATAAAACATCAAACTGCTTCATTTGTTCTACTGTTGGCTTTCCGCTTCCACTACCATAGAGTGACCAGATATTAATACCGGTATCTGGATCTACAGAGCTTGACACATGCTCTCCGGCATCAGCAGTGCCACGAAAACCATGCTCAGGAGAAAAAATTCCTACAATATTAAATTTGCTTTTTACTAAGACATCTACCAGATGTTCATCACCAACAATACCGCTTTGGTTAGTCATTATTGCTATGCGTTTTCCTTGTAGCATTGGAAAATACTTATCTGTGTTTTCAGCGCCAACTATTACCGAACTTGAATTGGCATATGATATTGAAAACAATACGACTGACAGTAATAAGAAAAGTCTCTTTTTCATTCTATTTCCTTTCTGTTATATTTTTGTATTTCATGTAATCTGTCAAACTCTGTCTCTAAATTAATAAGGTCTTTCTTTATGGCTTTGAGTCTTTCAATAGCCTCTATCCTTTTTGTCTCATCATCTTTGCTTGATTTAAGTACTTGTTTTGCTCCTTCTAAAGTCATTCCTCGCTCTTTCACGAGGTTGTAAACAAGCTCTATCTCTCTGATATCTTCATGAGTAAATTGCCTGACTCCTCCTGATGTTTTTTTGGGTCTGATATTATCAAACTCTTTCTCCCAAAATCGGAGCAACGAAACATTAACTGCAAAATGGTCTGCTACTTCCTTAGAATTATAAAATAATTTGCGATCGTTGAATTGAATTAATCTTCTTCGTTTTGCCATAGCTCTTATTTAGCAATCTTGGTAGTTACAGATACAAATATAGTCCATTTTTCCAATATCATATTAATCTATTTATGTTTGTTTTATTACAATGATCGCTTATCCTTTTATAACTGCAAGCGGAGTTAGCTCTATTTTAATTTCGACCAAATCTTGCTGTAAAGCCATCACCTCTTCAATATCTTTATATGAGCTTGGAGCTTCATCTAAATCATTTTTATTTCTTAATGCATGAATTACTCCCATCTTTTGCAACCTTGACATTTCTGCTTTTAGATCGAGTGTTTTACGGGCTTTGGCTCTACTCATAACCCTACCTGCACCATGAGAGCATGAATTGAAAGAATCGGGATTACCCCTGCCTGTGACAAGATAAGATTTGGTGCCTTGTGAACCGGGAATCATCCCCCACTCTCCCTTTTGTGCTCTGGTTGCTCCTTTGCGATGAACAATCAAGACTTCATTAAAGTGCGTTTCATAAGCGGCAAAGTTATGTGGCTTGTTTATAAAGTTAGAGAACTCTACATTAGACAGTACATTTGTAAAGGCTTCCTTAACTCGTTCCATCATCAGTTTTCGGTTATTAAGGGCAAATGCCATACAATACTCCATCTCCTTTAGATATAATTCAAAGTTGGGACTTTCATGAGTAAAATATGATAAGTCACGGGGCACAGAGCCATAATCTCTTTTTGTTGTCTCCTCAATAGCCAATTTATGATAATGACCTGCAACAGTATAGCCAATATTGCGAGAGCCGGAGTGAATCATTATCCAGATAAATCCATCGGAACCTCTTTGAATTTCTATAAAATGATTGCCGCCACCCAATGTTCCGACCTGGTAGGTGGCACTCTCAAACTCCTGAATAACGATCGGCAATTCATCATGGAGAGGTGGCATCCAAATATCATTCTGCTTAGAAGAATGGTGTTTGAAGCCAACGGGAATTGTAGTTCTAATCTCACTCAAAATCATCTTCAAGTCATTTCTGTCGATATCAACTAAATTAGTTCGAAGAGAACACATACCGCAACCAATATCTACACCAACTGCATTGGGAACTACCGCATTCTTAGTTGCGAGAATACCACCAATGGGCATTCCATATCCTTGATGGGAGTCAGGCATAATGGCTATATGATTGTAGGCAATTGCAAGATTGGCAAGATCTTTTGCTTGCTGTAAAGCTCCATCCTCTAGTTCGCGGAGCCAAAGTTTAATAGGTATTCGTTCAGTAATAATTTCTCTTATCATGCTTCAAATATAATAATATATTATTGAAACTGACTAATATGTTGTTTTGTACACAATTATGTGTTCAATGAATGTAATATTATTTACAACATAATTTGTATATTTGCACCTTAAAAACAAGATTAAGCGCAAGTTGACAATATAACATAGCTGCAAACTTGCTATAAAAGTAATTAAGACATATATGATGACTTCTAAAGAAATACGTCAGTCGTTTATCGACTTTTTTGCCTCAAAAGAGCACCACATTGTACCATCTGCACCAATGGTAATAAAAGATGACCCAACATTGATGTTTACAAATGCGGGGATGAACCAATTTAAGGATGTAATTCTTGGTAACGCGCCAATTAAATACCCACGTATTGCAGACTCACAAAAATGTTTGAGAGTTAGTGGTAAGCATAATGACCTGGAAGAAGTGGGTCATGACACATATCATCACACAATGTTTGAGATGCTTGGCAACTGGTCGTTTGGTAACTACTTTAAGGAGGAGGCTATTGATTGGGCATGGGAATATCTAACCGAAGTTTTGAAGTTGGATAAGAGCAGGCTATATGCTTCAATATTTGAAGGAAGTCCTGACGAAGGTCTTGAGCGTGATAATGAAGCTTCTTTATTTTGGGAAAAGCATTTATCTAAAGACAGAATTATAAATGGTAACAAGGATGATAACTTTTGGGAAATGGGTGATACAGGACCTTGTGGTCCTTGCTCAGAAATCCATATTGACCTACGACGTGATTCGGAAAGAGAGAAGATAGATGCTACTGAACTTATAAACAAGGATCATCCTGAAGTAATAGAAATATGGAATCTTGTGTTTATGCAATACAACCGAATGAGTAATGGTTCATTAGAACCTCTCCCTGCAAAAGTTATAGATACAGGAATGGGATTTGAGAGGTTGTGTATGGCTGTGCAAGGAAAGTTATCAAACTATGACACAGATGTATTTCAGCCGCTTATAAGTAAAATAGCAGAAATTACTAATAATAAATATAGCGAGGACGACAAGAAGGATATAGCTATGCGTGTTATTGCCGACCACGTTAGAACAATTGCATTCTCAATTACTGATGGTCAATTGCCTTCTAATGCTAAGGCCGGATATGTAATACGTCGTATTTTGCGTCGTGCTGTCAGATATGGTTATACATTTTTGGGAATGCATGAGGCATTTATCTTTAAATTGGTGCAAACCCTTATAGAGGTAATGGGCGATGCTTATCCTGAATTGGAAGCACAAAAGACGCTTATAGAAAAGGTAATTAATGAAGAGGAGAATTCATTCCTAAGAACCCTTGAGACTGGAATAAGATTGCTGGACAGAGAAATAGCCAATCATAAGAAAGAAAATAAGATTGAGTTAGAAGGAGAAATTGCATTCCAACTGTATGATACTTTTGGGTTCCCATTAGATTTGACAGATCTTATATTAAGAGAAAATGGAATGAAGGTTGATCATATAGCTTTCGATATTGAAATGAACAAGCAAAAGGAGCGTGCTAGAAATGCTGCAAGCATGGAAACAGGCGACTGGGTGAAAGTAAGAGATGGAGAAAGTGAATTTGTGGGTTATGATAAGAATGAGGACGAGACTCAAATACTAAGATACCGAAAGGTTAAACAGAAAAATAAAGAGTTCTTCCAGTTAGTATTATCAAGATCTCCTTTCTACGCAGAAATGGGTGGACAAGTGGGTGATATTGGATGGTTGATAGATGAAGATGGAGTTAAAACAGAGGTGTTTGATACAAAGAACGAAAACAATCTGGCTGTGCATCTTACTAAAAAACTACCTGATAATATAGAAGGTACTTTTCAAGCATTAATAAATACAGAAAAAAGAATTGCAACAGAGGCAAACCATACAGCAACTCACTTAATGCACGAGGCTCTTAGAGAAACTCTTGGAACTCATGTAGAACAGAAAGGATCATACGTGTCTTCAGATGTTTTGAGATTTGACTTTTCTCATTTCCAAAAAATGACTGTCGAAGAAATTCGTGAAGTGGAAAGAAAGGTGAATGATAAGATACGAAAAAACTATGGTATAGAAGAACACCGTCATGTAGCGATTGAGGAAGCAAAGTCACAGGGTGCGATGGCTCTGTTCGGTGAAAAATATGGTGATGATGTTCGTACTGTTAGATTTGGAACATCAATTGAGCTTTGTGGTGGTACTCATATTGCCAGTACAGGAATGATTGGTTGTTTCAGAATAGTTAGTGAGAGTGCTATTGCTGCCGGAGTAAGACGTATTGAAGCTGTTACAGCAAAGGGGTGCGATGACTATTTATATGCAATGGAAGACATTTTGAGAAGTGTGAAAGAGGCCGTTTCAGGAAATGCTCCTGAAATAATGATAGGACTACAAAAGCTTATGAATGAAAACGAAGATATGAAGAAGAAAATTCATGACTTTGTAAAAGAAAAAACTGCAGAGCTTAAAAAACAGATTATCTCAAGAAAGAAAGTAGTAAATGATATAAACTTGTTTGTAATTGATGGTATCACATTAGCTCCTGAAATTGTCAAAGATATTGCATTTCAAATAAAAGGTGAATTTAAAGAACAATCAGCATTTATTGCTGCAACTGAGTTCAACAAACGCCCAAGCATTACAGTAATGCTTAGTGATGATCTGGTATCACAAGGTCTTCACGCAGGAAATATGGTACGTGAATCAGCAAAACTTATTCAAGGTGGCGGAGGTGGCCAGCCACACTTTGCAACTGCAGGAGGCAAAAATTGTGATGGTCTTAAAGCAGCATTAGAACAAATATTGAATAGTTTATAAACAATAATTTAGCATAAAGAGAGGGTGAGTCACAATGTGATTTCACCCTCTTTCTATACGTGCACCTCCCTATACGAGATTAATTTAAAATATTAAACTCTCAGAGACTAATTTTTTTATAAAGACTCATTTTATTTGAATAGATATAATATAATTTAATTCTTTTTAAAAAAGGCATCTAATATAACCATCTATTAGATTTTAAAAGATATATTTGTCCTAATTAATCATAGCTATTATAAAAAAGAAAACTACTGACGTGAAACAAAAAAGCTTAATGAACTTTTTCCGCAAATATCATAAATGGTCGGGTATTATATTGACCTTATTACTAATCTTATTTGCAATTTCCGGGATTATATTAAATCATAGAAGCCAATTGGCGGATATATCTGTGAACAGAAATGCATTACCTAAATATATAAGATACAATAACTGGAATAATGCTGCAGTAAAGGATATGAGCAGAATTAGCTCTGATAGCATATTAGTATACGGAAATATTGGAATTTGGTTAACTGACAGCTCCTTAAGCAACTTTAAGGATATGAATGCCGGGTTCCCAAACGGCATAGATAATAGAAAGATTTCCAAGATAATTGAGTTTAAAAACAACCTATACACTGGTACGCTTTATGGATTCTATAAGTTTAATCCTAAAAGTGAAAAGTGGGAAAAAACAATATTACCTCTAAAAGAAGAAAACATTGTGGACATGTATTTAAAAGAGGAGAAGATGTATGTTATGTCACGTTCACATATGCTTGTAACAACTAATGGAGAAAATTTTGAAGAAATAGAGTTACCTCCACCTGCTGGATATGACAATAAAATTGGACTATTCAAAACTCTTTGGGTAATTCATAGTGGAGAGATATATGGAACAATTGGAATAATGGTTGTAGACTTAATTGGCGTTATAATGGTATTTCTTTCAATTTCGGGCTTCATACTATATCTTAGCAAGGAGAAGATTAAAAACAAAAAGAATTCAGCAGAAACGAGAAGAAAACATGCAAATAGATATAGATGGAATTTAAAATGGCACAACAAAATAGGCTGGATAACGATAGTTTTTTTATTTGTAAACACAACAGCAGGAATGTTTTTACGCCCACCATTGCTGGCAGCAATTTTTTCATCAAATGTAACAAAAATACCCTATACGGAATTGGATACACCTAATGCATGGTATGACATATTGAGACGCGGAATGTATCTGCCAGAAAAAGAAATGCATATAATATCAACTTATGATGGATTTTACTACACACCTGATGAATTCAAAACAATAATTAAGTTTAACCAGCAACCACCTGCAAGCGTTATGGGAGTCACTGTTTTTGAAGATCTTGGGAATGATAAAATCCTAATAGGGTCTTTTGAAGGATTATTTGAATGGAATTTTGAATCAGGATACTTATATGATGTTATGAAAAAGGAGCCATATATACCACCGGTTAAAAAAGGACCACCGGTAGGTGATTATATGATTAGTGGCTATGGTTTTGATAAGAATAATAAGAGTATAATATTTGATTATATGCAGGGAGTAGTGGGCACAGATGGCAAACATAACTTCCCGGAAATGAACAGAGAAATATTAAAAAAGTCACCAATTTCATTATGGGGACTATCTCTTGAAATACATACAGGAAGAATTTATCAGCCTCTACTAGGCATATTCTATATTCTAATTGTGCCATTAGTTGGATTATTCACTCTATTCAATCTTATCACAGGTTTCATAATATGGTATAAATACTATTGGAGAAGGAAAAAGAGATAAACTTGAAGACAATCAATAATCAGGAATAAATGTGTTTAATGAATATACTTATTGAAAACAAAAACAAAGAGGAGATATCAAAATTACAAATAAGACTCTGAGAATTGAATATTTCAAATTAATCTCTGAAGGGGTACATAAAGATAGAGGGTGAAATCACAATGTGATTCACCCTCTAATCATTTTCTTTGTCGGTGACTCCTTATAAGGAATCATAAATATATTAATACAAGAACCCAAGCATAATACCAGCTGCAACAGCAGAGCCAATTACACCGGCAACGTTTGGTCCCATTGCGTGCATTAACAGATAGTTTGTGTTGTCATACTCCAAGCCGACCATTTGCGATAGACGCGCAGAGTCAGGAACAGCAGAAACACCTGAGTTACCAATAAGTGGATTAATCTTATTACCTTCTTTCAGGAATAAATTAAATATCTTCACAAAGATAACTCCGGCACAAGTTGCTACTATAAATGAAAATGCACCAATTACAAATATCTTAATTGACTCAGGTCTCAAGAAAGTTGTTGCTTGAGTAGAAGCTCCAACTGTCAATCCTAATAGGATTGTAATTGTATCAATTAACGGACCTCTTGCTGTTTCAGCTAAACGTCGAGTTACACCAGATTCTTTTAATAGATTTCCAAAGAAAAGCATACCTAATAAAGGAAGTCCAGATGGAACTAAGAAAGCTGTCAATAGCATACCAATAATTGGAAATAGTATTTTCTCTGTTTGTGATACTACTCGAGGAGTCTTCATTCTAATAACACGCTCTTTTGAATTGGTAAGCAGTTTCATAAAAGGTGGCTGAATTACAGGTACTAGAGCCATATAAGAATATGCTGAAATTGCTACAGCTCCTAAGAGTTGTGGTGCTAGTTTAGAGGTCAAGAAAATTGCTGTAGGCCCATCTGCACCACCAATAATACCAATTGCACCAGCTTCATTGGGCATAAAACCCCAAGCCAGAGCCACTGTATATGCACCATATATACCTAATTGAGCAGCTGCTCCTATCAAAAAAAGCTTAGGGTTTGCTATTAATGATGAAAAGTCAGTCATAGCACCAATACCTAAGAAAATAAGAGGAGGATACCATCCCTGCACTACTCCTTGGTACAAGATATTATATACTGAACCCTCTTCATATATACCAATCATGAGGCCAGCAGCTTCATTGAAAGGAATATTTCCAATTAAAATACCAAATCCAATAGGAATAAGGAGTAAGGGTTCATATTCCTTAACAATAGCTAGTGTTATAAATAATAGTCCAACTAATATCATTATGATATGCCCAGGTGTCGCATTTGCAAAACCCGTATAGCTCCAAAATGTTGCCAGATTATCACTTATTGCTAATAATGTATTCATCTGATAATAATTTTATTCAAGAATTACTAATTGATCACCTTCTAACACAGAATCACCCGTTTTAACAAGGATTTCTGATACCTTACCATTAGCATTAGCCAAAATATTGTTCTCCATCTTCATTGCTTCAAGAATCATAATGGTATCACCTTTCTTTACAGAATCTCCTACATTACATTTAATATCCAGTATAATACCTGGGAGTGGAGACTGAATACAATTTTTGCCTCCATCTCCTGATTTTGGTCTTGTAACTAGCGGTGTTGATGCTGATTGTGGCGTTGGTGTTGTAATTGCTTGTTTTTTTATTTTAGTACCTATTTTTACATCTTTTTGTTCTAACTCAACTTTGTATGGTGTTCCATTAACCTCTAATTCGATAATTGAGCTATCAGAGTTATTAACAACAACTCTATAAGGAGACCCATTAATTTTATATTTAAACTCTTTCATAAGAAATATTTATTACTATGTTATTATTTAATCATTTATGAACGTGGATCTTTACGTAATGTATGGATTTTTGAGCTCCATGGAGAATATGATCTCTTAACTTGTGAAATGGTAAGAATAGTATTTTCAATATCATGTGCATCTTCATTCAATTCATGAATTGCCGCTGAAATGGCTGCAAGCACTTCTCCAGTTAAAGCATTCTCACCTCTGGCAACAGATAATGAACCTGATTTGGCAACACGTCTTTCTGATAGCATTTTTGCGATCTTTCCAATAGCTTTAAACAGTAGATAAAGAACAATTAAAGCAATAAAGACTACAAAAATTGAAGTCAAAGATAATGTTAAACCAATAGGATCAGACTTACTAATAGCCAAAATCTTAGTATTCTCTTCTAGAGTTTTATTGTTTGTACTAGGAGTTACACTAGGTAAAATCTTAGCCAAAATACTACCTGTCTCATCAAATTTGCATCCATCTGATTCATATCCATAGGATTTATTTACTGGAATCCCAATAGGTATTATTATTTCATCCAATAAAGTCTTTCCGTCATTCTCATATAAAGCTAAATAAATCTCCTTTGAAGGATCCAATTTAAAGTTCAGATGAAAGGTACCATTAATAGGCTCTCCATCAGCAAAGAAAACGACATGCTGGCGCGGTGGTATCTTTGTCAAAACATCTCCTTGTGGAATTGGATATTTCTTTGGATTCTCTGGATCATCTGTAAGATATCTCCCCCCGAGCTCTTGAGATTTAAATGTATTGTTAAATATCTCTATCCATGCACTTCTGTTTCCATAGCTATCAATATATCCATTCGTGTTTTCTAAAACAACTTCGTTGATAACCCACTCAGGATTATCAATTGTATTATTACAACTCGCAAAAATTACAATTAGAGATAAAAACAATAAATGTTTTATTTTATTCATAATTAGAACATTTTATAGTGGTAAGTTATCATGTTTCTTAGCGGGATTAGTCAATTTTTTTGTTTGAAGTTGTTGCAATGCTCTGATAACACGGAATCTTGTATTTCTAGGCTCTATAACATCATCAATATAACCATATCTAGCAGCTTCATAAGGATTTGCAAACAAATCTGTATATTCTTTCTTCTTTGCTGCAAATACTTCTGCTTGCTTTGTGGGATCCTTTTCAGATGCGATATCTTTACTGTAGAGAACCTCTACTGCACCATCGCCTCCCATTACTGCAATTTCAGCACTTGGCCAAGCATAATTAATATCACCTCTAAGTTGTTTGCAACTCATTACAATATGCGCTCCACCATAAGATTTACGCAGAGTAACGGTTACTTTTGGAACTGTGGCTTCACCATATGCATAAAGAAGTTTTGCACCATGGGTAATAACACCTCCATATTCTTGTCCGGTTCCAGGAAGAAAACCTGGAACATCAACTAAAGTAACAAGAGGAATATTGAATGCATCACAGAAACGCACAAAACGAGCTGCTTTGCGTGAAGCATTAATATCTAAAACACCGGCAAGAAACTTTGGCTGGTTTGCAACAACACCTACTGATTGGCCATTAAATCGTGCAAAACCAACAATTATATTTTTAGCATAATCGGCATGAACTTCAAGAAACTCACCGTGATCAACAACAGCACCGATAACTTCATACATATCATATGGTTTATTAGGGCTATCAGGAATTATTTCGTTAAGACCATCTTCAAGTCTGTCTAATGGATCAGTTGCTGCAATTGCCATTGGCTCCTCCATATTGTTTTGAGGAATATATGACAATAATTGTTGAATTACTTTTATAGCATCTTCTTCATTCTGGGCTGAGAAGTGTGCTACACCAGACTTTGCAGTATGCACAGATGCACCACCTAGTTGCTCTTGAGTAACATCTTCACCGGTAACTGTTTTAACAACTTTAGGACCAGTTAGGAACATGTATGAAGTTCCCTGAGTCATAATATTAAAGTCTGTAAGAGCAGGAGAATAAACTGCTCCACCGGCACAAGGACCAAAAATTCCTGATATTTGAGGAATAACACCCGATGCTAAAATATTCCGTTGAAAAATTTCAGCATATCCTGCAAGAGCATTCACCCCTTCTTGAATACGTGCACCACCTGAATCATTGATGCCAATAACTGGGGCTCCCATTTTCATAGCTTGGTCCATTACTTTGCATATTTTCTGTGCATGCATTTCAGATAGTGAACCACCTGATACAGTAAAATCTTGAGCGAAAACATATACCAAACGCCCTTGAATTGTTCCATAACCAGTAACAACTCCATCACCTAAGTACTTGGTTTTCTCCATTCCAAAGTTGTGACAGCGATGTTCCACAAACATATCAAACTCTTCAAAACTCCCTTCGTCAAGAAGCATTGAAAGACGTTCGCGAGCTGTATATTTGCCTTTGAGATGCTGAGATTCTATTCTTCTCTCACCTCCACCTAAGCGAGCTTTTTCTCTTAATTGAATAAGCTCTTTTACTTTTTCGAGTTGGATGCTCATATTAATAATAGTTTATTGTGAATTTGATTTATCTATTTATATTTGAAATTTATATATCAAAAAATAATAGCGCTGCATAAGATATCATAAACAATTCTGTTAAATGATATAATCTTACGTAGCGCTACTATTAGAAGAAATTATTTTTCTGGATGTTCACACAATTCTGTTAAAACACTTCCAGTAGATTTAGGATGAAGAAAAGCAATACTTAATCCTTCGGCTCCGGCACGAGGCTTTGTGTCAATAAGCTTAACACCTTTCTCTTCAGCTGTCTTAAGGGCTTTTTCAACACTTTTTGTTGCATAGGCTATATGATGAATACCTTCTCCTCTTTTTTCAATATATTTTGCGACTGTACTATCTTCGCTGGTTGGTTCTAAAAGTTCAATTTTTGTCTGTCCAATCATAAAAAAAGCTGTTTTTACTTTTTGATCTTCTACAGTCTCAATATTGTAACATTTTAAACCTAAAACTCCTTCATAATAAGGAAGCTGCTCTTCTATACTTTTAACAGCTATACCGATGTGTTCAATGTGTGTTAATTCCATATTTGTTTTATATTTAATTGATTATGAATTGCAAATATATAACTTTTAAATTACCTTATAAAAATAATCAATATTAAATCGATGACATTCTATGTACTTCCAATAATTCAGTACTTATTGGTCTTTCTTTTTTAATAGCTCGTTTGAATGGAACATAAGCAATTTCATTTTCTCTAATTGCAATCATAATATTACTCTGATGTTCAAGAAAAGCCTGAACAGCAGCAACTCCCATTCTACTTGCTAAAATTCTGTCTTGAGCAGTTGGAGAACCACCTCGTTGTAGGTGACCAAGTATAGAAACTCTAACATCATATTGAGGGTATTGCTTTTTAACCCTATTAGCAAGATTAATTGCGCCTCCGGTAATTGGGCTTTCCGCAACTAAAACCATACTGCTGTTTTTTGATTTTCTAAATCCTTGTTCAATTAATTCTGCTAATTGGTCTTTTTCAATACTAATCTCGGGAATAATTGCTGCTTCGGCACCAGATGCAATTGCGCTATTGAGAGCAAGATAACCGCAATTTCGACCCATAACTTCAACAAAAAATAATCTCTCGTGTGAAGTTGCAGTATCTCTAATTTTATCCATTGCATCCATAATGGTATTAAGCGCTGTGTCATATCCGATAGTAACATCAGTGCCATTTAAATCATTATCTATAGTAGCAGGTAATCCAACAACAGGTATATTAAATTCATTTGCAAAAATACTAGCTCCAGTATGTGAACCATCTCCTCCAATTACTACCAAAGCATCAATTCCATGCTTCTTAATATTTTCATATGCTGTAACTCGTCCTTCTTTTGTTTTAAATTCTTCACATCGTGCAGTTTTAAGTATAGTACCCCCACGTTGAATAATATTGCTTACACTGTTTGTTTTAAATTCTTCTATTTCATCAGTAATTAAACCTTTGTAACCTCTGTAAATTCCACAAACACGAATATTATTAAATATTGCAGCTCGAGTAACAGCTCTTATCGCTGCGTTCATTCCTGGTGCATCACCTCCTGATGTTAGGACACCGATGCATTTTATATTAGAATCCATATTAAAGTAATTTGTAAATCAAGTAATTTAGCCTAAATACAATTGGTTGCAAAGATAAGTTATTTTTCTATATAGACAAATGAGCAAAAATAAAAAAAAGCAGCTATTAAAAAGCTGCTTTTTCTATTTCTAGTTTAGGTATTAATTTGGAAATACGCTCACTTATATCTTCCATTTGCCACATAGGTGTAGAAGTAGCTCCACATATTCCAATGGATATATCTGGTTTAATAATTGATGAATCTAACTGTTCAGGACTGTGAATAATATATGAGTTTGGATTATTCTTTTTGCATTCTGCAAATAAAACCTTTCCATTTGAACTCTTTTCACCAGCAACAAAAATTATTAAATCATGATTTTTAGCAAACTCTTGAATATTAGGAACTCTATTGGAAACCTGGCGACATATAGTATCATAAAATTCAAAAGATGCATTATCCTTCATTTTAGATTTTATCAATTCTCCAAGCTCATAAAAGCCATCTAATGGTTTTGTTGTTTGTGAGAACAACGTAATATCTTTAGAAAAATCTAAATTTTCAATTTCTTCTTTACTCTCAATTATGATTGCAGAATCATCGGTTTGCCCCAATAATCCATTAACCTCGGCATGCCCTCTCTTACCATAAATTACAATTTGAGAATCATCTCCAGAGCGATGAACAAATTTTTTCTTAACACGCTTTTGAAGACCCAAAACTACTGGACATGAAGCATCTATTAATTCTATATTATTTTGTTTGGCAATTTCATAAGTACTTGGTGGCTCACCATGAGCTCTCAAAAACACTCTTACATTTTTGAGCTTTTTAAATTCCTCGTGATCAATAGTTATCAATCCCATTTTTGCCAATCGCTCAACCTCAATATTGTTGTGAACGATATCGCCCAAACAATACAGAGGTCCTCCCTTCTTGAGCTCTTCCTCTGCCCTAGTGATAGCTCTGGCAACACCAAAACATGTGCCCGATTGTCTATCTATTTCAATTTTACTCATTTTGTTTTGTGATTTTATTAAACATATTGACTGCCCACTGCAGTTGCTCATCTATTGAGATGTATGAATTATCTAATTCTATTGCGTCATTAGCTTTTCGCAACGGACTCTCATCACGGGTAGTATCACGCTCATCACGCTCATTTACGTTGGCCAAAATTTCTTCATATGTAGAGTTGATACCTTTTGATTGGAGTTCTAAAAAACGACGTTGTGCTCTTACTTCAGGAGAGGCTGTAAGAAATATTTTAAGCTCTGCATCTGGAAAAACAACAGTGCCAATGTCTCTACCATCCATAACTACTCCTTTTTTTTCACCAATAAGCTGTTGTTGCCTAACCAACTCTCGCCTAACAAATCCCAATGCGCTAATTTTGCTAGCAGCATTGGCAACTTCTAAAGTTCTAATCTCACTCTCTACGTTCTCCCCATTAAGATAAGTATCTTGAACTCCAAGACTATTTGTTTTAAAGTCAATCCTAATATCTGAAATATGATTAAGTAATGAAACTTCATCTATAATATCAACATCTAGCCAACCATTTCTTATACAAAATAGTGCAACAGCACGATACATAGCACCACTATCAATATAGATATAATCTATTATTCTAGCTAATCCCTTTGCAATTGTACTCTTACCACAAGATGAAAACCCATCAACAGCAATATTAATTTTTTTTGAATTCATAATTATTATTAGTAACAAAGTAAACAAGCACAAAGATAGAATGTTTTTATTTTACTGTCATTTAACAGCACTTTAACCCTACAATAAGTTAATATGATATATAAAGATAGAAAAAAAGCTCAACATAGTGTCAAGCATATTAATTATAATATACGATTAAATAGTATATAGTATTTACTATAAATCATACTCAAAACTCAAACTATTATAAATTTCTTTATCAACAGTATCGACAGAATTTTTGTAAGAATCTAATTTATTTAAAATCAATAATGCAATATCAGTAGAAATGCGTCCCATAAACTTAAGAGCATTTTGAGAAGCCATACGCATAAAATAGTTTTCGGAGCGTAAATGCATAATTGCTTTATCGATAATGAAATTCAAGTCTAGCTTAGATACAACATCAGACTTAGAAAGAACTATTCTTGACACCAACCATAAGCCGGATATTTGTATCTCTTCATCATCATACGATAGCCAGTTTGAAACCAATACATCTGCAAAAGATAAGTTTTGAAGCAGATTCATACAAAGCTGTTCACGTATCTCGTGAGTAGGGATTTGACGTATCCACTCTTCTGCCTTTTCTATAGTAAACTCTTGAGGAGGATACAGCATCGAAGCCATCATCTTTAATTCCCTTGGTTGCTGATCCCACAGCAATTGAGCTAATTCAGCATTTGGCTCGTGTCTTTTTGCCAAGGTACGCAATCTTATAATATCGATACCAAAGTTTATCTTATAGTCAAGACCCTTGTCTCGCATATTCTTCGACACATCACCATTCATCGAACGTCTCAAATCTATTCTTATAGACTTCAAAATATCATCCATTCCTGTTTGTAAATTAAGCATTTAAAGTACAAATATAACTCTATATTCCACGTTAGTCCAATATTTTATGTATTTTTGCACTCAAACAACATTAAATATAAAATTACAAATAATGAGACTTTTACTTATCAGCAACTCCACCAATCCTGGTGAAGCGTATTTAGATTATCCAAAATTTGAAATAAAAAAATTCTTAGGTGATTCTCCTGTTAATGCAGTTTTTATCCCTTTCGCCGGAATTACTTTCAGCTACGATGAGTATGAAGAAAAGGTAAATAACCGATTTGAAGAAATTGGACATAAAGTAACCGGTATTCACAAATTTGAAAACCAAATTGAAGCAATTAAAAACGCCGAAGCAATTGTAGTAGGTGGCGGAAACACCTGGCATATGGTTAAGGTGCTACAAGAATCGGCACTTATGGATGTTATTAAAGAAAAAGTAGAAGCCGGAACACCATATATTGGTTGGAGCGCGGGATCTAACATAGCTTGCCCAACGCTTAAAACTACAAATGATATGCCGATAGCTGAGCCTATTTCATTTAACACTCTAAATTTGGTTCCATTCCAAATCAACCCACATTATCTTGACACACACCCATCCAATCATGGTGGCGAAACAAGAGAAATACGCATAAACGAATTTCTTGAAATAAATAAACAAACATACGTAGTGGGATTGAGAGAAGGAACAATGCTTCTTTTTGAGAACCAAAAACTTAGTCTTATTGGAGATAGAACAGCTCGCATATTCAAACACGGACAAGAGCCCGTTGAGTTGACCAATAATGACGATTTTACGTTTTTACTTTCACAATAAATATTTTATATGAGTCAAACTTTAGATTCGGGCAAAAATGTAAAAAAGAAATTTACATTAGCCAACTTTGTTAATGATAGCAGATCAGTAGGTATTCTTCTATTAATATGTACTTCCGCATCAATAATTATTACAAATATCCCAGTGATTGGGATTGGTTATGAAAACTTTTGGGGAATAAACATACCCTCTTTAGATTCTATAAATCTTCCGCACAGCCCACTACATATTATTAATGACTTATTAATGGTATTATTCTTCTTTAGTGTTGGAATGGAGATAAAACGAGAAGTGGTGGCGGGCGAGCTATCTTCACCAAGCAGGATGACGTTGCCACTGGTAGCTGCACTCTTTGGAGTGGCCGTTCCGGCAATCATTTTCATGGTTATAAACAAAGGCACTCCATACACAAATGGATGGGCCATTCCTGCAGCTACTGATATAGCATTTTCGCTAGGAGTATTAAGCCTTTTAGGCAAAGCTGTGCCCCACTCTATGAAGATATTTTTAACAGCCTTGGCTATTATAGACGACTTGTGTGCTATACTTATTATAGCATTCTTCTACGGTTCTGCGCCACAGTTTAAATGGTTGTTAG
>CAZHWC010000023.1:0-1320 GCA_964535975.1 uncultured Proteiniphilum sp. | reverse complement strand
ATTGGATTCACAATGTCAATATTTGTATCAATGCTTGCCTTTGATGATAAAGCGCTGCAAGATACTGCTAAGTTAGCTGTTCTTATAGCTTCCACCCTATCAATGGTAGTAGGATACTTATGGCTGAAAGCTGCAACCAAAGGTTTGAATAAATAAGATTATAAATTACAAGATATGATATTGAAGTAAACAAATTGTCTTTGTATATGTTTACATATGATATAAAGGAGGAAATTAAAATGAAAACTTCAATTGAAATTAGCTATTATCCATTATCTGAATCTTACAAAGAACCTATTAAAAAGTTTATTGCTTCGCTAAATGAGTTTGATAACATTACAGTAAAATCAAATAGCATATCAACCCAAGTATTTGGAGAATATGATAATGCAATGCTGGCTGTGACTAAATGTATTAAAAACGCATTTGAATTGCCTAATAGTATCTTTGTATTGAAAGTAATGAATATGGATAGAAACAAATAGTGACTTTCACTATAAGATTAACTACAAAAAAAGACCTCGTATTTGCTTGCAAATATGAGGTCCTAATATTTTATATCAGTATAGTAGTATTATACATTGAATCTGAAGTGCATTACGTCGCCATCTTGAACAACATATTCTTTACCTTCAACACTCATTTTCCCTGCTTCTTTTACAGCTGCTTCAGATCCATATTTGATAAAATCTTCATACTTTATAACCTCTGCACGAATGAAACCTTTTTCAAAGTCTGTATGAATAACACCCGCACATTGTGGTGCTTTCCATCCTTCCTCAAAAGTCCATGCCCTTACTTCCTGAACTCCTGCCGTGAAGTATGTTTGAAGATTTAATAACCTATATGCCGATTTAATAAGCCTGCTTACGCCTGATTCAGTTAATCCTATTTCTGATAGGAACATTTCTCTTTCCTCATATGAATCAAACTCTGCAACTTCAGATTCAATCTTTGCTGCAACAATCAATATTTCGGCGTTTTCTTGTTTAACAGCTTCTCGCAATGCATCAACATGTTTGTTACCACTAACAGCACTAGCTTCATCAACATTACAAACATACATTACAGGCTTATCTGTAAGCAAATAAAGTTCTTTTGCTGCTTTAATCTCATCTTTACTGTCAAACTCTACAGTACGTGCAGATTTGCCTTGTAATAGTGCTGCATGAATTTTTGAATATACATCAAAAGCAAGTTTTGAGTTAGAATCTCCACCGGTTTTAGCCTGTTTTTCGACTCTTTTTATTCTTGCTTCTATAGTTTCAAGATCTTTAAGCTGAAGTTCTGTATCAATAATTTCTTTATCTCTTACAGGAT
>CAZHWC010000022.1:0-33474 GCA_964535975.1 uncultured Proteiniphilum sp. | reverse complement strand
GTAAAATATGCAAATATTTTGTGCCAACAAATGTATTTAATTTTGCTCTTAAGATTATTTATATCTCATTTTTGACCTTTTATTGCACCCAAACAACTCAAAAGGTGGTTTCCAATACCTTTGAAAGTACTCTATGGATCCATATTGTCGGATTAAATATATTGGAAACAGGGTCTTTTGGCAATTTGTTTGTTTTTCAAGATAATTAACAATGTTCAAATGGCTGATAATGAGTAGTTAAATAAAGTATTTGTACATAGAAACAATATTTTGCAATTCTTTGCATATCGACTTCTTTAACTTTGCTTTACAATAAACGTATTTTAGTATAGAAAATATTCAAATTGATATTTAAGTTGTCAATATAGACCATTGCCCTTATATAGTATCTAAAATTTATTCTAAATTCAGAGCAAAAAAACAATAAGATGTTGTCTCAAAATTAAAAAAGAGGTTCTGAGATTTTAAAGTTTGAAATTATTCTCAGATAGGAAGGGGTACGAATACAAAGAGGGTGAAATCACATTGTGATACACCCTCTGGCTATTTAAATCTATTTTTCATTATAATAATAACCACTTATAGGTTATTATTATTTGCTTTATTGCATTTTGTAAATAAAGCAATTTATATTCATTCCTGCTCCAACGGAAGTCAACACAATATTGTCGCCTGATTTTATTTCGTGACCCTCCATCTCTTTTCTTAGTATAATATCAAGTAGAGTAGGGACAGTAGCTACAGAAGAGTTTCCTAACCAAGAAATTGTCATTGGCATTACAGACTCTGGTATCTCTCTTATTCCATATAGTTTATAAAAGCGAGCAAGAATTGCGTCGTCCATTTTTCCATTTGCCTGATGTATCAAAACTTTCTTTATGTCATCAACGTGTAGATCTAGTTTGTCTAATACGCACTTTAGCGTTTTAGGAACATTTTCTAAAGCATACTGATATAATCTGCGACCATTCATTTTAAGGAATAGCTCGTCTTTTTCTGCTAATTCTGAACTATATGAATTGCCCATTTTTAGTAGATTGACATACTCGGTTGTATCACTTCGTGTGCCATGACCAATGATGCCCACAGGAACTTCACTATCTATAGCTTCTAGTATAGCAGCACCGGCTCCATCTGCATAAATCATGCTGTCGCGATCATGTGGATCCGAAATTCTGGATAAAACATCAGCTCCGATAACAAGAATCTTCTTAGCATCTCCCGAACGGATATAGTAATCTGCCTGTATCATTGCCTGCACCCATCCCGGGCATCCAAACAGTAGGTCATAGGCTACAGTGTTAGGGTTCTCAATACCAAGTTTTGCTTTCACTCTTGACGCCAAAGCTGGTGTTACATCAATACGAGAATCATTTGCTCTGATATCACCAAAATTATGAGCCACAATAATGTAGTCTAATTCTTCTTGATCTATACCAGCTGCTTCAATTGCTCTTTGCGCAGCAATATGAGCCAAGTCTGAAGTTTTTTGATTGTCTTCTGCGTATCTTCTCTCCGAAATTGTTGTAATCTCCTCAAACTTATCAACAATTTCCTGATTTTCTTTATCGATAATAGCGCCGGTTGACTCAAGAAACTTATAGTTCAAGAAGTCTTCGTTTTTTACAACCTTTGTTGGGATGTAGCTTCCAGTACCAGTAATTATACTGTATGTCTTTTTCATAATCAATTATTTTATAAATCAATAACCTATAGCCTACAAAGATAGTCAATATAAATTATAGAATGATTTATATTGTTGATTTTTGTTATTATTTGCGTTTTACTCTTTTTCTATAAATGTCTTGATTATATCTTCATCTACAAGATATGGTTCTGTTATATAATAATCCTCCGAATGAGTATTATTAAATGATGATATTGTTTCCATAGCATTTTTGTTTCTTGCCCATGATCGTCTTGCCACTCCTCCCATAACATCCCAAAGCATTGCTGAGCTAAGTATTTCATCAACTCTTTTGCTTCCATCGCAGACCATGCCAAAGCCACCGTTTATTGATTTTCCAATACCAACTCCTCCACCGTTGTGAAGCGCCACTAAACTCATTCCTCTAGCTGCATTTCCTGCAAAGCATTGAACAGCCATGTCAGCCATTATATTGCTGCCGTCTTTAATATTAGCTGTCTCTCTAAATGGTGAGTCCGTGCCACTTACATCGTGATGATCCCTGCCTAGCATTATTGGTCCAACCTCTCCATTGCGAACCATTTCATTAAACTTCAGAGCAATCTTTAATCTTCCCAGAGCATCCTGATACAAGATTCTGGCCTGAGTTCCAACCACCAGTTTATTTTTTTCGGCATCACGAATCCATTTCCAGTTGTCCATATCTTGTCCCCTTCGGTTTGGGTCAATACAATGCATTGCTGCTTCATCTGTTTTAATCAAGTCTGTGTGATCTCCGCTAAGACATATCCATCTAAATGGTCCGTACCCATAGTCAAAAAGTTCCGGACCCATTATATCTTCAACGTATGATGGGAAAATGAAACCATCTTTATCATCTATACCATTTTTTGATATTTCTTTTATACCACTATCAAAAATTGCTTTCATAAATGAATTACCGTAGTCAAAAAAGTATGTTCCTTGTTTTACTAATTTTTGAATAACCGAGAAGTGACGATGAAGTGATTGGTCAACTAGTTGTTTAAAGCCGGCTCTATCCTCTTTGAGTAGTCTGGTTCGCTCTTCAAAAGTAATATCAGCCGGACAATATCCCCCGGTGTATGGTTCGTGACACGAAGTTTGATCGCTCAGCAAATCAATACGTATATTATTGTTGGCTGCATATTCCAATAAATCTATAATGTTGCCGTGGTATGCTATAGATAGTGGTTCTTTTTGTTTCATTGCATTAGATGCAATATCAAAAGCCATTTTTGCATTTTGAGTAACTTTTTGCACCCAACCTTGATTATGTCGAGTTTCAATTCGTGATATGTCAACCTCAGCTATAATAGACACTGCACCTGCAATATCGGCAGCTTTGGGTTGAGCGCCGCTCATGCCACCAAGACCTGATGAAACGAATAGAAATCCCCCTAAATCCCCATCTTTAGGTACGCCTAATTTCATTCTTCCAGCATTAAGCAGTGTGTTGAAAGTGCCGTGTACAATTCCTTGTGGACCTATATACATCCATCCTCCAGCAGTCATTTGCCCGTAGTTGGCAACTCCCATTTGTGCTGCTATCTCCCAATCATGTAAGTTGTCAAACTGTCCAATCATCATTGAGTTGGTAATGATAACTCTTGGAGCGTCGGGCTTTGACTTAAATAGCCCTAGAGGATGTCCGCTTTCAATTACAAGAGTTTGATTTTCGGTTAGTTCTTCAAGATACATCATTATAAGTTGATATTGCATCCAGTTTTGACAAACCTGGCCTGTTTCTCCATAAGTTACCAATTCATATGGGTAAAGGGCAATATCAAAACAAAGATTATTATCAATCATTACCTGAAAAGCTTTTCCTTCGATACACTTACCTTTGTATTGATTGATAGGCCTAGCTTTTAAATCGCCTTTTGGTCGGTATCTGTATCCGTATATTTTGCCTCTTGTTTTCAGTTCTTCCATAAATTCCGGAGCTAAAATTTCGTGAAGTTCTGTAGGTATATATCTTAGAGCGTTTTGAAGTGCAATACTTGTCTGGTGGGGTGATAATCTGAATCCTCTGTCGGGTGCTCTGCGAATGTCTGATTGAAATTTAGGATAATCGGGCAGTTGATTGGATAAGGTTATTCTCATTTTAAAAGATTATTATTATGGTTTAAAATATATTGTTGGCAATATAATATTGACGGTAAAAATAGTGAATATTTGCTATATAGCCAATTTAGTCATATTAATTCTTTATAGAAATACTCAAGTATTAAAAACAATTTGTATTGTGGTCGTTGTTTGATAATCCTTTTTTAATATATATCTTTGTGTTTATAAATTAAATAGTTAAGTGGTTTTTGTTTTTGAGTTGCGAAGTTTAATTGATATTTAATAAAAAGGATAATGAATTATAAAATTGAAATTTGTGCAAACTCTGTTGCTAGTTGCGTGGAGGCACAGAATGGTGGAGCTTATCGTGTAGAACTTTGTGCCGGTATTCCTGAGGGGGGAACGACTCCATCTCATGGTGAAATATCAGTTGCAAGAGAACTATTAGATATTAAGTTGAATGTAATTATACGGCCCCGTGGAGGTGATTTCCTTTATTCAGAGATTGAGCATAAAACTATGTTGAAGGATATTGAAATAGCTCGCCAACTTGGCGTGGATGGCGTTGTGATTGGTTGTCTCACAGCTGATGGTGACATTGATATGGTTAAAAATAGAGAGCTTATACAAGCTGCAGGAGATATGAGCGTAACTTTTCACAGAGCTTTTGATAAATGCCGTAATCCACACAAAGCATTAGAACAAATAGTTGAGTTGGGTTGCGAAAGAATACTGACATCGGGTCAAAAGCCTAAAGCTGAACAAGGAGTTTCTTTGTTGAAAGAGATAGTGGAACTTGCAGGAGATAGAATTATAATTATGCCCGGAAGTGGAGTGAATGAAGATAACATATCTTACATAGCTGAAGCAACAGGTGCAAAAGAGTTTCATATTTCAGCTAGAACCTCAGTAAAGAGCAAGATGATATTTCGCAACGAAGAGGTGTCTATGGGAGGAACAAATATTACTATAAATGAGTTCGAACAAAATATAACTAATGCTGAAAGAGTAAAAAACACTTTAAGTCAGTTGGAATCAATAACGAAATAGAGAAAGAATGAATATAAATAACTTATCAATTAAAATGAAAAAAATCAACAAACTATTACTTCTATTAGTCACAGTAGGATTGTTAATTTCTTGCGATGGTGTTAAAGATGTTAAGGAAGCAAGCTTTAATGTGGTTCCTCTTCCTGTAGAAATTTCTAATCTAGGGGGAAATGGATTTAAACTTTCTTCTGCAACAAAAATTGCATATCCGGAAGCAAATGAGAAAATGCAACGTAATGCTGAATTCTTATCTGAATTTATTTCTCTGTCTACAGGATTAAAACCAGCTATTACAACATCTGCTGATGGTGCTAACCTAATTGTTTTATCTAATAACCTTGAGTCTGAAAATCCCGAGGCGTATCAAATTGTTGTTGATGAGAACACAATTAATATTAATGGAGCTAGTGAAGCAGGAGTTTTTTATGGCATTCAAACACTGCGTAAGGCAACTCCAATTGGCAATGTTGAGGTGATTTATCCAAATGTTACAGTAAATGACGAACCGCGCTTTGGTTATAGGGGTATGATGTTGGATATTGCACGCCATTTTGAACCTGTGGAGTTTGTGAAAAAGTATATTGACTTAATCGCTCTACACAATATGAACCGCTTTCACTGGCACTTGACAGATGATCAGGGTTGGAGAATAGAGATAAAAAAATATCCTAAACTAACAGAGATCGGTTCAATTAGAAAGCATACAGATCTTGGACAAAATACCGGAGAATTTGATGGTGTGCCTCATGGTGGCTTTTATACCCAAGAAGAAATTAAGGATGTTATTAAGTATGCATCAGATAGATATATAACCATTATTCCCGAGGTGGATTTACCTGGACATATGTTGGCAGCCCTTGCTGCATACCCTGAGTACGGTTGTACCGGCGGACCTTATGAAGTGATAGGTCAGTGGGGTGTATTTGACGATGTGTTATGTCCTGGAAAAGAAGAGACATTTACATTTATAGAAGATGTACTTTCTGAGGTAATGGATCTTTTCCCATCAGAATATATACATATCGGTGGAGATGAGTGCCCTAAAGTTCGCTGGGAAGAGTGTAGTGATTGTCAGGCTCGAATTAAAGAATTAGGGTTGAAAGATGGTAAGCATAAAAAAGAGTTTTATCTTCAGAGCTATGTTACTGCACGTGTTGAAAAATTCTTAAACGAAAACGGACGAAGGCTGATTGGCTGGGATGAAATTTTGGAGGGAGAGTTAGCTCCTAATGCAACAGTAATGTCATGGCGAGGTATAGCTGGGGGTATTGAGGCTGCTCAAATGAATCATGATGTGATAATGACTCCTAATACATATAACTATTTTGACTACTATCAAACACAGTATGTTGAGGATGAGCCATTCTTACAGATTGGTGGTTATTTGCCTGTTGAAACTGTTTATAGCTTTGATCCTGCACCAGCGCTTTTAACGGAAGATCAGAAGTCACACATTCTTGGTGTTCAGGCAAATTTGTGGACAGAGTACCTTAAGACTCCTGAAATGATTGAATATATGGTGTTGCCTCGTATGGCAGCTCTTTGTGAAGTGCAATGGATGCAAATTGATAAAAAAGACTACAAGGAGTTTTTAACTCGTCTTCCACATCAAATAAACTTATACTCAAAACTAGGATATAACTATGCAACTCACATTTTTGATGTTGATGCAAAATTAACCCCAAATGCACAAACCGGTTCTCTTGAGGTTGCGCTTTCAACTATTGATGATGCGCCCATTTACTATACTCTTGACGGAAGCGAACCAACTGCGCAATCTGCTAAATACGAGGGTGTCTTTTTTGTTGACAAAGATGCTGAGATTAAGGCCGTTAGTATTCGTGAAGGAAATCAAATGAGTAAGGTTTACAGAGAGAATATTGTTGTGAACAAATCTACATTTAAACCTGTAAAGCTATTATCAAAACCTTCAAGCAGCTACGAGTTTAATGGTGCAGACTTGTTAGTAGATGGTAGATTTGGAGCTTCAAATTACAAAACAGGTCGTTGGATTGGATTCCAGGGTAATGATATGGTACTTATTATTGATATGTTGGAGCCAACAGAAATTTCAAATGCTTCTTTAAGAACAAATGTTGTTACAGGTGACTGGATTTTTGATGCTTCTGAAATAATAATAGAATCATCTGATGATGACTCTAGTTATAAACTGGTTGCTAAGAAGACAATTACTGATGAAAATACCACTCATTGGTCGGATATCATGAGTCACGAACTTGACTTCGATACTAATATTGCTCGTTTCTTTAAAGTGACTGTTAAGCCAAGTGTTATGCCCGAATGGCATCAAGGAACTGGCAGGCGTGCTTTTATCTTTGTAGATGAGGTTGTTTTGAATTAACCGTTACAGGTTTCTAGTCTATATTTGGGGGCTGTCTCACTAAGAGACAACCCCTTTTCCTTAAAATTGATACCCTATTCCGCCATTAAAGTTTACTCTGTTAAGAAACTCATTAAATCCAATTGTGAAGTCTAGCCTTGAAAGCTTTGATCTGTGTTGGTATGTTAGTCCTGCTCCCCAATTATGTTTGTCGATATTTATATTACTCCAATCATCCATTTGCCACAATAGTTGTATGCGTGGAATTATGTAATGTTTCGGAGAAACTTCTACACGAAGCCCAATCTCCCCTAATGATGAAATAGGATCTAGGATTGTTATCCCACCTTGACCTAATAACGGAAAGTAGAAATCGGTGTAAGCATTATATCTATTTGAAGAGTAATTTGCAAAGTAAGGAGAATATAAGTTGTCTGAAATTACAGAGCGATGATATAGATCTGCAGTAAATGACACCGTACCAGATAGTGGTGTTAAGGTGTTAAGACTGAGGTTGGCAATAGGAATAAAATATCTAAAGTCTTTTGTTTCGGTTAATAAAGTAAATTCGGACTTTAAATAAATCCCTCTATCCGGAATAAATGATCTGTTTCGGTTGTCTATCGTAAGCACTCCATAGGCAGAAGTGTAAAATCTACTTACTTTCGAGTCATCGATACTGGCATTACTTCTGTAGTAATCGTTGCTGTAGAAATAAGTTTCATTTATACCGATATTAAAATCAGCACTTTCCCTAAATCTTCGATATGTATATAAAGAAGATGTGACACTGCCGGCTCGCATCCTGCCGGAAGTCTTGTCACTATCTCTATAGTCCATTCTGTTATATCTTCCTCTCAATGCAAATCCTGAGGTTGATAATAGTCTATTTGTCTCCAGCATAAAAAGCATCTGAGGGTTACGAGCAATCTTAGCATCAAATGTCATAAGATTGATAGCTTTTGAATAGTCGTGGTAAGAATAGTTGACATAAATAGATGTAATATCTACAGTGTTTAAAGCGCCTCCAACCATAAATTCGGACTCTTTTTTATTATCGATCAAAAGTTCTAGCGTATATCCTTTTTTATTTTGATTGAGCTTATAATATACGTTATCAAAATTACCAAAGCCATAAACTCTTTTCACGGCACTATCTATTTGCCCCATGGTATATGTGTTATTGACTTCTAAGTCCAGTTGTTGAAGAATGATGTTTACATCCTTATTGTATGTATCCGGAGTTTTAATTTCGGTAATTAACCATTCTTGGGGAGGGAGCTCATTGCGGTTGTTGTTTTTAATAATATCTCTGTTTTTAATAAGCTCTTTTATCTTAGGCATTTGTTCTCTTGCAGCTCTTTCACCTCTTATAATTATGGTGTCGATTAACTCAGTTTCAAAGTCAAGAGCAGTAATCCCCTTAAGGTTTGGGTTAATAACGATGTTTGCTTTCTCAACATTTTCATCATGCTTCTCTGTCTCCAATCTGCTTACGATACCTCTTAGTATGGTAGTTATGGATTCATAGTGAGCTTTGTCATCTTCGTTTTCTTGTCTTAAGTCAACACCAATAATAATATCTGCACCCATATCAATAGCCACATCCACAGGGAAATTGTTTATTACTCCTCCATCTACAAATCTTTGATTTTTGTATTCTACAGGTGCAAAGATACCTGGTATTGCCATACTTGTCAGCATTGCTTTGGCCAAGTGTCCGTGATCTATAACCACTTCTTGAGCAGAGTTAAGGTCATAGGCTACACATGAAAATGGTATTGGAAGATCTGAAAAGTTTACACTGTCAGGATATGCAGCAGTCATTCCACAAAATATATTTAGAATGTTATTGCCCTTAACTAATCCGGCAGGCAATGATAATTTTCTATTCTCTCTATTTAAGCTCAATACTAGTGGGTGTTTTTCTTCGAATTCTTGCTTAAATCTTGATTTTAATCTTCGGTCAATATCATCTGTAAGCAACATGCTCCAATCTTGTCTTTTAGCAAATTCCTCGATTTCGTCGGGACTATAACCAACCGAATATAATGCTCCTATGATGTTCCCCATGCTGGTACCGGAAATTAAAGTAATTGGAATATTCTCTTCTTCAAAAACTCTTAATACTCCAATATGTGCAAAACCTTTAGCACCACCACCACTTAAAACTAATCCTAGACTTTCTTGATTTTTATTTTGTTGAGCAATCAGTTGAGAAATCAATAATGGGCTATTGAACAAATAGAGAAAAAAAAGAAATAGGGTTAATGCTTTGCTTCGCCTTTTCATATATAAATAGGATTAAAAAAGTTATACATTCTTAGTATTGCAAAGTTAGATAAAAAAAACATGAAAGTACATACCCAAAAAAAACATAAAAACATCATTTATACCGAATTGGTCAGTAAAATGTATATTGATTCCTTGTATATTATTAAAACATAGTTTATCTTTGTGCTTGAATCTTCGATATAAGGCAATAATCTTTTAAATTGCTTTTGTATAATTTCAAAAAATCCATATTTATTGCTACTCAGCTAACGGAATAACCTTGTTACCGCCGTATCTTGATAAGTAGAGTGGTAAATATTCAACAACAATAATAATTTTTTCAGTCTTAATATTCAAAAGGTTTCTAATCAAACTATTATAAAGATTAATATTTGTTCACCACCATTGTGAATAAACTGTATGTAGGTATTCAAAATAACATATTGATATGATATGTAAATCTGTTCTTTCCCGCATTTTTCTATTAAACGGAAGATTGACTTTGGATATGAAGACAAATAAAACCAAAATATTTTTTTAACATCATAATTTAAATGGCTTACAATATTCTTGAGCTTAATGAAAAGCTAACTACCGAATTACGTGCACTTGCCAAAGAAATGGGTATAAAAAGACCCGATGCTTATAGAAAAGAAGAATTGATATATAAAATTCTTGATGAGCAGGCTATTGCTAAAACTAAGAATTTGGCTCCTGAGCCAAAAGGCAGGCAAAACAACAATAATAATAATAACCGAACTAGAAAACAAGCAGAATCTAAACCAGAACAGCGTAAAAAGATTGACAAACCAGCTTTGCCTACAACTGTAACTAACGAATCAGCTTCTAATAAAAGTTCAGCAAGTGCAGTAGAGAATACAAAACCTGCAGAAGATAAATCAAATAATTTTGAGGCCGGAAAAAAAGTCCTTAATGAGCGAGCAAATAAAGTAGCTGATGTGGCAACACCGCATCCTGATATTATCCCGGATACAAATATTGAACATGAGCTTAAACAAGAATCTAAGGTTGTGGAAGAAAAAACAAGTCGTGAAGAATCATCTGCACCCGCCAAGCCTACTCAGTTGGTTTTCAGATCTTCAAAGCAAAGAAATAGAGATTCTGAAAAAAATACAAAGGTGCCATCAGCAACTTTGCCATTGGTAATGGCCGAAGACTCTTCGGACGATGCTGTATCAGTTGAGGATTTAAAGAGGATCGATAAAGTGGAGAAAAAAGCATCATTATTAGAAGAGTTGATAACTCCTTCTCCAATTCAGCCTCGTCATCAACAACATGGCAAAAACGCTTCTCAGCACCAACAACAATCACAACAAGAAGCGCCTCAACAGAAAGAACCTGCTTATGACTTTGATGGCATTTTAAATGCAACTGGTGTGCTGGAAATAATGAGTGATGGTTATGGTTTCTTGCGTTCATCCGATTACAATTATATGTCTTCTCCCGATGATGTATATGTCTCTCAATCTCAGATTAGACTTTTTGGATTAAAAACCGGTGACGTTGTAGAAGGGCCAATACGCCCACCAAAAGAGGGAGAGAAATTCTTCCCACTTATAAAAGTGGATATGATAAATGGCAGAAAGCCTGAAGATGTTCGTGACAGAGTTCAATTTGATCATCTGAAACCTTTATTCCCAAATGAGAAATTCAAATTAACAAAAGGATATAATGATAACTTATCGTGTAGGGTAGTAGATATGTTTGCCCCTATAGGTAAAGGACAGCGTGGTTTAATAGTTGCTCAGCCTAAAACTGGTAAAACTATGTTACTTAAGGATATTGCAAATGCAATTGCAGAAAATCATCCTGAGGTTTATATGATAATTCTTCTTATTGATGAACGTCCTGAAGAGGTTACAGATATGGAGCGCAGCGTTAATGCCGAAGTTATTGCATCCACTTTTGATGAGCCTGCAGAACGACATGTTAAGATTGCTGATATAGTATTGAATAAGGCTCGCAGGATGGTTGAATGTGGTCATGACGTTGTAATATTATTAGATTCCATAACACGTCTTGCTCGTGCGTACAATACAGTACAGCCGGCTTCCGGAAAGGTTCTTTCTGGAGGTGTTGATGCAAATGCTTTGCAAAGACCAAAACGTTTTTTTGGTGCTGCCAGAAAAATTGAAGATGGAGGTTCATTAACAATCATTGCCACAGCACTTACAGACACAGGTTCGAAGATGGATGATGTGATTTTTGAAGAGTTTAAGGGTACTGGTAATATGGAGCTTCAGCTTGATAGAAAACTGTCAAATAAACGAATTTTTCCATCGGTTGATATTATGGCTTCAAGTACTCGTCGTGATGATTTGTTATTGCCCGAAGAAACACTAAATCGTATGTGGGTACTAAGAAACTATTTGTCGGATATGAATTCAGTTGAAGCAATGGAGTTTTTGCTAAACAGAATGAGAAGAACTGCTAATAATGAAGAGTTTTTGATTTCAATGAATGACTAACAAGAGTTGGTAAATAATAAAAAAGGCAGCTATTTAAATAATAGTTGCTTTTTTTATTGATTTAAATCTATGCGCAAACTTAATCCTGCATTTGTATTGCTTGTAGAGTATGAGTTTGATGAGACAAGAGGCGTATTTATTACTTTATCAAAGAAAGCTCTAAGAGTTAAAGAGCGGCTAAGTGCATAATCGGCCGAAAATCTAATACTCATCGTGCGTATTCCACTTGTTGGCTGTGCAAAGCCCTCATCAAACTTCCTTATAATTGCGTTCGTAATTTTGTGTGACACATCAACTCTAATGTTTAAATCATTATTGAATCCACCAGTAAAGTTGTCGGTATCATATTCTTGAGTTGATTCTTGTCTGTTTCTATTTTGATTTGCTTTTCTTCTATTTAAATTAGAGTTTGAACCGAAACCAATAATACGATTGAAATCAGCAACTCTATAACCAATACCAACCACAAAATCATTGTCAGATGTTTCAACTATTTGATATGAACTTACATTTAGGTTAACAGATCTTGTTTTATTATATCTGGCATTAACGGTAATATTATTACTGAACATCCCCCTTGTTTCGATAAGGGGGTTAAAGCTTTCAATGATACTTACAGATCCTATGTCATAAGGCATTGACGGAAGAGGTATCCCGTTTAGTACATCACGAATATATCCTAAGTCTGAATTGTCATCCATCGGGACCCAGTTTAGATGTGATGAATATGAGCTAACACGGTATTGGGATACATATTTATGTGTAAACATTAATGACTTTAGCTCTTTTTGTAGATTTGGCATCATTTGCAATAGATTATATGAGACATCCCAGTTTGGGAGCATAGACAGCATATTGGGAAATGCAGTAAGCTTTATTTTGTCGGCACTTTTGCCGGTGTAAGCTGCGATAAATGCAGGAATCAAAGCATCTGATGCGTTGTTGCTCACATCCCCAACTGATGGATCAAACGGCTTGTTGGCAATAGGCGACCCTGAGATAAAACCTTTGTCAGGATACAATGAACTATTATAACTATTGCGAATTCTGTTTGATATAATATCTCTATTTTCTAAAAACCTGTCGAAGGAACGGGAGGAGTAATTGTTCTCGGAATTGGATTTCTCAAAAGCAGAAGCAATTGATATGATATTAATCGCAAAGCTACCACCATAGTGTTTGGGCATATCGTCGTACATATATTTTATGTCTGTTCTGCGATTATCCTCATACATCAGGTTTAAATCAATTTTCAGTCCGGATACCGGCTCCAAAATAGCATCGATTCGCATATTTTTGGTGTTATTATAAACTGCCGGAACAATATTGTTTTCATTCTTAATGAGCCAGTTGTTTTTGTTTGCTTTATCTATAAATGATTCGCCACTTTCAAAACCAAAAGCAAAGCCTAATCCCGGAGTCATCATTCCACTTCCATCTGATTGTCCAAAGAAATTGCCAATCATTGGTGAAAACCCTAATATATCAGTTCTTGTTCTATATCCATAATTCAGATTTATATTTTGTAACATCATCAAACCACGTGCACTGTACTGAGCTACGTCATAAAGAATTGTTCTGTATCTTCTTTGTTTTTTGTCTTCTTTATCTTTTTGACTTTTTGAAGCGGGGTGCCCGGTGGTATTAAATCGTTGATTAGTTTTTTTGAGAAAATCAAACTTATTGTATAGTTGAACCATATTAAACCTACCGTTTATAGTAATGGAGAGATCATTTTGAATGTTGTTCCCCAAATCTTCATATTGAATAGCAGCACCTCGCTCCCATCTATATCTTGAGTTGTATGCCAAACTTGAGTTTATCCAGTTTAAAATAGGAATTGCCTGAAATGGGAAGTTATAAGTTACATCTGCACTCTGCTCATAATTATATGGCTTGCCCAGGCTGCGAATACTTTGGTTAACTGAGTCTCTCCAAATTTCGTAATCGTCACGATTAATCTTTTTATTTACTTGTAAGTAAGGCTCTTCAATCTCAGCAACTGTTCCTGATCTGAATGAAGTTCTAAGATTTCTGGTAATATCCCAAACTATTGAAAATTCTCTATCCCATAAGAAGTTGTGGCTAAATGTCAAATATTGAGGTTCTGAATCATCTGTGCCTGTAATATAAGCATTTAAATCTCTATATTGTGACTCCTGATAATTACGAACCATATTAGAACTTAGTTGAATATTATTTGGCAGATAATTTAGGTTTAGTGATTTTATTAACATAAGCCATCCCGAGTTGGATTTAATATTTTTAAATGGTTCAAGGGGTTTTACAATTGGTGTATATGAATAGTTAGCCTGAAAACGTTTATTTAAGTTGTTATCATATTCAGTTTCAGGGTTGTGTAAATGGTTCTGGTTATACGAATATCCAAAGCTAAAGTTAGCAGGATCATATGGCATAGGGATTTTACTCTTAATGTCTATTTTTGCATTATTAATACTCAGGCTTTTATTCATCTGTCTTGTGCTTGCGATACTCAAAATAGAGTCTTTCTCCTGATTGCTATCTATATGTTTTAGAGATTCAGAAAGAAGAATATCCTTATTTAACGGATCGTATTGTGCTGATTGAATTTGATTTGAGTATGAGTAGTACAGTGGAGCCTTAATTTTTGCCTCCTTTGGTAGAAAACGACCAACATCAACATTTAGAGCAACATTTATTAAAGATACATCATCATTTCTGCGTTGTAAAAGATTCTGATCTAATGCTCCAAATCCGGCAGTTTCTTTTCTGCCAGATACATTAACCGTGCCTATATCAGATAAAGCTAAGAATAAGTTGCCCTGAGCAGCCCAGCCACCTTTTTCGTCAAATTCACTTAGCCTTAATTCATTGATCCACACTTCACCCGATTTTATTGTATTTGTTCTGTTTCTAACTCCAATCATTATCATTTTTACTTCAGCAAGCGAAGGATTACCCAATATAGTTAAAGTGTTATTTGGTTTTAACGGGTCTGCTTCGGAGAATGGTGTTAGGAATGTTACACCACTTTCGCGGCGCTTTTCTGCATTGCGTTTTAATTTTAAGCCTGTAAATGCCTCAAGAGATAAATCAAGCATATTAAGTGGACTCCATACATCTTCTTGATCTGACAACAGATGAGTATTATAGTTACCGGGAGGAGTGAGTTTAAGAGGAATTTCATACTCATAAAAATTATTGCGGTAGTCAGAGCCAATACGTACAAATATTGCCAGGTCATCATCATCTAAGTTTGTGTCATCATTAGACAAGGCTTCTGCATGCACAAACATCTGAATTTTCTTATACCTCCTAAGGTCATAGATCGTATTCTTATAAATTGCACGAGAATCATCCGAACCAATGTTGTCAAGCTTTAGCGATATTGCCTGCTCGTTTTGCTGACGTAGTTGAGGTTGACTTGGGTCAAGTATTCTATTTACTCCCGGAGGCAATACGTAATTTACAGGTTGTCGATCCGCATTCTCTTCAATGTTTACAGTAGACAATTCAAATTTGCCTGTTCCTGTTTGAGTTCCACCTGATTTAATATCCTGCGTATAAATTCTCCATTCGCTCCTAATAAGTTGTAGAGTGGCAAAGCGAAGAAATGTTGGCTGGTCAAAGTTGGTCATAAACATTCTCATAAAACGAATATTATTGAACCCCTGTATATTTCCCACTTTGGTTTGATAATCGCGTATTGGTATTTTGAATTGATACCAGTTAACATTGCCTGTCTTACCATTTCTAAGTGATACCGAAACTTCTCGTTTGTCAACAATGTAGTTCTGTCCCACCTGCATTTTTTCAGGTTTTAATTCAACCTTATATTGATAATAAGTCTCGTTCTCATTTAGGGTGTTATCACTGTCAATATCTTCAACATCGGGTGTGGTGCGGGCAGCAGTTGAATAGTTGGCATCATTAGGAGCAAGAGAGTTGCCTTCTGTTCCGTTATAATACTTGTACCTGTCTAAAATGCTTAGTTCTGACCTGTCTTGTTCAACTCCTCTGTAATGGCGAAAGTTGTCGCCTGAGGGGTCGTTTAACGGTGAGTGGATATCATTACTTAATTTTGAAAATGCTTCCGATGATAGTTTTGACTTAAATTCTTCGAGATAGTCTGAATAACTTTTATAATTAAATTCCTCCTCGGTACTCAATCCATTTAATCCCACATCCTGTTTTCGTCTTGAATCGACTCCCTGTGAATTGTCAAAAGCATATACTGTGGATTGACGCTTAGGATATTTACCCCACACACTCCATCCAACGGCCTCAGGATTGTTGTCAAGTGGCAGACCATTCTCATAAAATTTCTTTCCATCTTTAAGGACATCTTCTGATATTTCTCCGAGATTAAAATACAAATCTCCCCCGTTTGATAGTTCTAACTCATCATTTATAAATGGATCCATCAGCCAAAACTCTATGTATTCTATATTGGAGGCTTCAAAATCTCGTGTGTCCATCTTCCTTGTAATGCCTCCCCATCGTTGTTTGGGGTTTAGGAGATTACCCTGAGGGTCAATGTTAGTATCAAGATTGTAAGGTCCTCTTTCGTTGGGGTAAAATGATATATTCATAACAGGCAGTGTGGAAGGCTCACCATATACCGATTCTTTGTTTGGAAATATTTCTCTTTCGTAAACCTCTCGCACTCTATGATCAGAGAGTTGCTCCAAATCGTTTTTGATATGTGCAGGAGTACGTGATGAATTGCGTCGTGTGAAAAGTCCATCGATATAAAACCAAGCTATATGTGCCCTGTTTTTTCCATATTCTATGTCATTGCTGAGTGAGGCTTCGGGGAATAATCCAGATGAAGTATTATTTAATGGAGTAGATGCCAAAAACCAGCTATATGGTGACCTTAAATCAATCCCCGAAGTCGATGTTTCAAAATCATCAAGGTATGAATGCCCCTGAGTATATTTGTTCGTATAGTGTCCTGGAATCATATGTGCAAACTCTACGTTTGCATTGATTAGAGACGGTGCGGTTGCTTCAACGAATGGAATCATATCCAGTAAGTTAGTTATAGTGTATGATTCTTTTTTGAATGATGTGTTCAAACCCCACAGTGTGTTTTTAACTGATTCATCAGCAAATGATGTTTTCATTGTTAGTGGTTTTTCATAATAATGCATTATGGTTCCGCCTAAAGTGAAGTTTTTAGTAAAATCATATGCCAGATTAATACCCATCATAGTTTTGCGCTGCATATTAAACATTGACTGATTTTCCAGTGAAACATTTATTGGTGTTCCTGCGTCTAAAATGCCTTGATTTATAATGTTGACCGTACCCGAAATATAATCTACTATATAATCAATTCCCTCAGTAAGTGTTTCTCCTGCAGCAGTTACTCTGACTGAGCCTCTAGCTACATTCATAGCCTGAAGATTTATTTCGTTATCGGAGGTTCCGCGAAACTCTCCTGCAATTTTATATTTGTTCTTTTCGGCTACTTGACGTGCCACGGTCAATGTGGAATCGTAAAGTTCTTGATAAACATATTTATCAGCAATATTATCGTTACCAATTTTTTCTCTTAAGTGCGAACCAAATGGCTCAACTACAGGAAATATTATGCGACCATTTTGAGGCATAACTGTATATCCTTCTACATAGTCAAAAATTCCATCAGGATAGGGATCATTTTTGGAATTTAGTTTGTCAAGATTCATAACCCGTAGCAGCAGTTCGTTTTTGATTTCTCCTTCGGGTATATAGTTGAGATACATACCTGTTGTATCACTCTGATATGTAATGTTTAGCTTAAATTTATCTTTTTGAATATTGCTAGCTCCATACCCCAAAGAGTAAATATTCTTCATCATTAAATGCCAAGTGTAAGCTTTTGGAGAGAGAGAAATTGGTTTTAGAAGTTTAAGGAATAGAGCACTTCCTCTGTTTTCAGACTGTTCATCAGATTTGTTGCCAATATTATTCGAAAACTCACCAACTTGATAAGCTTTTCCATTGTATGTATATTCGTAAGCCACTGCAAGTATTTCGTCTGCTTGTAGTGGGGTTCGGAGTGAAATATATCCTAACTGAGACTGAAAAGTATATTCATTAGAATTGAGTAAACGAGCATTTTCTACTTTTTCATAATCCTCACCAAGTATGATATTGGCAGGCAATATATTTGCAGTCTGACTAATATCACGTATTGCTGAAAATCTTGATACAAGGTCAGAATATAAAGTGTTTGATTCATTATATGGTATTGGCAGACCTCCGGTTGGCGACCAAAATGTATTGTGAATTGTATTGTGCTCGGCCATGTCGGCAAAAGCAACTATATTTCTTGCTTGGTCATATTTTCCTTGCTTGTTAGTAACCCAAACCTCCATTCTGGTTATTAGTACCGAGGATTGAATATAGGGCAACTTCTCTAGTGCTTTGTCATAGTTGTCCCTGAAATAATATCCCAGAAAGAAGTGTCTGTTCTCGTCATATTGATCTGCATTTATTTCAAATGGCGTGGTTTGTATTCCACCATTAGAACTAATAGTTCTAGATTCTGATTCCTGCTGGGAAATTATGGCACCAACCTTTAATTTCCCAAATTGCAAATCAGATTTTATACCGAATAGAGATGATCCTCCATGAATTAGCGAGTTAGTTGTTGACATACTAACATTTCCGGCTTCAATATTTTTTATTATTTCATCTTCATCTCCCTGATATCCTAATTTTATTCTCTTTGAGTCAAAGTCAAAAGTGGCATTATTGTCATAGTTCATGCCAAAATTGATTTTGTTCCCGACTTTTGCATTTATATTAAATTGTATTTGCTGATCAAAGTCAAATGTGTTTCGTGTCCTTGCTCTTTCAGGGAGGGTAGGATTGTCAGTTACATCTCGTTTTAGCCCTGCTGAAAGCTCTAGAGAGCCCTGCGTTCTTATTTGAACTCCACCTGGACCAAAAATCTCTTCTAGCAGATTGTTGCTCTTCCTCAACTTAAGTAGAGAAAATGACTGAGAGCTTGATGATATACCTTTCTTAGAGTCTAAACTGTTTCGTTTTCTGAAATAAGAAGAGTTCATTTCTTTAAGCCTATAGTCCATATATTCAGACGGAGTCATTGAAAACGGAACGCCCACGATTCGGTCTCCAATTCTATTTTGAAAGAGATATCTATCTGTTATGTAGTCATACACCACTACAGTTCTGATATTGGTTGGTGTGTTGAGGTCTATTGGTGATCTTTTTTTTAAATCATCAATACTCTCAATATTGGTTTTAGCTACGGGAAAACGAGTGCGTGTTGAGTCTGGCTCATCTGCATAGATTTCATGCAATCCACCCAGAAGGAGTAGATAAAGGATTAAAACTGTATGTAGATGCGTAGTTGCCAAGACTATTGATATATCATGATATGTACATTACATCCTTTTCAGAGCTTCTTTTATAATTGCTTCGACAGAAAGAGAAGGAGAGTCTTTTACAACTTTTGCTACAACCTTTTCTGATGCCGGTTTTGAAAATCCAAGCATTACAAGTGCAGAAACGGCCTCCTGGCCATGTCCGGCTGCAAAAATAGCAGCAGATACCTTAACTGTTGTTCCACTCTCTGTATATTTAATTTTATCTTTTAAATCGAGAATTATTCGTTGTGCTGTCTTTGCCCCAATACCCTTTACTGTTTGTAAAGCTGAAGCATTTTCTGATGCAATCACCGCTTCAACCTCCTGCGAAGTAAGCGAGGATAAAATCATTCTTCCGGTGTTGGGACCTACACCCGAGACACTTATCAGATATTTAAATATTTCTCTTTCATGTTTGTCAAAGAATCCAAATAGAGTGTGTGAGTCTTCTCTGATAGCTTCATAAATAAATATCTTAGCATCTTTTTCTCCCTGAACTTGAGTAAAAGTGGTAAGAGAAATATTAATAAAATAACCTATTCCATAGGCTTCAATTGTAACTGATGCGGGTGTTAATTCAACAATATCCCCTTTTATATAATCTATCATAATTCAAAAGTTGTTTGTTTTCGTTATATATAACGTAATAAATTAGAAAAACGTATACAATGTATGTTTTTATGGTATATGAATAGTATATTTATTGCTCTTTATATTGAAAAAACGGATATCGATGCAATTAGTGCTGATATCCGTATCCAAATGTAATGTATACTCTTATTTTTTAATACCTATAAATCGTATGACTTTGGCTATTCCGTTATGACCAATTCCTTCTGAAAGATAAATCTCCTTTTCTTCTATTTCTAACGGGGTTAACATCTTAAAATCATCAATAATCATCTCTTTTGTATATAGCATATCTATATTCCGAGGACCCCCGACACTTGGATTTTCCTCCTGATTCTTTGTGTGACCTTTACTAAATGATTCCAGTAAAATTACTCCTCCTGGTCTAATATGTTTTGCTATAAAATTATGATATTCAGCTCGTAATTTTTCAGGGAAATGGGCATAAATTAATACTGCACCATCAAAATATTTATATTTGTTTAGAGGAGCTTGCAAAAACTCACCAACTAAATACTCTATATCTACGCCTTTAATGGCAGCCAGTCTCATAGCTTTCACTTTAGCTTCACTACTTTGGTCAAAGGCTATCGCCTCTATTCCATTTTTAGCTGCATATGCAGCATTACGACCTTCACCTTCGGCAGGAAACATTATTCTGCCACTTAATATTTTTTTGTCTATAGCCTGTTTGAGGTAATCATTTGGTTGATCACCATATACGTACTCTTCCGAGGCATATTTACTGTCCCAAAATTCTTTCATGCCTATGAGCTTACTAATTCATCTAAAGCATACATTAGGCGGGTTTGAGCACCATCTTGAGAGCCATAAAATGATCTGAACAGTTCTCCTTTTTTATTGAACATAAGCCAGTGAGGCGTCCCTTCACATTCAAATTTTGTGTAATTGTCCTGATTAATATCAAAAAAAATTGGAATCGGCATTTCTTTTGTAGTGAATATTCCCATTATATCATTTTTAGTTACTACTTCTTTGCCAAAGCTTGTGTGGATTGCCACTACTTTAAGATTAGGGAACTCATTTGAATAGTCGTAGGCAAGAGGAATCGCACGACCTACACATCCTAGACATCTAATATTGAAAAAAAGAACTAACATTGGGCTATTGGCATATTCCTGCATTAGATCTGTGAGCTCACCTTCTAAGGTTTTAACCTGAATTTTATCAACTTTATTCATATTGTTGCATTATTGTTTTTTTCTATTGCTTGTGTGGCAAAGATAAACATAATTGATAGGAAAAAGTTCAAATTGAGATTATGATATCAGAATATGAAAAAAGTAAATAGCCGGGATTGCTAATAGTACACTGTCTATTCTATCTAGGATGCCTCCGTGACCGGGAATAATCTTACCTGAATCTTTGACGCTGTATGTTCTCTTAATTAGAGATTCGAATAAGTCGCCTATAGTTCCAAAAACAGATACAATAAAAGCAAACAAGGCCCAATATAAATAGTTGTAATCTACAATAAAAGCAGAATTAAATGATATGGAATTGGAAAATATGCTTGGTGCTATCTTGGCTAGTAATAGTCCTGCCGCAACTGTAAATACAATACCTCCGATGAAACCTTCAATTGTTTTTTTGGGAGAAATGCGCTCTAAGAGTTTGTGCTTGCCAAACATAGAACCAACAAGATATGCAGCTGTGTCATTTATCCAAATTAGTACGAATATGGAAAAGGTTATCTGTTCATTTTTGGCTATAACAAGGGTGGATAATAATAGCAGTGGAATTGTAATATATACTTGTCCAAATATTGATGTTATGGTCCGCTTTAGTTGATTTTCATTTTTATCGAATACAGTAGTGGTAATTATAAAGATGAGATACAATAAAAAAAGAAACCCTGCAGTATAAATATTCTCGTAATATATTGTCGATACAAATACCAATATTCCGGCAACTATATTGAATACTTTACTTAATCTGTTCATAATATTATTGTCTGCAAGTTTATAAAACTCATACAGAGCAAGTCCTAAAAAGACAGAAAAGATAATAGCAAACAAAATTTTGTTGACTAATATACCAAGAAGGACAAGTGCGACGTATACAATGCCCGCAATTGTCCTTGTTCCTAAGTTTCTTAAATTCACTATTTCTTAGTTGTTATTGTTTTCGGTGATTTCTTCATTATTTTCTGAAGGCTCATCTTCTTGCTCTTTTTCGATTTTTTCAAAATCTATATTAGCGGCAATTAGCGCATTATACCAGCTTATAATCTTCTTGACGTCTGAAGCATAAACTTTATCTCTATCATATGTTGGTAGTATTTCTTCGAAATACGAGAATATTTCGTTTCCTGATGCTTTTGATTTAAGAGATGACTTTTCTCCGTTCTCTTTCTCTTTGATTTTTGCGAATACTTCGCGTAAAGGTACGTCGCTCTCTGTGGTGTATATTGAAACGTCACTAAGTGCAATAACCTTTTCCGTTAGATATATTGGAGATCTTCTGCCGTCAGTTAATGACTCAACAACGTTTAAGTTTTTTCCTGTACTTACTAATTTGTATAGACCTGGCTTTCCTGAAATAGATAATATTTTTGTTAGCATATTTTTTTCTTAATTGAATTTTAAATTTTCGATGCAAAAATAGGTAGTATCTGCCAATTTTACAACTCAATTGTGCAATTGTTTAATTCTATGCTCTTAGTTTTTTGTTTAGCGTTACTTGGTAATCCCAAAGATTGGTTAGCTATGATAGAAAATATTTGTATTTTCGTAGTTAATAATTTATTCCAAAATGATATTGCGATTATTATATGATTAAATCACTCAGATTAATATTTTTTTTCTCTGTTCTTATTGTTGCGTCATGCACAAATAAAAAGAGCAATAACCAGATTAATGTGGAAGAAATGACAAAATGTAATTCTAATGAGCTATACTTGTTGGTGGGAACCTATACATTAGGTGAAGATAGTGATGGTCTATTTTTATATAAGCTAAATATTGATACTAAATCTGCCGACTCATTATTAGCAGTAAAGGCCGACAATCCTTCGTATTTTACGCTAAGCAGAAATGAGGATTTTATATATGCAGTTGGAGAAAGTGGTGACAAAAGCACTATTAGTGCCTTTTCCTTTGATAAATCTAACAATAGTATTTCCCATATTAATACTGTGTCAGCTGAAGGTGCAGACCCATGTTATATTGAGATTGATGATAGTGGGCACAATCTGTTTACAGCAAATTATAGTAGTGGCAGTATTTCTGTCTTTTCTGTTGGCGAACAGGGTAGGCTTAGTAGTGCTAACTTTGTTGTTAATTTTGAGGGATCAGGTCCGGACAAAACTCGACAATCCTCATCACACCTTCATTCGGTGAGATTGTCACCTGATGGAGTATATTTGTTTGCTACTGATTTGGGTGCGGATAAGATTTATCGCTTTCCGTATTTAAATTCAGTGTTTGAGGGACAGCCTGCCATTTTGCAAACTGATATTAGAGAGTTTAATGTGCCGGTTGAGTCAGGTCCACGTCATTTTGATTTTCATCCTTCAGGAAAATATATGTATCTGTTAGGTGAGATTTCGGGACAAATTGTTGTATTCGACTATAATGAAGGTGATTTGATTGAAAAGCAAATAATACTTTCGGATACTTTGGGAGCTCGTGGTGCAGGTGATATACATGTATCGCCTAATGGAAGATTTCTTTATTCATCAAACAGGCTGAAGGGTGATGGAATTGCTGTTTTTTCAATAGATGAAAATACAGGAGAGCTGACCAAGATAGGATATCAAGATACCGGCAAGCATCCACGTAATTTTGTTATTTCTCCAGATGGTTCTCTATTATTGGTTGCATGCAGAGATGAGAATAAAATTCAGGTTTATAATATAGATGGAAACACGGGGTTATTAACTGATACAGGTAATGATATTTTAGTCAACAGACCTGTTTGTTTAAAGTTCGCTTCAGTTCTCAATAATAATTAGATTTAATACAAACTTTCTAATCAGGTAGTATGTAGTGTTGAGATGGTGAGTTGGTATTTGATAATTAAGTGGTTATGGCTGTTGTGTGATAGTTATGTATATAGAAAGAGGGTGAAATCACATTGTGATACACCCTCTAATTGTTTAAGTAATTTTGGTGGTAAATTTTATCTTTTTCTTCCCTGGCGATTGTTGTCCATCCTGTTTTTGCGAAGTTCATTCAACTTCTCAGCCTTTTCTTTTCCAATAATCTTTTCTATCTCGGCTTGATTCTGTTTCATTTCTTCTTCGCGTTTTGCACGCATTTCATTACGGTTTGTCGTTGATTGTTCTTTCATTTTAGCCATGTCTTCAGTGCGTTTTGCATCTTGTTTATTAAAGAGTGCTTCAAGGTCTGCCTTTTGTGCATCAGTCAATTCAATTTGCTTTGCCATCATATCTACACGATCCTTAGCAGTCATTTGCATTGATTGACGTTGCTGATTGTTATTGACGTTGCCTTGACGTCCTTGCCTGTTTTGTGCGGAAACTGATAAACTTATAGTAAGCATTGCCGCAAACATAATTAATAAATACTTTTTCATTGTTCTGAATTTTTTAAAGATTTGTTTTTAATACTATTTATTTGTCACTTTTATGACAGCTAAGATAGTGATTCGTTTAATTCAGAGCAAGTTTTTATATGCTTGTTTTATCTGTTTTGTGCTTATTTATCAGTGCTTTATATATAGATTATGTGTGTGTATGGAGCTATAATTTGTGTTTATCGATTGATTTAAGTTGTTGGTCTATCTAAGAATTATTTTACTGAAAAAATAGTTTTTATGGCTAAAGAATATAATAATTCTGATTTTACAATTTCCTTTTTATTTCATTGCTGATTACAAAAATTGATTTACCTTTACACATTCATATTTGTGTTCGCACACAGGTGTGAGTTTTTAAAGTGAAAAATATGTGTTATCACATATCAATAAATAATATTTTGTATATAATTATAAGTTGAAGATGAAATTAATTTAGAAGAATTATACTATAAACTATCAATATAATATGAAACCTCTTAATAGAACAACTGCAAGTAACACAACTATCTATCCAGAACGAATCATACAATTTGGTGAAGGCAATTTTTTGCGTGCCTTTGTAGATTGGATGGTAAACAGAATGAACAAAAACGCTGATTTTAATTCAGGCGTAGTAGTAGTGCAACCGTTGCCAAACGGAATGATTGACATGCTAAATGCTCAAGATGGCTTGTATCATGTAAACCTACAAGGTCTTGACAAAGGTGAAACTGTAAACAGCCTTGAATTGGTGGATGTTATCACACGCTCGCTAAATCCGTATGACCAGTTTGATGAATATTTGAAACTTGCTGAACAGCCGGAAATGCGATTTGTATTTTCGAATACTACAGAAGCAGGGATTGCTTTTGATGATAGCTGCAAGCTTGACGATGCTCCTGCATCGTCTTATCCAGGTAAATTAACTCAACTATTATATCATCGTTTTAAAACTTTTAATGGTGCCGAAGATAAAGGTTTGTTGATTTTTCCTTGCGAATTGATTTTTCACAATGGAACAGAGCTTAAAAAGACTATACATCAGTACATTGAGCTTTGGAATCTTGGAGATGAGTTTTTAAACTGGTTCGATAATTCTTGTGGAGTGTACTCTACTTTAGTAGATAGAATAGTACCAGGATTTCCACGTCAAACTATTAAGGAAATTCACGAAGAAATCCAATTTGAGGATAACTTAGTTGTACAAGGTGAGGTGTTTCATCTTTTTGTAATTGAAGCACCAAAAAGTGTGGAAGAGGAGTTTCCTGCAAGTAAAGCCGGACTAAATGTTTTGTTTGTACCGGATGAAAAACCATATCACGAACGTAAGGTAACTCTGCTTAACGGACCTCATACTGTGCTTGCTCCTGTTGGATATTTATCAGGATTGAATATTGTAAAAGAGTGTCTTCGTGACGAAGTGATGTCTAAATTTGTATATATGATTATGTACAAAGAATTGATTACTACTTTGGATTTACCAGAAGATGAGTTGAAAAAATTTGCGGATGATGTGGTAGAGCGTTTCAATAACCCTTTTGTTCATCATATGCTTACCAGCATTATGCTAAATTCTTTTGCAAAATACAAAACACGTGACTTGCCAAGCCTTAAAAAATATTTAGAACTTACAGGCGAGCTTCCTGCGGGATTAGTTCTTGGCTTAGCGGCGATTATCACATATTATAAAGGTGGAAAACGTGGAAATACAGATATAGTTCCAAATGATGACAAACAAATAATTGATTTGTTGAAACTATTATGGAGCTTGGATATAGATACTGTTGCCAAAGGAGTTTTGGCTGCTGAATTTATATGGGGGGAGAATTTAAACTTAATTCCCGGACTAACAGAAAAACTGATGTTTTATCTACGCTTAATTGATGAGTTTGGAATGAAAGAGGCTGTAAGGTCTATTGTTTCAACTCGATTCAGTTTATCAGTTAAAGTTGACTTTGAGCTACCTGTACTAGATGAAGAATAATAATAAATCATAAAAAAATAACATCATTTAAAATGAAATTTCTTCAAATAAATCCGGCAGATAATGTAATTGTTGCATTGCAAGATTTAAAATCCGGTGAAACTATCAATGTAAACGATAAACTAATCGAATTGCTTTCTGATATCCCTATGGGACATAAGATTGCTTTAGACAATATCAATACAGACTCTAATATAATCAAATATGGTTATCCTATTGGACATGCTATTATTGATATTGCGAAAGGTGATTGGGTAAATGAAAAAAATATCAAAACCAATCTTGATGGTTTACTTGATTACGAATACCAACCACATTCGGTAGATTTGGATATTGCAAAGCAAAATCGCACTTTCAAAGGTTATAAACGAGCTAATGGTACAGTTGGAGTGCGTAATGAAATATGGATAATTCCTACCGTAGGTTGCGTTAATGGAACTATTCAATCTCTTGCAGAACAATTGCGTGCTTCAACTCAACTTGAGGGTGTAGATGCTATCGTTGCTTATCCGCATAATTATGGTTGTTCACAACTTGGCGATGATCACGAGAATACACGTAAAATTCTTCGTGACATGGTTCTACACCCAAATGCAGGTGGTGTTTTAATAGTTGGTCTTGGATGTGAAAACAATCAAATAGGTGCATTTAAAGAAATGTTGGGCGATATAGATCCTGCCCGAGTGAAATTTATGGAAACCCAAAGGGTGGAAGACGAATACGAAACGGGAATGGAATTGCTAAATGAGATTTATGATGTGGTTTCAAAAGATGTTCGCGAAGATGTTTCTATATCTGAACTTAAAATTGGCTTGAAATGTGGTGGTTCTGATGGTTTTTCCGGTATTACAGCAAATCCTCTTTTGGGTGTGTTTTCTGATTTTCTGATTGCACAAGGCGGCACAACAGTTTTGACAGAAGTGCCTGAGATGTTTGGTGCAGAAACTATTTTGATGAATCGTTGTATAGATAAAACTATGTTTGAAAAAACCGTGTTTCTTATCAATGATTTCAAAGATTATTTTATTCGTAATAATCAGCCTGTTTATGAAAATCCATCTCCGGGAAATAAAGCCGGTGGTATCTCTACGCTAGAAGAAAAATCACTTGGTTGCACTCAGAAATGTGGAAAATCACTTGTAAATGATGTTTTGATGTATGGAGATAGAATTCATACCAAAGGATTGAATCTTTTGAGCGCACCCGGTAATGATTTAGTTGCAGCTACTGCTTTGGCAGCAAGCGGATGTCATATAGTATTGTTCACAACCGGTAGAGGGACTCCCTTTGGAAGCTTCGTTCCAACGATGAAAATATCTACCAATACTCCGCTTTACAATCGTAAAAGCAATTGGATAGATTTTAATGCAGGCACAATAGTAGAAAATGAATCTATTGAAGATGTAAACGAAAGATTTATCGATTATGTAATATCTGTTGCAAGCGGTGAAAAAGTTAATAACGAGAAGAAAAATTATCGCGAAATATCCATTTTTAAAACTGGAGTTACGCTGTAAATCTTCAATAAATTAAGATTACTTATATTTCATCATAGGATATTGTGGAACATTGTGAAGCAATAACCTATGATGATTTTTTTTTAATTATATCTTTCAACAATACCAACTGTTAACTATAATCTATAAAAATATCAAATATCATAGTGAGTATGTCAATAATGTAATACATAAATGATTGAAGCATACTATTTTTGTATTAATTATGGAGGGTAACTATTTTACTGCTAATTGTAGTATATACTCTAATGCAGGTATCTTTTTAATTTGTGCCGTAAATTGCAAAATTTAAATCTATATATATAAATCAATAAAGTAAAAATGAAAAATTTCTATCTTGTTTTAATCTTGGGATTCTTAATCTCTTGCGGGACAACCGAGAATGCTAAAATCGACCGTTTTGCACTTGTGGAAAGAAATAGCCCAAAAGTAAATGAATTTGAAGAGTTATCTTCTTTATCTGTTGGTAACGGAAATTTTGCAGTTACGGTAGATGCTACCGGTTTGCAGACTTATCCCGAATTATACTCCAAAGGTGTGCCGCTAGGAACACAGACTCAGTGGGGATGGCATAGCTTCCCTAATCCAAACAATTACCTTCCGGAAGAGACTCTTAAGGATTATAACTTTAGAGGTTGGGATGAGCCGTATGCGGTTCAGTTTAATGAAGATGGCAGACAAAAAGAGGCGGCAAATTATTATCGTGTCAATCCTCACCGTCTTCATTTGGGATATGTGGGATTGGAGTTGTGCGATTCTGAAGGTAATAAAATAGAGGCATCTCAAATACAAAATATAAAACAGAAGCTTGCTTTATGGGATGGAAAAATTGTAAGCAGTTTTACAATAGGTGATAATTCTGCAACGGTTTCATCAGCTGTAAATCCTGATAGAGACCAACTAGCAGCAACCATCAACTCAGATATGATATTGAATGGAACCTTGAAGGTTAATTTGAGATTTCCTTATCCAACAGGTGGACATGCTGATGACGCTACAAATTGGGATGCACCTGAAAAACACAAAACAGAATTGATTTCAGATGAAAATAACTCTTTTGTATTGAAAAGAACATTGGATGAAACAACATACTATGTATCTATTAAGTATGAGGGAGATGCAGAAATAACAGAAAAGGAAACACATTATTTTGTGATTTCTCCAAAGAGTGGTGAGTTTTCTTTTACATGTGATTTCTCAGATAAAGAGCCAAATGTATCTGACAAGCCTGCTTCTTATACATTTGAAGCATCTGCAAATTATTGGAATTCTTTCTGGAACAAGGGTGGAGCTATTGATTTCTCTAAAGCTACTGACGAAAGAGCTCCGGAACTGGAGCGTCGTGTAGTGTTGTCTCAATATCTTATGGCTATCCAGTCGGCAGGTATGTATCCTCCACAAGAAACAGGTTTGACATATAATAGCTGGTTTGGGAAATTCCATCTTGAGATGCATTGGTGGCATGCTGTGCATTTCGCATTGTGGAACAGGGCCGACTTGTTGGAACGTAGTTTGAGCTGGTACGCAGAGGCATATCCTATAGCAAAATCAATAGCTGAGAGACAGGGATTTGATGGTGCTCGTTGGATGAAGATGACAGACCCTTCGGGAACTGAGGCTCCTTCAAAAGTGGGTTCCTTCTTGATTTGGCAGCAACCACACTTTATTTATATGGCTGAGTTGGTTTATCGTGATAATCCTACTCAGGAAGTGTTGGATAAGTATGGATTTCTTGTAGAAGAGACAGCTAAGTTTATGGCATCTTTTGCAACTTATGATGAGCTTGAAGGCAGATATGTGCTGAAAGGAATTATTCCCGCTCAAGAAACATTGCGTGCATCTGAAACTATTAATCCTCCGTTTGAATTATCATACTGGCATTATGCAATGTCGGTGGCTCAGGAGTGGAGAGAGCGTTTAGGACAAAAGCGTAAGCCACAATGGGATGAGCTGATTGATAAATTATCTCCATTGGCATATCTTGATGGATTGTATTTGGCTTCGGAAGATGCAACGGATACATATAAGGATATAAGATTTACTTCTGATCACCCTGCAGTATTGGGTGCTTTGGGTATTTTGCCTGAGTGTAAGTTGGTGAGACCAGACTATATGAAGAATACATTAGATTGGATTTGGGATAACTGGAACTGGGGTAAAACTTGGGGTTGGGATTATCCTATGACAGCTATGAGTGCTGCTCGTCTTGGAGATCCAGAAAAAGCTGTAGGTGCTCTGCTTATGGATAAGCGCACTAATACTTATCTGATTAATGGACACAACTATCAGGACTCGCGACTAAGAGTTTATCTACCCGGAAATGGTGGTTTGCTTACCGCAGTTGCTATGATGTGTGCAGGCTGGGACAATAACGACATTAAAAATCCAGGTTTCCCAAAGAATGGGAAGTGGAATGTTGTTTGGGAAGATCTGCAACCAATGCCATAACTTATTGTAGAGGTTGATATGAATAGAAAAGTACTTAATATAATGATTGCTTTGCTTTTGAGCCATATTCTTTTGGCTCAAAAGACTGCAATTCATTTTGCTGATTCTGAAATGAAACGTGCACCTCAGGCATGGCAGTTGGATCATGGCAAGAGGTTGTATTTTGGATATGGTCAGGGTCTTGCAACTTTGGCTATGCTAAAGGTATGGGAACAAACTAATGACAGGAAATATCTTGACTATGTGATAGAGTGGGCTGATTCGCTTATTAACGATAAGGGTGAAATTCATGAATACAAAGTTGAGACGTATAATATAGATTATATTAATTCCGGAAAAATCCTTTTTGAGGTATATAAACAGACTGGAAATAAAAAGTATAAACTGGCAATGGACAGGCTGGTTAATCAAATGAAAAATCATCCTCGCACTCTTGAGGGGGCTTTTTGGCATAAACTTATCTATCAACACCAAATTTGGCTTGATGGTTTGTATATGGCTTCTCCCTTTTTGGCACAATATGCTGTTACTTTCGATAGGCCAGACTTAGTAGATGATGTTATCAATCAATTTGAAGTTTGTGCAAAACATACTTATGATGAGGCAACAGGCTTATACTATCATGCATGGGATGAGAGCAAGAAGCAAAGATGGGCTAATAAGGAAACCGGACAGTCGCCAAATTTTTGGGGACGTAGTATTGGCTGGTGGTATATGGCTCTGCTTGATGCTTTGGATTTTATTCCACAAGAACACCCAAAGCGTGAAATGTTAATAGATTTAGTGAAGAATTTGTCAGAAACATTACCTAAATATCAAGATAAGAATGGTCTTTGGTATCAGGTATTGGATAAGATAGATAAGGAGGGTAACTATCCTGAAGCAACTGTTTCTGCAATGTTTATGTATTCTTATGCAAAAGCTGTGAATAAAGGATATATAGACTCAAAATATTGGGTTGTGGCAGAAAAAGCTTATGATGGCTTGATGAGAGAACTTATTGTGGTGAATGAGGATGGCACTTTGTCGCTAACGCAATGTTGTGCTGTTGGGGGCTTAGGTGGCAATCCTTATCGTGATGGCAGTTACGAGTATTATATCAATGAGCGAATCAGAATTGATGATGCCAAAGGAACCGGTCCATTTATTTTAGGTTGTTTGGAACTAGGAAAATAGAAAAGTAAATTTAAAGTAATATAATAATGAAGTATTTAAAGAGAGTATCTTTCTTCTCACTATTAGTTTTGTTGATGGCTTCGTGTAACAGCTCTTCAACTTCAAAATCTCCATATGCATATCTGTATGATGGGTTGCCCTTTGAAATGCCTGTTATTGCACCACCTGCATTCCCAAATTATAGCGTGTCTATAGTTGATTTTGGAGGTACTGGTGATGGAACATTTTTAAACACCGAAGCTTTTGCCAATGCCATTGAGCATTTATCTTTAAAGGGTGGTGGTAGATTGATTGTTCCGTCAGGAGTATGGTTTACAGGTCCGATAGTACTAAAAAGTAATATCAATATGCATCTTGAAGATAGAGCCATTATTCTTTTCTCTCCTGACAAGAGCTTGTACCCATTGGTTGAAACCTCTTTTGAAGGTTTGGATACACGCAGGGCTCAGTCGCCAATATGGGGTAAAAACCTGGAAAACATTGCAATTACAGGTAGTGGTGCTATTGATGGTAATGGTCATTATTGGCGCCCACTTAAAAAGCAAAAAGTTTCTGATAGTATGTGGAAGAGGCATATTGCACAAGGTGGTGCTTTTAAACGCGATGATTATTGGATGCCTTCAGAACAATATCTGCATGGCGACACAATCAGTGATATGAATGTGCCCAGACACTTGAAGACCGAAGAAGAATGGAACTCGGTTCGCGATTTTCTCCGTCCTGTAATGGTAAGCCTTCAAAACTGTAAAAATATATTTCTACAAGGGGTTATTTTTCAAAATTCTCCTGCTTGGAATATTCATCCGTTGATGTGCGAGAATCTGATTGTTGACGGAGTTCAGGTACGCAATCCTTCGTATGCACAAAATGGTGATGGAATAGATATTGAATCTTGCCTTAATACAATTGTTGTAAATAGCACTTTTGATGTAGGCGACGATGGCATTTGTGTGAAATCAGGAAAAGATGAGGATGGTAGAAACAGAGGCGTTCGTACTGAAAATCTAATTGTAGATAACTGTACCGTATTTAAAGGTCATGGCGGCTTTGTTGTTGGAAGCGAAATGTCGGGCGGAGTGAAAAATGTTTCTGTTTCTAATTGTCAGTTTTTGGGCACTGATGTGGGTTTGCGATTCAAAAGTAAAAGAGGACGCGGTGGTGTAGTTGAGAATATTTATATCTCCGACATAAGTATGTTTGATATTGCAACAGAGCCACTTTTATTTAATCTTTATTACGGTGGTAAATCGGCAGTTGAAATTCTTGAAGATGGTGATGAAATAGCTAAGGAAGAAACTTTCCCCGAAGTTGATGAAACAACCCCGGCTTTTAAAAATATATTTGTAAATAATGTGGCTTGTAGAAATGCCCGAAGAGCTATGTATTTTCATGGTCTTCCGGAGCAAAAGATTGAGAACATTAAAATTGAAAATTTTGTTGTTCACTCAAGATTTGGTGCAGAGTTATTGGAATCTGACGGAATATCCTTTAAAAATGTAGAGATATACCCTGAAGAAGGAAAAGCTTTGACTCTTAATAACGTGATGAATGTTACGGTTGAGGACTTTAAAACAGATGAAAACCTGCAAATAGTTTTTGATGTGTCTGGCAACAGAACTGAGAATATTACAATTCCTGAATCTTTTGGGAGCGAAAAAGTAAATATAAGAAGAGATGTAAAGGAGGGTGTAGTTAAATATTCTTCTTCGTTGTAATTTATTTCATAAAAATATTTTCAGAAGGGAGGCTGTCTCAAAATAGAAAATAAGCCTCTGAGAATTGAATATTTGTAATCAATCTCAGATAGGAGTACGTATAGAAAGAGGGTGAAATCACATTGTGATACACCCTCTTTTTTTCTATTAATAAAAATGATTTTCTGTAATAATCATAGTTGAATTATGTTCTAAATAAGACTAA
>CAZHWC010000021.1:11873-35182 GCA_964535975.1 uncultured Proteiniphilum sp. | reverse complement strand
TCAAGATCTTTAAGCTGAAGTTCTGTATCAATAATTTCTTTATCTCTTACAGGATCAACACTACCATCTACGTGAGTTACGTTTTCATCTTCAAAACAACGCAAAACATGCAAAATAGCATCAGTTTCTCTAATATTGGCGAGAAATTTATTACCTAATCCCTCCCCTTTGCTAGCTCCTTTAACCAGGCCCGCAATATCAACTATTTCAACAGTTGTAGGCAATATGCGTTGTGGTTTTACAAACTCAGCCAGTTTGTTCAATCTTTCATCAGGTACGGTTATAACACCCAAGTTAGGTTCGATAGTACAGAAAGGAAAGTTTGCAGCCTGAGCTTTTGCATTTGATAAGCAATTGAATAGTGTGGACTTTCCAACATTAGGAAGACCAACAATACCACATTGTAGAGCCATCTTATAATTTTTAGTTTAGTTTATTAGTAATTGAATATATTCCAGATAACCAGTTATGGAATATTGGGCAACAAAGGTACAAAAAAAAGGTATATCAAATCGATATACCTTTACATAATATGATTATTAATAATTAATTATCGTTTTTTTGAACGGCTATTTGTTGGTTTTTGAAAAGTACGTTCTGAAAATTTTGGCTTCTTATTATTTTTTTTTCTTAGCTCTTTAGCCTTTGGATTAAATGCCGGAGTCTTCGATGAATCCTTTGTTGATTTAGATTTAGTTCCATCCTTAGTAGTCAAATCAGAAAACGATGTTCTTAAATCTTTAGTAGATGATTTGACTTGAGTTTTGGAAGAACCTGATTTTCTTTCAACATAAAAATTATCATTCGTAGAGTGTGATGTTGCTCTATTCAGCACATCCATTTCCTTTGGCGTGAGATATCTCCAATCTCCCAACGGAATACCCTTAAGAGAAATATTCATTATACGAATACGTTCGAGCTTAGTGACATTATAACCAAGATATTCACACATCCTTCTGATTTGTCTGTTCAAACCTTGCACAAGAATTATTGAAAAGACAAATTCAGATATCTTTTCAACTTTACATTTTTTTGTAACCCTGCCAAGTATCGGAATACCCGATGACATTTTTTCAACAAACTCATCAGTAATTGGACGATTAACCGTTACTATATATTCTTTTTCATGAGCATTGCCTGCACGGAGTATTTTATTTACTATATCACCATTGTTTGTCAAAAAAATTAATCCTTGCGAGTCTTTATCTAATCTGCCAATAGGAAATATACGTTCATGATAACCAACGAAACTCACTATATTATCAGGCTCTGTTCGCTCTGTGGTACTTACAATACCTCTAGGCTTATTAAGAGCTATTACAACATAATCATCGTCCTTTTTGCTCTCTATCAGCAAACCATTAAGTAATACTCTATCTCTCTTTGTAACGGTATCTCCTATTTCAGCTCGTTTTCCGTTTACAAAAACAACCCCATTTTCTATATATTTGTCAGCTTCTCGTCGCGAGCATATTCCACTATCGCTGATATATTTATTTAAACGTATTCCTTTGTTCATAAATTATAAACCGTATTTGGTAGAAATTTCCAACATTCTTTCTATAGACTTAACAGATTTAACTCTTAAACTTTCATCAATTGTAATTTCGGGTAATTCATTTTTTAAACATAAATACAATTTCTCTAAATTATTCATTTTCATATAAAAGCAATCATTGCAAGCACAAGTTGAATCTTCAGGAGGTGCAGGAATAAACTCTTTATCAGGATTATCTTTTATCATCTGATGAAGAATACCAGATTCAGTTGCAACAATAAATTTATTATTTTCTGAAGTAGTAGCATACTTTAAGATAGAGGAGGTTGAGCCAACATGATCTGCTACCTCCAGTATGTACTTACGACATTCAGGATGTGCCAGTATCTCAGCATCAGGATTCTCAGATTTAAGTTCTAATATTTTTTCTAAAGAAAATTGTTCATGAACATGACAGGCGCCATCCCATAATAACATATTTCTTCCTGTTTGTTTATTAATATAGTCACCAAGATTCTTATCAGGTCCAAATATTATCTTTACATCCTCTGGAAGTGATTCTACAATTTGTTTAGCATTTGTACTTGTTACAACAATATCAGTTAATGCTTTTACAGCTGCTGTCGTATTAACATACGAGATAACAGTATGTCCCGGATTTTCTTTTATGAATTGCTCAAATTCATCAGCAGGACAACTTTCAGCTAACGAACAGCTAGCACTCATGTCAGGAATCAAAACCTTTTTTGAAGGTGATAATATCTTTGCAGTTTCCCCCATAAAATGTACACCACACAATACAATTATATCTGCAGAAGTTTTAGCTGCCCATTGAGCAAGTGCTAAACTATCACCTACAAAATCTGCAATATCTTGAATTTCCGATTCTTGATAATAGTGAGCAAGAATAATAGCATTCTTCTCATTACGTAAATAGTTTATTTTTTCAATTAATTCTCTTTTTTCCATTGAACAATAAATTAATAATTATAGAAGTAAAATTAAAAATTAATATAGTAATGATTATAACTTGTTGATTCTGTTTATAATGTAAAATAAAATAGAGAATATTAATATGATTCAATTATTACATATTTAGAAAAACATTATAAACAACAGATTAATAATAAATTATAATACAAGACAAATATTAATTTATAAAAGAATGGAAGTTAAATACTTTTATTAATACCTACAAAACTGTTGGTATGTAGTCAATTCTTTATATAAAAGAAATAGTAAAATATAAAAATAAAAACAAAACTAGTATAATAACAAATATATTTTTAAAATGAATTTATCTGAATATTGTTCACAGCAAACAAACAACTTTTAAACAATTTATCATCATGCGATGCAAAAATATAATTTAAATATGGTTTAACCATATAATATAGCATTAAAAAAATGAAGTTTAAATACTAATAAACAAACTATTACTTATTTAAAACATAAAATATTACTATCTATATATACGAAATAAATATTAATTATTATATTGATTGTATTTTAGTGAATCTTGTAAAATTAAAGCTCTACTAATTCTATAAGGCGAAAAAAACACTGTTCTAATATTTTAAAAACATATTACTAATCTATACAGTATTTATTTTTTCTTGATATTTTAAAGTTAACAACAATCTATATATTATTATAGATTTTAAAATTAAAAAATAATTATATGATGATGATTATAGCATGTTGATACTGTTAGAAATTAATTATGAAAAGTATTTGATTTTTAATAATGAGTAATACACTCATATCTATAAACATATTTTGAACAAGTTATAACTGGTTTAATATCTTAATATACATATTTTTATAGTATATGTTCAAATTGTTTTGATAACTATACTGTTTATAAAAATGATAACTTTTTTATATGATTATGTGTTTACATGTTGTTCAAGTAGTTCTTATAAGTTTTAGTATTTTGTAGTGTTTAATATGAATTCAAAAACGTATAGACGAATAATATTATAATACAAATAAACTTTTCTTTTTTACTCTACATTTATTGAACATCTTTTCGACATATTATTGAAGTTTTTTTATGTATAAAATAATTGTGTGTGACTGATGCAAAAAAAAATTCATTTGTGTTTATTTATTGTTAAGTAGTAGTATTAAGGTATTAATTAATAAATGTTTTATATATATTTGTTCACATAAAATTCATCTTTAAAGTGCAAACTAACTATTACTATATACTATCAATTTTCTTAGTTCTATTATTTTCGCGTTGCGCATCAACAGTGAAGATTACTTCTATTGCTGAAAAAAATAAGGAAGGAGATTTACTACTTAAATGGGAAGTAAGTCCAGATCAAGATGGAACTATTAATATATATTCCTCACACACTGATGATTCTCCAGAAAATTTTACTCCGATTAAAACCTCTAGAATTACTGATCAAGTTACTATAATTAATCCATCTAGTCCTGATATTAGAGAGTTTTTTATTTTAAAAACTACAACAGCTTATTCTGGAATTATCACTAATAGGTATATTGAAATGAATAGTATAAAAAATTTTAGAGATCTTGGTGGATATTTTACTAAATTAGATAAACAAATTAAGTGGGGAATGATTTTTAGATCTGGAGACGTAAGTAGTGCTACATTATATGATCAGGAGAAAATTAGGAGATTAAATATTAAAACTATTATAGACTTTAGAACAGATAACAGTGTGAAAAAGTATCCAATATTAGTTCATCCTAATATAAAAAAAATATCTCTTCCAATAACACAAATGGATTCTAGGGCTTTGAATGATATGATGCAGGATAAAAATCTTACTCAAAGTGATGCAGTAAGAAAAATACAAGATGCATATATTTATATCATTGAAAATAATAAATCAGAGCTTAGACAAATGTTTGTTGAGTTATTAGATTTTGATAATTATCCATTATTACTATCAGGTTCATTGGGTAAAGATAGGATTGGAATCATATCTTTTTTAATTCTTTCTGTATTAGGTGTTCCACAAAATGTGATTATTAATGACTATCTGTTATCGCAAGAATATATTAATGTATCAAAGATTGTTGAAGATGCACAATCTAAACCTGAATATTTTCAAGAGGCAGTTACAGCAATATTTTCTGTTAGACCATCATATATTAATTACACTATTGATTATATAAATCAAAAATATGGTTCTGTAGATAGTTATATTGAGAAAGAACTTGGTTTGTCAAACCAGAATAAAAATTTACTACGTAAATATCTTCTTTATAATCAATAGAATAAATTTTTTTCTTACCTTTACAGTCTGTTTCTACATTTAGTAGAATACTGTTTTGTATTTCAATTTTATCTCCTCAATTTATAGATTGTTTTGTGAGGATATTGTGAAGTACAAATACTATCACAATAAAAATATTGAAAATGAAAACTTTTGAAGAACTTGGAATAGCTCATGAGATATGTAGCGCTATTCAAGAGATGGGATTCGAATATCCCATGCCAGTACAAGAGGAAGTGATTCCACAAATGTTGGCGAATACACGCGATATTATCGCATTAGCACAAACGGGAACGGGTAAAACTGCGGCCTTTGGATTGCCAATAATCCAAAAAACCAACACAAAGTTGAAATCACCTCAAACTCTTATCTTATGTCCAACACGTGAGCTTTGTTTGCAAATATCTGGAGATTTATCGGATTTTTCTACCAAGATACCTGATATAAGAATACTACCTGTTTATGGTGGTTCAAGCATCAATAGTCAGATTAAATCTTTAAAAAGAGGTGTTCATGTAATTGTTGCTACTCCTGGTAGATTAATCGATTTAATAAATCGTAATACAGTATCTTTAGAAAATGTTCATACAGTTGTTCTTGATGAAGCTGATGAAATGTTGCAAATGGGATTTACAGACAGTATTGATGAGATTTTATCAAATGTTCCAGTAACAAGAAGTATGTTGCTCTTTTCAGCAACAATGCCAAAAGAGATTTCCAAAATAACACATAAGTATATGAATAAGCCTATGGAAATAACCATAGGACGCAAGAATGAAGGTGCACAAAACGTTAAACATGCTTATTTTTTGGTTCATGCAAAAGATAAATATCTTGCCTTGAAGAGGGTTGTTGATTATTATCCTAATATATACGGAATTGTTTTTTGTAGAACTAGAAACGAAACACAGGAAATTTCTGATAAACTAATAAAGGATGGTTATAATGCAGACACTATCCATGGTGATTTATCACAGGCACAAAGAGATTATGTTATGAGTAAGTTTCGTAATAGAAATCTTCAGATACTTGTTGCTACAGATGTAGCAGCAAGAGGAATTGATGTTGACGATATTACACATGTTATAAATTATGGATTACCTGATGATTTTGAAGTTTATGCACACAGAAGTGGCAGAACTGGTAGAGTAGGGAAAACAGGTTCTTCTCTTTCAATAATTCATCTTCGCGAAAAAGGAAAGGTTAGGCAAATTGAGAAGATGATAAATAAAACTTTTGAACATAGATTAGTTCCTAAAGGTGATGATATTTGTGAGAAGCAACTTTTTAATTTTGTTGACAGGCTTGAGAAAGTAAAGGTGAATGAAGATGAAATAGAAAGATTATTGCCTTCAATATTTAAGAAACTTGATTGGTTGCAAAAAGAAGATATTATTAAGCGTGTGGTGTCTATGGAATTCAATCGTATTATTGAATATTATCAACAAGCAAATGAAATTGAAGAACCATATGAGACAGGTGGCGAGAAGAATTATCGTTCAAGAGATAGGAAAAGAGATAGTAAAGAACATGGCCCTAGACAAGCTGAAAAAGGTTATGCTAGATTTTTTATTAATTTGGGAACAATGGATGGAGCAAATCCGGCAAATTTAATGGGTTTTATTAATGATTATGTTCCTGGTAAAATAAGAGTAGGTAGAATAGATTTAATGAAAAACTTCTCGTTTTTTGAAGTTCCCGAAGTTAATATAAATGATGTGTTAAATTCATTTAGAGGTGTATTTGTGGAAGACAGAAAGTTAGTTGTTGAATTGGCAGATTCTTCAAATAATAATAAAAAAGAGAATAAAGAGAAAAAATATAAAAGGAATAGTTTTTCTTCAAAGCGTAAAAAACAAAGATAGCCTATAAGTTATATAAAAAATTTATTTATCTTATCAAATTGTTGTAAATCAGTAATATAAGAGTTGTTTAATTACTTTTGATAATTAAATAACTTTTTCTTTATATTATTATGTACATAATCAAAAATAATTTGTTACTTTGCATGTGATATCCTATGCAAACAACTGTATTATAGAGAGTTGTTGATAATAGTTTGTAAGTGTAAACTCAAAATAAATACCAATATCATTATCTAAAACTGTAAATTGTTATGAAACGAAAACTTTTAATCAGAGATCTCACTTTAAGAGACGGACAGCAGTCGGCTTTTGCTACAAGAATGAACCAAAATCAAGTAGATAGGGTATTGCCTTTTTACAAAGATGCCAATTTTTATGCAATGGAGGTATGGGGTGGAGCTGTTCCTGACTCTGTTATGAGATATCTAGGAGAAAATCCATGGGATAGATTAAAACTTATTAGTGACGGTGTGGGTGGTGCTTCAAAACTTACCGCACTTTCTAGAGGAAGAAATTTATATGGATATGCTCCTTACCCTGATGAAATAATAGATGGATTTTTTAAACATGCTGTTGAAAACGGACTTAATATTATGCGTATATTTGATGCTTTAAATGATGTTGATAATATCAAGTCAAGCGTAAAATATATTAAAAAATATGGAGGTATTGCAGATTGCGCAGTTTGTTATACTATTGATCCCAAATTTGATGAACCTGTTAAATCTGTAGAAAAGAAAAAAAGTTTCTTAAGTTCTTTGTTTGGAAAAAAAGAAACGAAATCTACTGAATCCACTTATAAACCTGTATTTACTGATGATTACTTTGTGAATAAGGCTAAAGAAATGGCAGCCCTTGGTGCTGATATTATTACTATAAAAGATATGAGTGGATTGATACCACCTTCCAGAGTTACTAGTCTTATAACAAAATTGAAGCGAGATCTCTCAAGTAATATCTTAGTTGATTTTCATACCCATTGTACTCCAGGATATGGTTTAGCATCCGTTCTTGCAGCAATAATTAACGGTGCAGATATTGTTGATACAGTTATTTGGAATTTTGCCGGAGGTCCTGCTGCTCCTGCTATAGAGCTCGTGTATATCTTCTGTAATAAATTAGGTATAGAGCTAGATGTTGATATGGAAGTTGTTGCAAAAATAAACGAAGAGCTTTATGAAATACGTAAAGAACTAGACGCTTTTGATGCTGTTAAACAGTTTCCAAATCCATTTAACCCATTAACTGATAAATTACCTGCTAATATTGATAAATTATTTGATGAAGCTATTGAGGCTGCAAAAATAAATAATGAATTAGTTTTAGTTGATTCTTGTCAAGCTATTGAAGCATTTTTCAACTTCCCAAAGCCAGATGAAATGGTAAAGAATGCAGAGATTCCGGGTGGTATGTATACCAATATGGTTGCTCAGCTAAAACAGTATAATTCTCTGGATATTCTTGAACATGCTATGAAGCTCATTCCAAGCGTTAGGCTTGATGCAGGCTTACCACCATTAGTAACTCCAACCAGTCAAATAGTAGGAGTACAAGCTGTAAGCTCGGCTCTTAATCTCAAAAATGGAAGAGAGAAATATATGAATGCTTCTAATCAGTTTGTATCATTGGTTAAAGGAGAATATGGTAAGACACCTGTTGCTATTGATCCGGCTTTTAGAGAACAGATTACAGGATCTAGTGAGGAGATTCCATATGATGTTAGTAAATATCAAAAACAAGAAAATCCCATTTTGTCAGAGTTAGGAAATATACATTTAGCAAAAGATGAGAAGGAGCAATTGCTTCTTGAGCTTTTCCCATCGGTTGCTAAGAACTATCTAAAGAAAATTAGAGAATCTGAGTTTGCTTCACATAAAGAGTCTGATGTTGTTATAAAAGATGTAAAAGAAAATATAACAAATGGTGAAGCTGAACCTGCGGGTTTTGTAATAGAAAGTCCAATGCCCGGCACTATTATGAGCCTTAATGTAAAAGAAGGAGATAATGTAGCAAAAGGAAATAATATAATGATACTTGAAGCTATGAAGATGGAGAATGATATTTTATCTGAATATGCTGGTGTTGTTTATAAAGTTTATGCGAAAGAAGGTGATATAGTTCAAGCAGGTCAACCATTGCTGAAAATTGTTGAATAAATTGTATTATATACTGTTTAAGCAGTATAGATAAATATTATTTTAAACCTCAATTTGATTAATGCTATTAAAATAGTATTGATTAGGTTGAGGTTTTTCATTCTTTGGTTGTATATTATTTTTTTTAATGCCTAACGAAACAACATAGTACATTTTTATATTTTATTCGTCCTACTGCTTTATATATAGGAAGATTGAATTTTTAAATTATAATTAAATTCAGTACAAGTACAACAATTAAAAAATTATTATTGTGGGATTATTAGATTGGATTGTAATAGGGGTATTTATATTAGCCCTAATCGGTATTATTGTATGGGTAATGCGTCAAAAGCAGGATAATTCAGCTGACTACTTTTTAGGTGGAAGAGACGCAACTTGGATAGCTATTGGGGCGTCGATTTTTGCTTCAAATATTGGTTCTGAACATCTTATTGGATTAGCTGGTGCTGGTGCATCAAGTGGTATGGCAATGGCACATTGGGAGATTCAAGGATGGATGATTCTAATATTAGGCTGGGTTTTTGTTCCTTTTTATAGTAGAAGTATGGTTTATACTATGCCTGAGTTCCTTGAAAAACGTTATAATTCAGAATCTAGAACAATTTTATCATTAATATCTCTAATAAGTTACGTTCTTACTAAAGTAGCTGTTACTGTGTATGCTGGTGGATTAGTATTTCAGCAAGTATTTGGGATTGAAACTCTTTGGGGAATTGATTTCTTTTGGATTGCAGCCATTGGCTTGGTATTATTAACTGCTGTTTATACTATATTTGGTGGCATGAAATCAGTATTATATACCTCAGTTCTTCAAACACCGATATTGCTATTAGGTTCTTTGATTATTCTTGTATTAGGTCTTAAAGAGCTAGGTGGATGGAGCGAATTGATTAGAATAGCAGGTGCGGTTCCGGTAAATGATTATGGTGATAATATGACAGGACTTATGCGTAACATTAACGATCCACAATTTCCTTGGTTAGGTGCACTTATTGGTTCTGCGATTATTGGTTTTTGGTATTGGTGCACTGATCAATACATTATTCAACGAGTTCTTTCTGGAAAAAATGAAAGAGAAGCTCGCCGAGGAACAATTTTTGGTGCTTATCTTAAACTTCTACCAGTGTTTTTATTTCTCATACCTGGAATGATTGCATTTGCAATTCATCAAAAATATATTGGTGCTGGTAGTGAAGGTTTCCTGCCAATGTTATCGAACGGAACTGTAAACGCTGATGCTGCTTTCCCAACTCTTGTAGCAAAACTATTACCTGCAGGTGTTAAAGGCTTAGTTGTGTGTGGTATACTTGCTGCTTTAATGAGCTCATTAGCTTCATTATTCAACTCATCAGCATCCTTATTTACAATTGACTTTTATAAAAGATATAAGCCTGAGACTCCAGAAAATAAGCTTGTTCGAGTTGGTCAAATGGCAACCATAGTTATTGTTATACTAGGAATCTTATGGATTCCAATTATGCGTAGTATTGGGGATGTCTTATATGCATATCTTCAAGATGTTCAGTCTGTACTGGCACCCGGAATAGCAGCCGCATTTTTATTAGGTATTACTTGGAAGCGTACATCAGCTAAAGGTGGAATGTGGGGAATGTTGGCTGGACTAATTATAGGATTAACTAGATTAAGCGCTAATATTGTTTATAGTAATACTGTCAATCCAAGTGATTCTTTATTTAAAACAGTTTTCTATGATACCAATTGGTTGTTTTTCTGTGGTTGGATGTTTTTATTTTGCTTGGCAGTAATCGTTCTTGTTAGTTTAGTTACCGATGCACCATCAAAAGAAAAGATTCAGGGCCTTGTATTTGGTACATCTACACCAGAACAACGTGCTGAGTCTCGTTCGAGCTGGAATCATTGGGATGTAATTCATTCAGTTATCATTTTAGGTATTACTGCAGCATTTTATATATATTTCTGGTAACTATTTCAATTAAAGTTATTATGTTAGAAAATTTAAAAGAAAAGGTTTGTAAAGCAAATCTTGATTTGGTTAAGCATGGTTTAGTTATCTTCACTTGGGGAAATGCAAGTGCTATTGATCGTGAAAGAGGATTGGTAGTGATTAAGCCATCAGGTGTGTCTTATGATGAGATGAAACCTGAACATATGGTAGTTGTAGATTTAGAAGGAAATATTGTTGAGGGTAACCTCAAACCATCTTCAGACACTGCAACTCACTTAGTTTTATATAAATCTTTTCCAAACATAGGAGGAGTAGTACATACTCATTCAACTTATGCAACAGCGTGGTCTCAGGCAGGGATAGATTTACCTAATATCGGAACAACCCATGCAGATTATTTTAGTACTGAAATACCATGTACAATTGATATGACTCAATCTCAAGTAGAAGGTGAATATGAGAAAGATACTGGTACAGTAATAGTCAATAGATTTGAAAATCTGAACCCTGATCATACTCCAGGAGTATTAGTGAAAAATCATGGACCTTTTTCTTGGGGAATTGATGTTAATGATGCAGTTCATAATTCAGTTGTACTGGAGCAAGTGGCGAAGATGGCTTTTATTTCATATAGTGTAAATCCAAATTTAACAATGAATCCGCACTTAATTAAAAAGCACTTTTATAGAAAGCATGGACCTGGTGCATATTATGGTCAATAGATATTAATATAAAAAAACAAAAAATAAATTATTATGGCATTTAAAGAATACGAAGTTTGGTTTGTTACCGGAGCTCAGTTATTATATGGCGGAGATGCGGTTGTTGCAGTTGATAATCATTCAAATGAAATGGTAAAAGGTTTGAATGAATCGGGGAACTTACCTGTAAAGGTTGTTTATAAAGGTACCGTAAATTCTTCTGCTGAAGTAACAAAGACATTTAATGATGCAAATAATGATAAAAAATGTATCGGAGTAATTACTTGGATGCATACTTTCTCACCCGCAAAAATGTGGATACACGGACTTCAGGATTTGAAGAAACCATTATTACATTTCCATACACAATTCAATAAAGAGATTCCATGGAATGAAATTGATATGGACTTTATGAATTTGAATCAATCTGCACATGGAGACCGCGAGTTTGGACATATGGTAACTCGTATGCGAAAAAATCGCAAAGTTGTAGTTGGGCATTGGCAAGATCCTAAGGCTCATGAGCGTATTGCAGTGTGGATGCGTGTTTCTGCTGCATGGGCAGACGCTCAAGATATGATAATAGTTCGTATTGGAGATAATATGAATAATGTTGCTGTTACAGATGGAGATAAAGTAGAAGCTGAAATGAGATTTGGCTATCATGTTGATTACTATCCTGTAGGTGATTTGGTTGCTTATCAAGATGAAGTAACTGATGATGAGGTTTCAAATCTTGTAAAACAATATGAATCAGAATATGAGTTTTCGTCAAAAGTACTACAAGACGGAAAAGATCGCCAACAAGTTTATGAAGCTGCCCGAATAGAGATTGCTCTACGTCGCTTTTTAATAGATAAAGGAGCAAAAGCCTTTACGACAAACTTTGATGAACTTCATGGTTTAAATCAACTCCCAGGATTGGCATCACAAAGATTAATGGCTGAAGGTTATGGCTTTGGAGCAGAAGGAGATTGGAAGACAGCTGCACTATTGAGATCAATGTGGTTTATGAGCCAGGGATTAGAAGGTGGATGTTCATTCTTAGAAGACTATACGTACCATTTTGATGGCAATAATAGTGCTATTCTTCAGTCGCATATGTTAGAGATTTCTCCACTTATTGCATCAGGTAAACCAAGAATGGATGTGTTTCCTTTAGGAATTGGTGGTAAGTCTGATCCAGCACGTTTGATTTTTACAGCTGATCCCGGTACTGGAGTTGCTGCTACAATTGTTGATATGGGTAATCGTTATAGGATGATTGTAAACAGAGTTGACTTGATAGAATCAAAACCTCTACCTAATTTGCCTGTAGCATCAGCATTATGGATCCCTCGTCCAAGTCTTGAGGTTGGAGCTGCAGCATGGATATTGGCTGGAGGTACTCACCATACAAGCTTCTCATATGCACTTACTGAAGAGTATATGGAAGATTTTGCAGATATTGCTGGAATAGAACTTGTTGTTATCGATGAAGATACTACTATATCAGGATTTAAGAAAGAACTTCGTTTCAATGAAGTATACTATTTATTAAATAAAGCATTGATGTAATGACAGACAAATTTGTTATTGGTATAGATTATGGTAGTGATTCTGCCCGTGCATTAGTTGTGAATGCTAATACAGGAGAAGAGATAGCTACTTCTGTTAAATACTATCCTCGATGGAAAAAAGGAATGTATTGTGATCCGGCAATTAATCAGTATAGACAACATCCTCTTGATTATATTGAAGTGCTAGAGGCTTCTGTAAAAGAGGCAATTTCGTTATGTCCTAAAGGTATATCACAAAATATTGTTGGGATAGCATTCGATACTACCGGCAGTACTCCCGCATTCGTAAATGAAGATGCTACTCCATTAGCTTTATTGCCAGAATTTGCTGATAATCCAAATGCAATGTTTGTCCTCTGGAAAGATCATACAGCAGTTCAGGAAGCAGCAGAAATAAATGAGTTGGCAAAGAAGTGGGAATTTGATTATACATCATATGAAGGTGGAGTTTATTCATCTGAATGGATATGGGCAAAGGCTTTACATATACTTAGAAAAGATGAGAAAGTAAGACGCTCAGCTTTTTCTCTAGTTGAACATTGTGAATGGATGCCTGCTTTACTTACTGGTGTTAGTAAATCTGCGGATATTGTAAGAAGTAGATGTGCTCAAGGACATAAAGCAATGTGGAATGAAAAGTGGGGTGGGTTACCTAGTGAGGAGTTTTTTACAACTTTAGACCCATTATTGTCAGGTTTTCGTGATAGACTTCTTGATTATACTGAAACTGCAGAAAAGCCTGTTGGTAAGTTAACCCAGGAATGGGCAGACAGGTTAGGCTTATCTACAGACGTTACAGTGGCAGGTGGAGCTTTTGATTGTCATATGGGAGCAGTAGGAGCTAATATTGAGCCATATACTTTTGTAAGAGTTATAGGAACATCTACATGTGATATAATGGTAGCACCATATGAAGAGATAGGAGATAAGTTAATAAACGGAATATGTGGTCAAGTAGATGGCTCTGTAATTCCCGGTATGATTGGTCTAGAGGCAGGACAGTCGGCTTTTGGAGATATATATGCATGGTTTAAGCGAGTATTAGAATTTCCTATTGAATCAATTTTGTCAAAATCTTCTATAATTGATGATGCAACAAAAGAAAAGATTAAGTCGGAAGTTTCATCTCAGATTATACCTGCACTAACTGCCGAAGCAGAAAAGATTCCTTTGGGCGAAAGTACTATTATTGCTATTGACTGGATGAATGGACGCCGCACTCCTGATGCAAATCAGTTACTGAAAGGTACTATTTCAGGATTAACTTTGGGTAGTTCTGCTCCTCGTATTTTTAGAGCATTAGTTGAGGCTACAGCATTTGGTTCACGTGCTATTGTTGAGCGTATGCGCTCTGAAGGAGTTCGAATTGATAATGTGATTGGTATTGGTGGAATAGCTCTCAAATCACCATTTGTAATGCAAACATTAAGTGATGTACTTAATATGCCTATAAAGGTCTGTCGTACTGAGCAGGCTCCGGCCCTTGGTGCAGCGATGTTTGCGGCCACGGCAGCAGGTTTATATTTATCGGTTGATGAAGCCAAACATGCTATGAATTCAGGTTTCACATACGAATATCAACCTATTAATGAGAATGTGAAGGCATATTCTGAAATTTATGACAGATATCTTAAATTGGGAAAATTTACTGAAGAAAATAATTTTTAATTATTTATATATTCTTGATTAATTAGTTTTTGGGGTGTCATATTAATGTAATTCATGACATCCCCAATTTATTTATTCATACTATCCACCCAATTTGTTAGCTCTATAAATTGTTCTATTGTAAGCTGTTCAGGACGTTTTGTTAATAAGTAAAAGTCTGATGGTTGGGTATCTGCAGGTAATAGTGCTTTAATTGGATTACGTATCATCTTTCTACGTTGATTAAAACAAACCTTCACAACAGATTTGAAAAGCTTTTCATTACAATTTAGATTTTCCCTATTGTTTCTAATAAGTTTGATTACTGATGATTTTACTTTAGGTGGGGGATTAAATGAACCTTCATTTACAGTGAATAAATATTCTATATCATACCACGCCTGAATCAAAACACTTAAAATACCATATGCTTTGCTGCCCGGATTTGCGGCTATTCTTTCAGCAACTTCTTTTTGAATCATACCTGTGCAACAAGGAATTATTTCCTTATTATCTAGAACTTTAAAAAAAATCTGAGATGATATATTATAAGGATAATTACCTATAACGCAAAATGGACTATCCCAATATTTTGATAAATTCAATGTTAGGAAGTTTTGCTCAAGTATTTTGCCTTCTAACTCAGTAAAGTTCTCTTTAAGATATTCAATAGATTCCTTATCAATCTCTACTACTTTTAAGTCTCTGCCCTTTTTAATTAAATATTTTGTTAGCATTCCTGTACCGGGTCCTACCTCAAGTATCGGAAGTGACGGAAATTCATCAATAGTATCAGCAATTCTTTTTGCAATATTATTGTCTGTAAGGAAATGTTGTCCCAGATTTTTTTTTGGTCTTACGTAAGTCATTGTCAGTATGTGATAATTATTTATCTTTGGCTACACAAAGGTAATTAAATCTTTAAATTAAATAATAGATATGTCAACAACAGAAATTTTAAACTTAAGTCCTAAGAATGTTTGGAAATATTTCCACAAATTAAATCAAATACCTCGTCCTACTGGGCGGATGCAAGAGGTAACTCAGTTTGTAATCGAGTTTGGAAAATCCTTAAACCTAGAAACTCAACAAGATAAGGTTGGTAACGTATTAATTAAGAAGCCAGCAACAAAAGGATACGAGAGTCATCCTGCAATAATAATTCAATCTCATCTTGATATGGTGCCACAAAAGAATTCTGATGTGGATCATGACTTTACAAAAGATCCTATTCAAACATATATTGATGGTGAATGGGTAAAAGCAAAATCAACAACTCTTGGTGCAGATAATGGTCTGGGTTGTGCAATGATGATGTCTCTTCTTGAAGATGGAATGGTTAATCACCCTCCAATTGAGGCGCTTTTTACAATTGATGAAGAGGTTGGGATGGATGGAGCTTTTGGTCTTGAGCCAGGATTCCTTAAAGGTACTATGATGCTTAATTTAGATACTGAAGAAGATGGAGATTTATGTGTTGGATGTGCCGGAGGTACTGATGTGAATATTACATTCCAGTTTAAACACGATAAGGAAATTGATAAAGGTGATATTGCATTTCGTATCAGTCTCACAGGATTAAAAGGTGGTCATTCGGGAACTCAAATTCATCTTGGTCACGCTAATGCAAATAAATTGATGAATCGATTTTTGAAAGATGTCGTTAGTAATTATGAAGCTAGATTGGCAAGTATCAAAGGAGGCTCTTTGCGTAATGCTATTCCTCGCGAATCATTTGCTATTTTAACTATACCGGAGCAATTATCAGATGATCTCATTGATTTGGTATATGAATACCAATCGCTATTTAGAGAAGAGTATGCAGGCATTGAAGAGTCTATTTCTTTCAAAGCAGAAAAAACTGAAATTCCGGAATCATTATTACCTGTAGAGATTCAGGATGCTTTAATCAATGCAGTAGAAGGCTCTCCTAATGGAGTTATAAGTATGTTGGCCGAATTTCCTGATGTTGTTGAAAGTTCGCTTAACCTAGCATTAGTCGAGTCATCAAATGAACGTATAGATGTAAAACTATTAGTTCGCAGTTCATCGGAAAGCCGTAAAGAATGGGTCTGCTCTTCAGTTGAGAGCGTATTCAGTTTGGCTGGAGCTCATGTAGAATTTGATGGAGATTATCCTGGCTGGCAACCAAATGCTAGTTCAGAGTTATTAAATACAATGATTAAGATATATATGGGCAAATATGGTCACAGACCAAATGTAAATGTAATTCATGCCGGACTTGAATGTGGTATAATTCAGTCTAGAGTTGAGCACAAGCTTGATATAGTATCATTTGGACCAACGATTACAGGTGCACATTCTCCTGATGAAGCTGTTCATATTCCAGCTGTTGAAAAATCATATGAATATTTATTAGCTATACTTGAAGAGCTAAAATAATACATTAGTAGTACTATTAATATTACCAGCCATACCTAATAGAACTAGGTTGGTTGGTTTTATTATTTAAATTACGAACAATGCCCCGACGTAGTAAAAAAATTATTTATTTACCTGTAGCCTTAGCTATTTATGCAATAGTAATGGCAATTATTGGATATCCGCAATATGTGAAAAGAGGAGAAAGTATGAGTCAGTTTTGGGGAGTACTTATTGGCTCATTAGTATTGTCAATTGTACTTCATTTTATATTAAAACGGAGAGAAAAGAATCGAAATAATTTTATGTAATTTAATCTACCAATGAAAAAAGCAGTATTTTCTTTTATATTATTCTTAATCACTTCTTCATTATTCCCGCAGCAATCAGCACAAAGCTATAAATTCAGGGTATATCTAAAAGACAAAGGAATTACAGAATACAAAACTTTGGAACCTGAAAAATTTCTTTCTAAGCAGGCTATTGATCGAAAGAATAGACAAGGGGTAACCGTTAACGAATCAGATTTACCCATATCCGCAGATTATTTTAATTTAATATCATTATCTGGTGGCAAGGTAGTTACGCATAGTAAATGGTTTAAGACCATTGTAGTGCAACTTTCAGATAGTAATCAGATAAACAATATTTCAGATCTTTCATTTGTTGATTCAGTTAAATATGTATGGAAGGGTCCGGAAACGAGAGAAGAAATACCTTTGCGTCCAAGACTAGTATCCCAAGATTATTCTCAAAAAGACACTAGCGATATTATGGGGTTCTCAAAGTCGCATTTTGATATTCATGATGCAACTATTTTATATGATTATAGTTTTCTTGGAAAAGGAATCAATATAGCCGTAATAGATGCAGGATTCACAAATGTAGATGTAATTCCGTATTTTGCTTCCAGTAATATTGTTGAATATAAGAGCTTTGTTCCAGAAGGTAAATTACTGGTTGATAGTGATCATGGCACTCGTGTATTTTCAACAATCTCATCAATAGTGCCAGGAAAAATTATGGGTTCTGCTCCTTCTGCAAATTTTTATCTTTTTCAATCAGAAGAAGTTGCTTCTGAATTTCCTGTAGAGGAAGATTATTGGGTAAGAGCTGTTGAATATTCGGATAGTATTGGAGTGGATGTTATCAATAGTTCGTTAGGATACAACAACTTTGATGATAGTCAGCTTAATTATACACACAAACAGCTTGATGGGCGTTCATCATTAATGTCAATTGCTGCAGACTTAGCTTATGATAAGGGTATGATAATTGTTACTAGTGCCGGTAATGAAGGTAATAAAAAGTGGAGAAAAATATCTGTTCCGGGGGATGCAAAAAATGCTCTTACAGTAGGATCAGTCGGTACAGACAGTATTATTTCTCGATTTAGCTCAGTTGGACTTACCGCTGATAATAGAATAAAACCTGATATTGTATCCGTAGGACAACGAACAATAACTATTAGTCACAGTGGGCAAATCACTCCTGCTTTTGGAACATCATTTTCCTCTCCCTTCGTTGCAGGCATTATTGCATCTTTATGGTCAATAAATCCGAAATTGGATAGAGGTGAATTATTAAAAGTTATAAGAGAATCATCAGATAGATACCATAATCCCGACTCTATATATGGAAATGGAATTCCGAATGTTAAGATTGCTATGGAAAGAGTTTTATCATCGCTTCATCTAAACGACAATGGCTATGAAGATGATCTATTGTCTATCTCTATGGTTGATAAAGTGGGACTTAATATTACTATAAAAGATGACAAGTTTAATCCTTCAACTTATACGGTTTCAATTATTGATGAAAATTTAAAATTGCTTTCTCAACAGGTATTTTCAGATAATGTTTTGAATATTATTCTTGGAGATGATCTTAGAATAATTGAAAACTCTATATATTTAATTCTAAATGCACCTCATATTCAAAGAACTATAAAATTAAAAATGTAATTCATGAATAATTTATCTTTTTCATTGACTGAGCTAAATCTTCAGGTCAAGAATGCACTTCTTGATTATCTACCTGAAACATATTGGGTTCGTGCTGAAACTAGTGATGTCAGAAAAAATCAGAGTGGACATTGTTATTTAGAGTTTATAGAAAAAGATCTTAAAAATCAAAATTTGATAGCCCGTGCACGTGCTGTTATTTGGGCAAATACTTACACATTATTGTCAGCCTATTTTGAGGAACAAACCGGTCAGCCATTTACCTCTGGCCTTAGTGTTTTGGTTAGAGTATCTGTTGTATTTCACGAGCTTTACGGCTATTCTTTATCTGTTGTTGATATTGACCCATCATTTACTGTTGGGGAGATTGCCCGTAATAGGCAATTGATTCTTAAGCAACTTGAAGCTGATGGTGTTATTTCACTAAATAAAGAGATTGAGATATCAGAAATAGCAACCAGAATAGCAGTTATCTCTTCACCAACTGCTGCCGGGTATGAAGATTTTCATGACCAATTAGTGAATAACAGCTATGGCTTTATTTTTTACACAAAGCTGTTTCCTGCCATAATGCAAGGAGATTTAACTGAGTCATCAGTTATCGCTGCATTAGATAGGATATATGAACATGTTGATAATTTTGATGCTGTTGTAATTATTCGTGGTGGAGGCTCTTCATCAGATTTAAGTAGTTTTGATTCGTATGAACTAGCATCAAACTGTGCACAATTTCCTTTACCAATAATTAGTGGTATAGGGCATGAGCGTGATATAACAGTTGTTGATGCAGTTGCTCATACAAGGGTTAAGACACCCACAGCTGCAGCAGAGTACCTTATTAATAAAATGACTGCTTCAGTATCACATTTATATGAATTAAAACAGCGATTGATTCAAACAAGTAAAGCACTCATTGAAAATGAACAAAAACGCATTTATGATATTTCAAGATTAGTAGGGCATACATCAGATATATTCATTAATCAGGAAAAGTCTCAAATAAAACAACTAACAACTGTTTTAAAGCATTATGTTATGTTTCAACTAAATAATGAAAAGCATTTTATTGATGGAAAGACTCAATATATCAATATGGTGTCACCAGAAAATATTTTGAAGCGGGGATATACACTTACCCTACATAATGGGAAAATACTAAAATCTGCAGCACAAGCAAAAGTTGATGATACTATTGAAACAAAATTCTATGATGGAAGTGTTAAATCAGTTATATCGCAAAAGTAGCTGATAATAATTTATTCGATCAGCACTTTATAAACATACTACAAAACAAATGTACTTTATGAATACAATATCTATGACATATACGAACGCAAAAAAGGAGCTTGAAGAGATTGTTAAGTCTATAGAGTCAGGTAATCTTGATGTAGATACTCTAACTGAAAAGGTTAAGCGTGCATCTCTGTTAATTGACTTTTGTTCACAAAAGCTTACTTCAACAGATGAGGAGTTACAGAAACTATTAAATGATATTTAGAATATGAACTTTAAATTGTCTAACAGTGTAGTTATTGTAGCAGGTGGGCAGGGCCTTCGAGCTGGCGGTGATATTCCAAAACAGTTTCAACTAGTTGGAGGTAAGCCGGTTCTAATGCACACTATTGATGCTTTTTATCAATTTGATAATGATATTGAAATAATTATTGTTTTGCCAGAAGGATATAATGACTTATGGACTAACCTATGCAAGCAATATAATTTTATTATTAGTCATCAAGTCGTAATAGGTGGTGATACTCGTTTTGCTTCAGTACGCAACGGATTAATGTCCGTTTCAGATAATTCTATTGTTGGAATCCATGATGCTGCACGCCCATTTGTATCAAGGAGTATTATTGATAATTGCTACCGCGAGTCAAAGATTTATGATTGTGGTGTTATTCCCGTTATAGAAGAAAAAAATAGTATTCGTATAATGAAAGGATACGACAGCATCCCGTTTGATCGTTCTAAAATTCGAATAGTTCAAACGCCACAAGTATTTCCTGCTTCTAAAATTAAAAATGCATACAATGTTCCTTTTGAAACAAAATTCACTGATGATGCTTCTGTTGCTGATGCTGTAAATATTCAAATCAGACTTGTAGAGGGAGATGATATGAATTTTAAAATTACTACTTCGTTTGATGTTAAGCTTGCTGAATTTTTAATTCAAAAATAAATTATTCTTTCGTTTTGTAAGAATATAACACAATACTTATAGTTTTTCAGACATATAGTCACTTGTAAGTTGTTATATTATCTCAAAATGATACTTTTTAATTACTTATTTATTATCTTTGGAACATAATTAATAAATATGACACAATGGAAAAAATAGATAAGCTTGATAGGCAGATTCTAGAGATTATTTCTCAAAATGCTCGTATTCCTTTTAGAGATGTAGCCGAACAATGTGGCGTTTCAAGGGCTGCCATTCATCAGAGAGTGCAGCGAATGGTTGAGAATAATGTAATTACCGGTTCCGGATATCATATAAGCCCCAAGGTTTTGGGATATGCATCAAATGCTTATATCGGAGTTAAGTTAGAAAAGGGTTCTATGTATAAAGACGTAATACCTGAATTTGAAAAGATACCTGAAGTAACGGAATGTCATTATACTACAGGTCCTTATACACTATTAGTAAAACTATTTGCCAAAGACAATGAACATTTAATGGATTTGCTCAATAATCGAATTCAGGAGATACCCGGTGTTGTTGCAACTGAAACTATGATATCACTTAGTCAAAGTGTTAAGCGTGAAGTTCCTATCACAAAGAATAAAGTAAAAGACGAAGACTTAGAGTAAAAAATGTCCACAATCTTATTTAATGAAATAATATTTGGCCCAATCAAAAGTAGGAGATTAGGTTCATCTCTTGGTGTAAATCTATTACCCTATGACGGTAAACTATGTTCTTTTGATTGTATTTACTGCGAATGTGGGTTCAATAAAGACTTCCGAACCAAAACAAAGCTTCCAACTAGTTCTAGCGTAAGGGCCGCAATGGAGGATAAAATGAAACATCTTAAAGATAGTAACACACCTCTGGATGTTATTACCTTTGCGGGAAATGGAGAGCCTACAATGCATCCCGAATTTGAACAAATTGTTGATGATACAATCGAACTAAGAAATTCCTACTTTCCTAATTCCAAGATAAGTGTTCTGTCAAACGGTATGCATATAAACAAAGAGTCTGTTGTAAGAGCCCTAAAAAAGGTAGATAATAATATACTGAAACTAGATTCTGCATTTGACGCAACGGTAAGGTTAATCGACAGACCCAATTCTCCATCTTATTCTGTTCGAAATCAAGTTGAACAATATAAGAAGTTTGGGGGCAATATAGTTATTCAAACAATGTTTATACGTGGAGAGTTTGACAATACTGCCTTCGATAACACCACCGAAAAGGAGGTACTTGCGTGGATTGAGCTCATTAAAGAGCTAAATCCGCGTGAAGTAATGATTTATACAGTTGACAGAGAAACTCCTGCAAAAGAGATAGAAAAGATTACTGTCGATGAGCTTAGAAAGATTGCGAATAGGGTAGAGGAGTTAGGCATAACAACAAATGTTGCTGGTTAGCTTCAATTTATTCTATATATTCCCATTCAGCTTTATCTGTCATTTGAGTCTTTATAGTTCCAACTTTTACTTCCACTATATTAATTCCTTGTTCTAATTGGATGTCATTCCATATAATGGTTGCATATTCATCCGCCTTTTTACTACCTATTTTCTTTCCGTTTAGCCATAATTCACCCTCTGAAAAGTTGGTAAATACTTTTACTGAAGTTGTTTTGATATTACGCTTGCTATTTCTTTTTTCAGCAATAAATACCATTGGTTCTTCCTTATTCCAATTTGCCTTGTAAAAGTAAAAGGCATCCTTCTTTACTTTTCTGTCAAACGTAACTAATCCTTTATCATTAATTCCCGGTCGGTCACCCTCTGTTCTGTATGCTGCTCCAAAATCAAATAAGTTCCATATAAATGAGCCCCATATAAACTTACGTTCATTTATAGCTTTCCAGTTTCCCTCATGGTATGCAGTTTGCCAATTTTCAGGATGCCACCAGCTGGTTGGATCAGTAACTTTGAGTTCTTCTTGTTGGTGATATATACTTGCACCGGCGCCATACTCGCTAACCCCTAACTTATATTGTGGAAATCTTTTGTGGAATCCATCAGCCCAACTCCCCATCTGTTCAAATCCACCACCATACCAACCATAATACTTATTCCAAGCTATCAAATCACTGTGTTGGTTAAGAGGATTATCATCACCTAAGAAACTTGCAGCTACAGTCGGACGAGTAATGTCTTCCATATGTGCTA